>CALHAM010000035.1 GCA_937934275.1 uncultured Saprospiraceae bacterium | reverse complement strand
GTAATCGAGGAGATACTGCTGGAGATGACGCTGCACAAGGCGTCATCTCCACTTCCTCTGCCCACGGCGAGGAAGTCGGTACTTTGAAATCGGTTTTTGGGATGGCCTCTCTCCGCAAGATGGAGGGGGGCTTTTTTGATGGAGGAAAGGGCCTGCCCTCAATCCAACGCTATCTCTCCCGAAAAGACCTCTACGGCTGGACCGCAAAGCCACACATCCGTGTAGCCACCTTGAGGTAAGGCTTTAAAACGCACGCGCAACTCGCCTCCGCGCGCAAAAACAGACATCTCATATCTCCCTGCTGGCAACTGCTGTTGTGCATGCCAAGCCAACGCAGCGGCAGTTACCCCTGTACCACAGGCCAAAGTCTCATCTTCTACACCGCGCTCGTAGGTACGGATACGCAAACCTTCCTGGCAAGGCTCCACAAAATTGACATTGATGCCATAAGCGCTAAACAACTCCGAATAGCGCACTGCACGCCCTTCCTGAAACACATCTCGAGTATCTAAGTGATCCACCCACTGCACATAGTGCGGCGAGCCGGTGTCCACAACAAAAGCCAGCTCACCCGCCGAGGTTGTGTCTAAAGACCCAATGCTCTCTACGTCGCGCATGCGCAAAGCCACCCAAAACTCTCGAGGCGATTTTGCGAGCGTCAACTCAGCTTCATGCAAACCGTCAGAGGCCCAGAACCGATAGTGCTTTTTGCGAACGCCGCGCTGATGGGCAAAAGCCACTATGCAGCGCCCGCCATTACCACACATGGTGCCCTCACGACCATCCGCATTGAAATACACCATTTCAAAATCGTACTTCCGGTGATGGGTGAGTAGAATAAGCCCATCGGCACCTATGCCAAAATGGCGGTTGCAGAGGCGAGCAATGCGCTCTGTCTCGCCGCGCCGAAGACAAAACGTCTCCCGCTGGTCCAACAGGATAAAGTCATTGCCCGCACCGTGATATTTCCAAAAGTGCATACCGATAAAGACAAGATGACTAAGGAAGAACAAGGCTGCCGTCTTCGCTCTCGACAAGCACACCCTCAGCGAGTAAGTGCTCTAAGGCATGTAAGACCAACGGATGCTCCCGCGATGGGAAAGCGTTCAGAAGTGCCTGAATAGAGGAGTGCTGTTGTTGCAAAAGAGCAAAAATTTGCGCCTTCAACGCCTCATAAACATCTGCAGACAGCTCCGCTGAGTTTCGACCCGTACAAATGTCGCAGATGCCACAGGGCTTTGTATCGAACTCGCCCAAATAGGCCAACAGCTGCCGGCTTCGGCATTGGCGTGTCTCGGCGTAGCGAATGACCGCCTCAACGCGCTGCTCGGCGCGCTCACGTAAAAATTGGAGGCGCTTGGCATCGAGCGCCAAATCTTCTATCGGCACGCGCTCTCGCAGAAAGGTCAGGGTGCCTTGGGTATAGGGTGGCTGGTAGTCCAGAATATGGGCCTGGCGAGCGGCCAACAAGACCTGCTCCAAAACAGGGATATCCATCTTAGCATAGCGGGCTAATGTAGGCAAACTCACCTCCGCATACTCGCGCTGAATACCCGGATAAAGCCGCAAGAGCACTTGAATAACCTTATCGGCTAATGGGTAGCGCAGTTGATAATCGTACAAGGCTTCTCGATTTGCCTCGATGCGCACAGCAGGGAGGCTTCCCGCTGCTTCGGAGAGGGCAATCCAGCCCGCATGCTCCAATATCCGAAGGGCAGCATAGGCAGTAGGCAGGTCGAAGCGATAAGTAGTGCCAAAATGCTGAATATCGAAAGAAAACGACTCCCCTCTCCCTGCACCAATGGCCACTTGAGCATAACTGCCCAACGCTTGATAGACGCGCTGTACCTCTTTAAGATCGGGATGAGCCTGCTGCAAGTGACGGCGAAGGCCAACCGCATCCGAAGGCGCATACAAAAGTACGGCATACGCCTTTTGACCATCTCGCCCGGCGCGCCCGGCTTCCTGGAAATAAGCCTCCAGGCTATCGGGCGGTGTCAGGTGCACTACTAAGCGAACGTCGGGCTTGTCAATGCCCATGCCAAAGGCGTTCGTACACGCCATGAGGCGCGTGCGGCCCTCAAGCCAGGCTTCCTGCTTTTGGTTGCGCTCTTCCATAGACAAACCGGCGTGGTAGAAGTCGGCGCTGATGCCCTCGCGTTGCAGCCGTGAGGCCACTTCTTTGGTCTCCTTACGGCTACGCACATATATTAAGCCACTACCCGGAACGCTCTTCAGAATGCCCAAGAGTTTATCCAATTTATGCACCTCGTAAAGCACCGAGTAAGAGAGGTTTTTGCGCTCAAAACTCTGCTGGAATACCCGACTTCCGGGGCGAAACCCTAATTTTTCTTGAATGTCGCGCACCACTTCAGGCGTAGCCGTAGCCGTGAGCGCCAACAGCGGTGTTTGAGGCAAAATGTGCTGTCGAAATTCGGCAATTTGCAAGTACGGCGGCCGAAAGTCGTAGCCCCACTGACTGACACAGTGGGCCTCGTCAATCGCTAATAAATGGACATTCATGCGCGCGATGCGAGCCAGAGCCATATCCGTCTGTAAACGCTCTGGACTGAGATACAACAACTTGTAAGCACCTTGACAAGCATTTTCGAAGGTAATATCTATCGCGCGTGCGCTCATGCCCGCATAGACTGCTGCCGCTGGAATGCCGCGCCGCTTCAACTGAAGCACCTGGTCTTTCATTAGGGCTATCAACGGCGACACAACCAGGCACATGCCCTCGAAACAAAGCGCTGGCACCTGATAGCAGATGGACTTGCCCCCTCCAGTAGGCAACAACGCCAGCGTATCGCGCCCATTCAAAACTGACTGGATGATGTCCTCCTGAAGTGGGCGAAAAGCCGGGTATTTCCAGTATTGCTGCAGCACGGATAGTGGGGTACTCATCGCTCTCAAAGACGCTTGGCCGTATTTTGGGTCGAACCTACCCAACGTAGCTCATTCCACATTGTGGAGCAAAAACTCGCTCGAACAAGTTCAATTTATTCAAGGCAAAAATAAAAAACCCTCGCCGCAACAGCGACGAGGGGCACGCATGTATACCTTTCAAATGTCTCAAACGACCCCTTAGGCCAATTTGACATTTACTGCGTTCATGCCTTTTTTTCCGCGCTGGAGATCGAAGGTAACCGTATCTCCTTCGCGAATGTTGTCGATGAGGCCACTCACGTGAACGAAGACATCTTCGCCCGTAGCGGAGTCAACAATGAAACCAAAACCCTTGGTCTCGTTAAAAAACTTTACTTTTCCAGTGTGCATTGGTAAAAAAATTTGAAAAATGATACTGAGCAATATGCTCGCTACAAAGGTGCGGTTTATTTCCGACATGAGAGCTTTTTTTTAAAACGATTTTCTGGGCCTACCTTTGCTACTGCTTTTTTGGAAGGATAACCCACACCATGGACCTTGCTACACGATACTCTCACGCCGAAGTGGAAGCCCGCTGGTATGAGCATTGGGAGCGAAGCGGCTACTTCCGCTCTGTACCTGACGAACGCGAACCGTTTACTATCGTCATTCCGCCGCCAAACGTGACGGGCGTGCTCCACATGGGGCACATGCTCAACAACTCTATCCAAGATATCCTCATTCGCAAAGCGCGCTTAGACGGCAAGAACGCCTGCTGGGTGCCGGGCACTGACCACGCTTCTATTGCTACAGAAGCCAAGGTAGTGCGCTGGTTACGCGACGAAAAGAAACTGCGTAAAGCAGACCTGACGCGCGAACAATTTCTGGAGTATGCCTACCAATGGAAGGAGAAATACGGAGGCATCATCCTTCAGCAATTGCGCCGCTTAGGGGCCTCCTGCGATTGGACACGCACCGCCTTTACTATGGATAAAGGCTATTACGAAGACTGCATTTCCGTTTTCGTAGATCTATATCGAAAAGGTAAACTTTATCGCGGTCTGCGAATGGTCAACTGGGACCCCGAAGCCAAAACCGTGTTGTCGAACGAAGAGGTTATCTACCAAACAGAAACCTCACAATTGTACCACATTAAATACCCCCTCGTTGACCAAAAAGCAGCAGACAGCGTCACGAGTGGCATCGTGATCGCTACCCAACGGCCAGAGACCATTTTTGCCGATGTAGCCATAGCCGTCAACCCCAAAGATCCGAGATACCAGCATTTAATCGGCAAAAGCGTCCGAATCCCACTCATCAACCGACACATACCCGTTATTGCCGACGAGTATGTGGATATGGAATTTGGCACCGGTGCGCTTAAAATAACGCCAGCTCACGATCCGAACGACTACGAAATCGGACAGCGGCACCAGTTGCCTATTATTGACATCTTGACCGACGACGCTAAGTTAAACGAGCGCTGCGAGTATCCTCCGCTTATCGGTCTCGATCGCTTTGAGGCGCGCAAGCGCATGAGAGGGCTTTTGGAAGCAGAAGGGTATCTCGTCAAACTAGAAGACTATACGACAAACATTGGACGCTCGGAGCGCACCCATGCCGTAGTAGAACCCAAACTTTCGCTGCAGTGGTTCGTGCGCATGAGCGAATTGGGCGCTCCAGCATTGAAGGCGGTACTCAACCGTGAAGTGCGATTCTATCCGGAAAATTTTCAAAACCTCTACCGAAACTGGATGGAAAACCTCCGCGATTGGTGCATCTCGCGTCAGCTGTGGTGGGGCCAGCGCATACCCGCGTGGTACCTGCGATCGGAGCCGCTCAACGAGGAAACCCACATTTTTGTAGCCACAAGCGCGGAAGAAGCACTCGAACAAGCCCGCCAAGTCACCGAAAATCCACAACTGACGCTCGACGATTTGCGCCAAGATGAAGACGTGCTTGACACCTGGGCCTCCTCTTGGTTGTGGCCCATTAGCGTCTTCGACGGCTTCCGTAAACCCAATGGTGAAATCCGGTACTACTACCCTACTTCAGTGCTCGTTACGGGTTGGGACATCATTTTCTTCTGGGTGGCCCGCATGATTATGGCTGGCTACGAGTTCCGTGGCCAAAAACCGTTTGAGGCGGTCTACTTCACCGGCATGGTGCGCGACAAACAGCGCCGCAAGATGTCCAAATCGCTGGGTAATTCGCCCGATGCGCTCAAACTATTGGACGACTACGGCGCTGACGGCGTTCGCTATGGCCTGATGTCGAGTGCCGCCGCAGGTAACGACATCCTTTTCGATGAAAAGCTCTGTGAAAATGGCCGCAACTTTTGCAACAAGCTTTGGAATGCCCTACGCTTGATAAAGAGCTGGCATGTGGTGGAATTGCCCGAAGAAGAAAGCATCCAGTGCCGCAATGCGCTAGCCGTCGAGTGGATGCGCGCTAAATTTAGCCAGGTTTTGCAATCCATAGAAGCCGACTTTGCCAACTTCCGCCTCAGCGAAGCGTTGCTGACGCTGTACAGCTTTATTTGGGGCGACTTTTGCTCGTGGTATTTGGAAATCATCAAACCGGGTTTCGAAAAACCCATCGACCGAGCGACGTATGAGGCGACCTTGGATCTCTTCGGCGAGTTGATGGTTGCCCTGCACCCCTTCATGCCCTTCATCACCGAGGAAATTTGGCATCGCTTACGCGAGCGCGCTCCAGGCCAGGATTGCATCGTGCAGCGCTACCCGAAACCCTCGGCATTCGACCCCATACTCGTTGAGCAAATAGAAACGGCAAAAGCGCTGGTCACGCGCCTTCGCGAAGTGCGCAATGAATACCACATCAAGCCGCGCGAAGCACTCTCCGTGTGGGTAGAAGACAGCCCGTCGTCCCGTGCGCTCTTTAGCCGCAACGGGCTGGCCGAGCTGGTATGCAAGCTGGCTGTATTGTCGCGCTTAGAGCGATGCGACGCCGAGCCCGCCGGCACCAAATCCTTCCTTTCGGGTACGGAAAAATACTTTGTGGAGATACATCAGCAGGTGGATTACGAGGCAGAGCGCGCCAAAGTGAAACAGGAATTGGAGTATCAGCGAGGCTTTCTGAAATCCATAGAGGCCAAACTGGCCAACGAGCGCTTTATTAGCTCAGCACCAGCTGCGGTTGTGGAAAATGAGCGCAAAAAGCGAGCTGACGCGTTGGCACGCATCCAGATTTTGGAAGAGACGCTGGCTAAGTTGCCTGCATGACCTATGGAAGACGTTCCCTCTTCTCCAACCGACAATCCTCCGAGTAGCCCTATTCCGTGGAGATACCCTCTGTTAGCAGGGTTAGTGCTGAGTTGTTGGGCGGCGAGCATCGCCTACCTGTCTGCCCCGCCGAAAGACCCACTGCCGTGTGGAGGGATACACCTAAGTGCGCGCGGCCAACGCCTGAGCTTGCTCTATCCTCTGAGGCGCGACCCAAAAGCCCCTCCGTATGCCGCGCGCGCCAGTCGCGCTCGATTGGATACTCTGAGCAACTGGTACAGCCCCGCGCGTCGATATGTGGAAATCATCCGCCAAGACCACCCTACCCAACCCCTTTACGGCTTAGCACTGGGCTTTGAGTTCTCCGAAAACGTCGACTTGTTCCCTTACAAACCCGCCTACGCCCGCGCTCATTTCAAAGACTTCTCGTGGGGCGGTATGGAATTTAGCCAACTGGACTCCTTCAACTATACCGGCGTCACTAACGACGTCAGCCATGACCTGACCCTGTGGATTCTCTCCTTTCAGAACGATACCATTACAGGCGTCTTCTCAGGCGTTCTCCTCAGCGGTGCAGGGCCCATGTTGTACGTAGACAGTGGACAGTTCTGCGTGCTGCTCCGACATATTGCTTACTGAACGCCTGCGCGGGGTATTACTCGCCGTATCGCTCCACACTTAAATAAAAATAAATAATAAGGCCTTAAGGCCTAGAAACCATGATTTCCGACTTGTTACTCACCGCATTTTTAGTCTTTCTAAACGGCTTTTTTGTTGCCGCTGAGTTTGCCATTGTCAAAGTGCGGGCTTCTCAAATCCAGATGCGTGCCGGCAGGAGCGCAGTAGCCCGTGTAGCGGAAAGCGTTGTAGGACACCTGGACAGTTACCTAGCTGCCACCCAGCTGGGCGTTACTTTGGCAAGCTTGGGATTAGGCTGGATAGGAGAACCCGTGGTGGGCGCCATCATCCTCAACACCATGAGTGGACTCGGCCTAGAACCTGACCCTGCTATGGCACACCGCGTTGCGCTGCCCGTGGCTTTTGCGACCATCACCGTGCTGCACATTGTCTTCGGAGAACTGGCCCCCAAGTCCATGGCCATTCGGTACCCTACGCGCACCACCCTTTGGGTAGCTATACCGCTCAAATTCTTTTATTACCTGTTTCGGCCTTTCATCTGGCTGCTCAACGGCCTGGCCAACCTCATCCTGAGGGCCATAGGCATCCAACTGGTTGGGCATTCCGAGGCGCATTCGGAGGAAGAGCTTAAGCTCATTATTTCCGAAAGCGCGGAGAGCGGTGCTATTCAGGCCTCTGAGCGCGAACTCATTCACAACGTCTTCACCTTCGATGAGCGCTTAGTTAAGCACATCATGACCCCGCGCACTCAAGTCGTCGGGATGCGCATTGAGACGCCGCTGACTGAAGCCGTCGCCTTTGCCCTGAAAGAGGGCTATTCGCGCTATCCCATTTACGAGGATACCTTAGACCAAATCGTCGGCTTTGTTCACACTAAAGACCTCCTCGTCGCTCAGGTAGAGCAGTCGGCAAAAACTTTGAGCGACCTCATGCGGCCGGTCATATACACCCACCCAAACAAGAAGATCGTTCAGCTGCTGCGTAAGTTTCAACGCGACCGGCTACAGCTGGCCGTCGTTACCAACGAGTTTGGCGGTACGGCAGGCATCGTAACCATGGAAGATATCCTGGAAGAACTGGTGGGCGAAATTCAGGACGAATACGATCAGGAACAGCCCCCTGTGGTCAGCGCTGGGGAAAATGTCTGGCGCGTGATGGCACAAACTAACTTAGAGCGCATCAACGAGCATTTGCCCGAACCCTTCCCGCTCGACGACGACTACGACACGCTGGCAGGCCTGCTGCTTAAAGTGCTCGATGGTATACCGCAAGAGGGCAGCGTGATCGCTGTAGGCGGCTATGAGGTAACGGTATTAAAGATGTACAAGACCAGCCCGGAAGTGGTGGAAGTCCGATGGAAAGAGGTAGTACCTCCCTCACATTAGAAAGCAGTTGCTCTCTGATTCGGCAGGCCAGTATGAGGTCCTAAGGCAACTTTCTACGACAACGACGCCGCCCTTGCACGCAGCCCGAAAGAGCCTCTGCCATGGCGTTACCTACTGCCTATGTCAGTTTGCAAATGACAAACGGACAGTGCCTTGGAAAGCCTGTCCGTCTTGAAGAAATGAGCACATTAGCCCAACTATTGCCTTCTAGGGGAGGCCTTCGGCTCCGCTCCGGAAGTAGAGCGCTCACCAGGTCGGCGCTGCGGTGCAGAGGGCGAATTGCTGTCATCTGCTCTTGGTGGCCTTTTCGACGCCGGCGCGTTGTCTTTGCCCATGTGGGATTCTTCAGAATGAGGCCCTTCGCGTCGCTTATGAGCTTTATGGCCTTTATGGTCTTTGTCTTTTTTGTGGTGTTTTTTGCCTTTGCGCTTGTCTTTGTCCTCGAGATTTTTGTCCCCACCACGCCCCTTACCGCTAAAGGCGGCACCGTCCGATTTCTCTTCGGCGTGCTGGCGAACATCTTTGGGCTTCTGGCTTTCTATGCGTTCTTTTTGGCCGTCAGCAGCGGGGCGTCGGTCCGCTTGCGCGTTGAGCGTATAAGCAAGCAAGAGGGCAAGTGCACCTATCCACAATTCTTTTCTTGCCATAAAATTGAGCAAATTACTTTGGTGAAAGATGCGATACAGACGAACGGATTGACAAGGAATTTCATACGGTTAGCAACTTAACCTTTTTTTAACAAAATTACTTCGGAAAGGCTGCACTTGCCCGAAGCCGTTGCTCACTTCTAGCCCCCGAATATAATTTTGGGCCATGCATTGAAAGCGGGAGCATTCCTCATTATTTTTTGAAAAATAAACCCGCTCGGTTTTCGAAAACAAATCGCCGTTGTACTTTTGCCGCCGATTTTACGAGAGCCTTCTTTCCGATAAATATGATGCCTTTTCGTCTCGTTTGGATTGTTCTGGTTTTTAGTGCACTAAGCGTCAGCGCTCTGGCCCAAGGCAATCACCACTCGCATCCTCAAGATGAGTCGGGCGCCGCTCACGAGCAGGGGAAGCACGACGGATTGCCTTCCATCGAGTGCGGACATTCGGTCAACGAGGAGCGTCCATTCGATGCTGGAGAGGCAGCCTTACATCACATAGCCGATGCTAATGCGGTTCATGTCGTCGGCAACTTCTATGTGCACCTGCCGTGCATTTTATATGCTCCAGGCTACGGTTGGACATTCACGACTACGGCTGCTTTTGAGGCTCACCACCACGGCAATGGCACCCGCTCTCTGGACGGCTATGTGTTGGTGCACGGCAATATTATGCGCCTGACCAATCCGCAGTATGCGCGTGGCTCATTTTCCGTGAGCGATTACACCCATCAAGAGATAGAAACGCCTGAAGGGAAGAAAAAGACCGTTTACTACGCCATTATCGATGGGCGCTGCGAACCGCTGGACCCTAAAACTACCTTCGATGGCGGCCTCATGGGCGGAGGCATCACCTCTTTCTACGACTTCTCTATTACGCGCAACGTATTCACTATGCTGTTGACGGCGCTGCTGCTGTTCCTATTGCTGCGCGCTGCTGCACAAGCGGCAGTAAAGCGCCAGGGAAAAGCGCCCAAAGGCCTTCAGAATTTCTTGGAGCCGTTCATCATCTTTATCCGCGATGAGGTGGCCAAACCCAACATCGGCCCTAAGTACGAAACATACCTGCCTTATTTGTTGGCCATTTTCTTTTTCATCCTCGGCCTTAACTTGATAGGTCAGATTCCCTTCTTTCCGGGTGGGGCAAACGTAACGGGCAATATTTCGGTTACGCTCGTATTGGCAGTATTCACTTTTCTGATTTCTACTTTCAGCGCTAATAAGCATTTTTGGGAGCACACGCTGTGGATGCCTGGAGTGCCCGCTGTACTCAAAATCCTGATCCTCACCCCTATTGAAATCTTAGGGCTTTTCCTTCGCCCTTTCACTTTGCTGCTTCGTTTGTTTGCTAATATAACCGCAGGGCACATTGTAATTGTGAGTTTTGTGGGCCTTATTTTCATCTTCGGCCGAGGGGGGGAAAGCCTAAGTGGCTCGATATACGGCATTTTAGCCTCAGTGCCGATGACGCTTTTCATGATGACACTCGAACTGCTGGTGGCCTTTCTGCAGGCCTTCATCTTCACCATGCTGTCTGCCGTTTATATCGGTACAGCCGTTGAAGAGCCTCATGACCATTAAAATCTCATCCATCATTCACCTATTAAATAGTTATACCGCATGTATGCAGCAATTGGCGCCGGCATCGCTGTAATTGGAGCCGGCATTGGTATTGGTCAGATTGGCGGCAAGGCCATGGAATCCATCGCTCGTCAACCCGAGGCTGTGGGCGACATCCGCGCTAGCATGATTCTGACGGCGGCCTTAGTTGAAGGCGCTGCGTTGGTTGCCATGGTGTTGGCCTTTTTCGTGAAAGCCCCCGCCTAACAAGAGACGCCCTTCCTGGGTCGGCGCGAAGCGATTGGCAACGCAATGACCCAGATTTTTTCAGATAAAAGCGCTTCATATCTCTCTGTAGGTGTGAACATCAAAATAAAGAATTCTCAAAACTTACTTTGCACCCATATGCTTCTCTTAGGAGATTTTTCCGTCATCAAGCCCGAGCCTGGCTTGCTTTTTTGGACCGTCCTCATCTTCCTGATCTTCTGGACATTGGTAGCCCGCTTTGCCTTCAAGCCGATCGTCAATGCGCTTAAAAAGCGCGAACAAGACATTCAGGATGCCTTAGATGAGGCTAAAAAAGCCCGCGAGGAAATGGCTAATTTGCAGGCTGAGAACGAAAAGCTGCTGGCCGAAGCGCGGGAAGAACGCGCCCGAATGTTGAAAGAAGCCAAAGAAGCAAAGGAGCAAATTCTTGCTGAAGCCAAAGAGCGCGCCAATGCCGAGTATCGCCGTAAAGTAGAGAGTGCCCTTCGCGACATCGAAAACCAGAAAATGGCAGCACTTGTGGAATTGAAAAATACGGCTGGCCTGATGGCAATAGAAATTGCCGAAAAAATTCTGCAGCGCGAACTGAGCAACAAAACCGAACAGGAAGCTTACGCCCGCCAAATGGCCGAGCAAATGCGCCTGAATTAAAATTTTATTGAGATCTGCTGTCCACTTATGTCCAACCATCGAATTGCCGCACGCTATACCAAATCGCTCATAGCCCTCGCTGTAGAACGCAACGAGTTGGAAGTTGTGTACAGCGACATGCAACTGATCAGCCGGGCGCTCCAAAACCGCGACTTTTATTTGCTGATGAAAAGCCCCATCCTTACGATGGGAAAGAAATTAGCCATCGTCAACGCCATTTTTGAAGGAAAGGTAAGTACGCTTATGCAGCGCTACTTGCAACTCCTCATTCAGAAAGGGCGCGAAGCGCATTTACCTGAAATTGTACAAGAGTTTTTTAACCAATACAAAGCCATTCGACGAATCACCTCGGTGCGTATTGTCAGCGCATCGCCTCTATCCGACGGCGTAATCGAGCAAATCAAGCAGCGCTTGCAGGCCAGTGGCTTGGCAGCGGAAAACTTGGAGATCGCCCAACGAATAGACCCTTCGCTTATCGGTGGCTTCATTTTAGAATTCGACGACAAGCGCTACGATGCAAGTATCGCCAGCCGGCTCACCGCTTTGAAAGCTGAATTTAGCCAAAACCAATACGTTCGGGAGTTTTAATCGCCCATCTTTTATTTTTAAACACACATTCAGAACAATATGGCAGACATTCGACCGGAAGAAATCTCGGCAATACTCAAGCAACACCTCGCTGGCTTCGACGCAGATACACAGCTAGAAGAGGTAGGCACCGTGCTCCAAGTGGGCGATGGTATTGCCCGCATTTACGGACTTAACCGAGTGCAGTCGGGCGAGTTGGTAGAATTTGAAAACGGCGTTCAGGCCGTTGTTCTCAACTTAGAAGAAGATAACGTAGGCGTAGTGCTCATGGGGTCTTCCGCGGGCATCCGCGAAGGTTCTTTGGTAAAACGCACGGGCAAGATTGCCTCTATCGAAGTTGGCGAAGGCTTTTTGGGTCGCGTCGTCAATCCTTTGGGTCAACCCATTGACGGCAAAGGACCCATCAGTGGCCAGAAGTACGAAATGCCTCTAGAGCGCAAAGCGCCAGGTGTGATTTATCGGCGCCCGGTTAATGAGCCGCTCCAGACGGGCATCAAAGCCATTGATGCCATGATACCGATCGGGCGCGGACAGCGCGAGCTGATCATCGGCGACCGCCAAACGGGTAAGTCGGCCATTGCCATTGACACCATCATCAACCAAAAAGAGTTCTACGAGCGCGGAGAGCCGGTGTATTGTATTTATGTGGCTTGTGGGCAAAAAGCTTCTACGGTAGCTCAAATCGCGCGTACGCTCGAAGAGTACGGCGCCATGCCTTATACGGTCATCGTGTCTGCCTCAGCCTCCGACCCTGCACCACTGCAATTCTATGCGCCATTTGCGGGCGCTGCCATTGGCGAGTATTTCCGCGACACAGGCCGCCCGGCCCTTATCGTTTACGACGACCTGTCGAAACAAGCCGTTGCCTATCGCGAGGTGTCGCTATTGCTGCGCCGTCCGCCCGGCCGCGAAGCATACCCAGGCGACGTATTCTACTTGCACAGCCGCCTGCTGGAACGCGCTGCTAAAATTATTGATGACGACAACGTAGCGCGCCAAATGAACGATCTGCCTCCTAGCCTCGTTAAGGCAGGCCTGATCAGAGGCGGAGGATCGCTGACAGCACTCCCAATCATCGAAACTCAAGCGGGCGACGTGTCGGCCTATATCCCGACCAACGTCATTTCTATTACTGACGGGCAAATCTTCTTGGAGTCTAACCTCTTCAACGCCGGTATCCGCCCAGCCATTAACGTGGGTATCTCCGTGAGCCGCGTAGGTGGTAACGCCCAGATTAAATCCATGAAAAAAGTAGCCGGCACGCTCAAACTCGACCAGGCACAATACCGCGAACTCGAAGCCTTCGCCAAATTTGGCTCCGACCTCGACGCTGCCACCCAAGCCATTTTGGCCAAAGGTGCTCGCAACGTGGAAATCCTTAAACAACCGCAGTACAGCCCAATGCCAGTAGAGAAGCAAATTGCCATCATTTACCTGGGCACCAACAACCTACTGCGCGATGTGCCCCTCGAAAAAGTGCGTGAGTTCGAAGAAATTTTCCTTCTCGAAATGGAGCGGCAACTGCCTAATGTGCTGGAAGAGTTCCGCAAGGGAAAACTCGAAGATTCCAGCTTAGAGCAAGTGCGCCAATTGGCCGTTAAATTGACAGCACCATATAAAAAATAAGCGCAGCACCGGCCCTCTTCTGAAGAACGTCTCAGAGGGCAGGTGTTCAAATCACCTTTAGCTCATGGCAAGAGGACTCAAAGAAGTTCGCGAGCGTATCAAGTCCATTATTTCTACGCAGCAAATCACCAAGGCCATGAAAATGGTCTCAGCGGCCAAGCTGCGCAAGGCACAGGCAGCTATCGTACAAATGCGCCCGTATGCCAATCGGCTCAATCGCATGTTGTCCAACATTCTGTCTAACTTGGATAATGATGCGACAACAGCTTTCGGCGCGGAGCGCGAAGTGAAAAGTGCTTTAGTTGTTGTTGTTACGTCCAGTCGCGGCCTATGTGGAGCCTTCAACACCAACATCAACAAGGAAGCGGTAGCCCATATTCAGGCCAAATACGCCAAACAACGTCAGGAAGGACGGCTGACACTCTTGTTCATTGGCAAAAAAGGCTACGATTTTTTCCGCCGCCGCTACCGCGATCTTAACTTCAACACTGACTACGTAGATCTCTTCAACCACCTAACGTATGAGCACACCAGTGCGCTGGCGCGCACGCTCATGGATGCCTTTTTGAGTGGACAATACGACGCCATTGACATTGTCTACGGCCATTTTAAAAATGCTGCTACGCAATACCCTACCGTAGAGCAATGGCTCCCCGTAGCTAAGATGACGACCGCTAAAGGCGTTAAAAAGCGCGCCGACTACATTTTTGAGCCAGACAAGCAGCAGCTGTTGGAGACTCTGGTGCCCAGCATTTTGCAATTGCAATTTCACAAAACCCTGCTTGACACCCACGCCAGCGAACACGGCGCTCGGATGACTGCCATGGACAAAGCCACTGAAAACGCCGAAGAGTTGCTCAAAGAATTGCGCATCAGCTACAACAAAGCGCGCCAAGAAGCGATCACTACTGAGCTCACCGAAATTGTCGGTGGTGCAGCAGCCTTAGAGGGTGCGTAGAGGAAAACAAACCAACGATCGAACTTCCCCCGGCCCTATCGCACCAGGTATGCGGTAGGGCCTTTTGCCCAAAGAAGCGACCCTCCCTTCCGTTTTCCGTAGAGAGGGCGATAGAAGTGTCTCCTTATCTTTGGATGGCCAACCACTTTGCTTACACTTCTATGGATGATCTCTCCTGGCGCGAACGCTTAGGCGCCATTACCTGTGTCCTTGCCTTGTTTGGGCTTATCTGGCTGTATACGCAGGAGTACCCGGTTTTTACCAACACTCTGCAAGCCAACCGCCTGGTGATAGGCGCCCTCCTCTTTGGCGCCTTAGTGGCTGCAGGTGTGGTGTTTGCTCTGCGACGGCGCTTGACCCCTTGGGCCAACCATGTACCCGAAGTGCTGCTCATTGCTTTTTTGGTGCCCCTGTTCATGCCCTTGTTCGCCAGCCGTCTTAACCGAGCCGGCGGCACAGTGAAGCATCGCTCCTTTGAGTTTGTGGCTGAAGTTCCCTATGTGGCTTCGGCCTACGGTTGGCTGCGCTACCGGTCCGTTGAGGTCAGCGGCTACCGCCTTATAGTCAAAGACAAGGGGCGCCTACACCGATTTCAATACAAAAGCCACCCGCATTTTCCACTGACTCAGCCCGGCGAGACGGTGCTGTTACCAATACGGCGCGGAGTGCTGGGTATAGAGGTAATGGAGCTAAAGTGAGGCGGCTGAGGGGCTCAATTACATAAAATCAGCGCTGTATTACCAGTTTGCCCAATCGAACCTCTCCCCCATTAGAAAGGAACCTGACGGCATACAAGCCGTTTTTCAGCGCAGACAGATCGAGGGCTAGATCTCCAGCGCTTTCCACATCCGTAACATGGCACAGCTGTCCGCCAAAGTCGGTTAGGCTCAGTTGACCTGCGTCGGGTAGGCCGCGAAGCCAGACGTCTCCCGACGTAGGGTTGGGCGCAATAAGCAGTGGCATCGAAGCGGCCTCCTCTGTACTGCTAGCAAAGCCAATGTATCGGTAGGTAAGGAAAAAAGCGATCGCACTGTCGATGGCGGGCTGAGCACACTGACTATGGTTGGCGTTGGGCTTAACGTCCTGAGCACGTACATTTTGAGCACCGCGAGCGATCATGGAATCTCGAGCAAGAATGCTGTTTTGAAAGGGCACCTGGTCGTCATCTGAGCAGTAGTAGAGGCGCATAGGTGCTTTGGGTGCCCAAGCATAGACGTTGTTGTCGCGCAGGGCCACGTTGAGGGGATGGTCAGGCATGCTCATGACGGCCTGCAAGTATTCGTTCCGGAGTAGACGACGGGGCCGGCAGGCCAGCTCGTTCAAGAGGAGTTTAGCCACTAAGCGAATTTGTAATTCGAGCAGCGAAATCTGGCCCTTTTCAAAAGCCACGATATCCCCCAAATATTCGGGTCGGAAGACTACCGATAGCGAGTCGTACAGGTTGCCGTAGACACCTTGGTACCCAATGAACGTGTTAGGAATATAGCCTGGGTACATGTACACCTTGTCAGACAACACCAAATCGCGCATGACTTCACCTACACTGTATGGGCCGGAAAGAGGAGCGGAGGCAGTTACCGTGAACTCTTGGCCCCACAACAGCTCTGCATCGCGATGAAAGGCCATAGCCGCATGCCCTCCCTGTGAATAGCCAGTCACGAACAACTGGTCGTGTGTTTGCACGCCGTACTGATACAGGAAGGCTGTTGAGGCCCGCAGCATGTCGGCGGCTACCCAGGCCTCAGAAGCAGCGTGTACATAGGGATGAAAACCCTTGTCGATGCCCAACCCTAAGTAGTCGGGCATGAGGGTTACGAAGCCTAATCCAGCAAATAAGAGTGCCCGCTCGCCCTCGCCGCCCGAAAAAACATCGAAAGAAGGCACACCCGTCTTTTCCGAAGCGGTCCCGTGCTGATACAATAGGCGTGGGAAGGTTCGGGTCAAGTCGATGGGTACGGCTATTAGACCCGAGACGGTATCGAGCTGACCGGCCGTGTTATTCGTGGTGTAAAGGAGTCGAAAACATTGCACGTCGTAGGCGACGAAGGGCTGTTTGAACTGGTTGGCAATTTGGGCGCGAGTGCGGCCCCCTAACGGCAGCGCACTGACTATTTCCTGAGCACTGAGCATAGAGGTACCCCACACCCCAAAGAGAAGAAAAAAGGTACGCAAGCACATAGAATAGTTCGGTTTTGATGATACAAACGTTTAGCACTCAACCTCCTCATGAGTGTGTGGGATACCTTAGGGTTGGTTTAGCAACAGCTTGCCTAACCAACTTTAAACCGGAATAAAAATAAGACGAGATTATCGGTAAAGCACGACTTTACTTTGCCATATGCGGTCGCCCGAAAAGAAACGAACGAGGTAAAGACCGTTTTCTAGGCCAGCAAGATCAAGCCGATAGTTGCGGTCGTTGACGTGCGTGATATCCTGGCGCAAACGACCAGATATGTCGAACACCTGGATCTGGCCACCTGCATCGGGTAGATCCATGAGCCAAACGGTACCACTCGTCGGATTGGGTTGTACGAAGAGCGGCCCTACAGGAGTAGGTTCTTGGGTGTTGGTTACGTAACCTACTTCGCGATATCCCAAGAAAAAGATGAGGGTATTGAAGATGGCCGGCGAAGCACACGCCCCATGGTCGGCATTTGAATTGACATCCACCACTTGTAAGTCTGCAGCGCCGCGGGCCAGCATGGTGTCGCGCGCAACAATGCTGTTCCGAAAAGGCACCTGATCGTCGGCCATACAATAGTAAATGCGCGTAGGTGCTTGAGGTGACCACCGATATACGTTGTTGTCGCGCAAAGCAACATTGACCGGATGCCAATCGTCCGCCTTGACCTCTTGCACTAATTGAGGATGCAGCATGCGCACCGGCCGACAAGCTCCTTCACTTTGGGTAAGCAGATTGATGAGCTGGATGTTCAGCTGCAATAAGTTAATGCTGCCGCTTTGAAACTGACCAATAACTGTGGCATACGGCTCCCGAAACACTTCCTGCAGCGAGTTGAACAGGTTACCGTAAACGTACTGATAAGAAAGCAATGTATTGGGGATGTAAGCCGGATAAAAATAAACATCTTCGGAAAGCACCATGTCGCGCATAACTTCGCCAATGCTGTACGGGCCAGACATATGACTAGCTGCCGTCATCTTAAACTCGTCTTTCCATGGCCCCTCTACGTCGCGATGGAAAGCCATTGAGGCATGGCCGCCTTGCGAATAACCCGTTACGAACAATTGGTCATTGACATGTAAATCGGGGCCATAATAGGCCATAAAATCGGGAAGCGCGCGCAACATATCTGCCGCTACCCATGACTCTGAGGCTGCATGCACATAGGGGTGAAACCCTTTAGCAACGCCCAAGCCCAAATAGTCGGGCATAAACGTCAGGAAACCCATTCCGGCAAAAAGCAGCCCTAAGGTGCCTTCGCCTCCTGTCATCACATTAAACGATGGTACCTCCGTGCGAGAGATGGAGGTGCCGTGCTGATAGACCAAACGCGGAAAAATACGCGCAGGGTCCTGAGGCACCACCAAGAGGCCCGATACCGTATCGGGCAGACCCGCAGTGTTTTTGGTGGTGTAAATCACCCGATAAAAGCGGGCATCGTACTGCACCAAGGGGTTGTTAAACTGTGCGGCAATCTGCGCACGCGTCCGAGTGCCCAGCAACTGCGCTGAAACCATTCGCTGTGCGTACAGAGGCCATGTTACCAATAGATAAGCAGCAAAAACAGATAGTAGTTTTTTATACATAGACACAGAATAAGATAAGGAAGTGAAAACCTGAACAAAAGTAAATGGAAAAGAGCAGCGAACCCTTTGATAGAGTATCTTTTTATTAAGACTTGCACTGCGCCGGACAGACGAATGCCCCAGCATTCGCCGTCTAGCTCCCAACCTGAGCAATACACCATCTAGCAACAAAGACGATATCACCTTTTCTCCGGGACTAGCGTCGAGCCGCACTCATGCGGAAGGAGCAAGAGAAAGACCTCGTATGGACAAAATGAGGACTTAGGCCCGCTTTCGCTGGCGCCACGACACGGCTTAATTCACTGCCTTGACACCCACAATTTCCGGTATTTTACCTCGAATAGCTTCCGTAATCCCAGCGCGCAAAGTCATTTCCGACATGGCACACGACTGGCACATTCCCGTCCAGCGCACGTGAACGTACATGTCGTCGGTCAAATCCACCACTTCCACATCGCCGCCATCGGCATTCAGATGAGGACGCACGGCGCGCAAAGCTTCTTCAACACGCTGAAGCAATTCCGATTTAAGGTCGTTGTGCATACGCTATCCGGTATTCGCAATTTTGAAGAAGGTAAAACAAAGTTACCCTCATTGCTTCAAATATTGACGAAACTTTTGTCGAAACTTCTCCACTTTTGGCCCTACTACGTAGATACAATAGGGTTGCGATGGATTGTTCCGATAATAATCTTGGTGGTAGTCTTCTGCTTTGTAGAAGCGGTCGAGCGGAGCAATTTGCGTTACGATAGGCTTGGGCCACAGTTGTGCTGCTGTCTCTTTAGCGGCTTGTGCGATGCGCTTCTGCTCCTCGTTGTGGTAAAAAATAACGGAGCGATACTGAGTCCCTACGTCGTTGCCCTGCCGATTAAGCGTAGTAGGGTCGTGCACTGCAAAGAAAACCTCCAGCAGGTCGGCATAAGAAACCACAGAGGGATCGTAGGTGATTTGCACTACTTCAGCATGGCCAGTAGTACCGGTGCATACTTCCCGATAAGTAGGATGGGGTACATGACCACCCGCATATCCACTTTCCACCTTGAGGACGCCCTTCATTTCTAGATAAACGGCCTCTATGCACCAAAAGCAGCCACCGCCTAAGGTAGCCGTTTCAACGGAGTCCGGATTCCATTCGGCCGAAGTAGCGATGGCAGTCGGATGGGTCTTGGACATGGTTTGCTCTTTTTGTTTTTGCACCGACGGTTGGGGGCAAGCGGTAAATAAGACAAGAGGAAGCATCCAGGCGGTCAGTGTCTTCATATTTGCACGTGTTGCGCCATTTTAATGTATTGAACATTCGAAAGGCAGTTAAGTTTTCCTAATCGAGGGCGAATTAGCCCTACACAGTTCTGGTTCCTGAGCCTTCGAAGCGCTCTCGCATCAACAAAGTGCGCCCTTGGGTAGGCAAGTAACTAAGAAAGCGCTGAAGTCCCTGCCATTTGGCCTCGTTCAATTCATAGCTAATGTGGTGCCGAAAGTAAACTTCTAGGTCGAAATCTGGTATAGTGGGCAGAATTTTGACTAATTGGGGGATCTGCGCGATGCCGTCGGCCAAGGCCTCGTTGAAGCGGCGCACAAAGTCGGGGGGTAGAGGGCGAGTGCTCACCCAAGCAGCAAAGACAAAAGGTAGGCCAGTCCAATTGTTCCAAGCCTGGCCTAAGTCGTATACATAGGGGAAGCGCTTTTCCATGCCTATGGCGCGATCACCAATCACTAAGCCAGCCGTATCGCCGCCAATGTGTTGCTCGTAGCCGTCATAGGCAGGCAGCAGCTCAGGCTCGACGCCCCAATATTCACGGCATAAGATGGGAGCCAAAGCCACTGAGGTGCGGGAATGAAAGTCTAAAAAAAGGCGGCGGATACTGACAATAGGCTTTTCAGAAAAGATACACACTGTTCGCACTGCTCCCGTAGCGCCAATACAAAAGTTGGAAAGCAAATGGGCTTCCGGCAGGTCAGGAATGACGGCCACCGGCGTCAGCGCTAGGTCAGCCTCTTCCCGCAGCAATTTTTGCGCGCACATGGAGGGAATATCTAAACTCAGCTCGATTTGGTCGGACAGGGGACTTCGGAAAATCCCGTAGATGAACGGCTTAGTATTCAAATAACTGACCACAGAAAGGCGCATGCGACAGAAGGGCTGCTGAACAGGAAGGCGAGAGGTGAAGTCAGGCGTTTACGACCGGCAATTCCAAGTATCCGCGCCAAGCGTTATCCTCTTCAAAGACGACATCGGTGTAGTCGCGCACCACGTTGTAGAGCGTATCGCGCTCGATGGGGCGACGACCTACGCGGCGAATGAGGTCGACCAATTGCTGTGTCGTGAGGGCGGGGTGTTGCTCTTCAGCACCTGCCATAGAATAGATTTTTGTGGTATCGTCAATGGTGCCGTCAATATCATCTACGCCAAAGGCCAAGGACATTTGGGCTAAGGTGCGGCCAATCATCGGCCAATAGGCCTTAATATGGTCAAAATTGTCTAAATAGATGCGAGCAATGGCGTAATTGCGCAAGTCTTCAACTGCGGTACTCTCGGGCACATGGCTCATTTGGTTGTACTGGTTGCGAAACTTAAGCGGGATGAAGGTTTGAAAGCCGCCAGTGCGGTCTTGCAATTGGCGCAACTGTTCCATGTGATCGATGCGATGCCAATACTGCTCAATGTGCCCATAAAGCATGGTAGCGTTAGAGCGCCCTCCCATCTGATGCCAGATTTCGTGAATGCGCAGCCACTGCTCGGCCGTACACTTGTCCGCAGCGATTTGCTGGCGAATTTCGGGGTGAAAAATCTCAGCGCCACCGCCGGGAAGGCTGTCTAATCCAGCTTCCTTCATTAGGCGCATGCCCTCTTCATAGCTGATTTTGGCTTTTTTAAAGATATAGTGGTACTCCACCGGTGTCAGGGCCTTGATGTGCAGGGCCGGTCGGTGCGCTTTTATGCGCCGAAAAAGCTCCTGATAAAACGTCACATCGTACTGAGGCAGCACTCCGCCTACGACGTGCACTTCCGTAACGGGTTGGTCGTCGTAGCGGCGCACGATGTCGAGCATCTCCTCCATTGTGTAAGCCCAAGCGTCGGGGTCGCTGCGCTGCTTGATTAGGCGCGAATAGGAGCAAAACTTGCAATCATAGACGCACAGATTGGTCGGCTCGATGTGAAAATTCCGATTGAAATAAGTGTTATGCCCGTGCTTGCGCTCCCGGATGTGATTGGCCAAAGCCCCCACAAAGGCTAGCTCACCGTGTTCGTACAAGTACAAGCCTTCTTCAGGCGTGAGGCGTTTGCCTTCAAGTACTTTATTGGCGATGCGCCGATGATCTGGGCTGAGGCGTGGGTCGTAAAGGATACTTTCTAGTGAAGACATATGCTTGACTACAGGGCGTTCTGCATTTTAATTAAGTAAGCGCCTAAACCCCATGGGCGACAGAATGTTCATAAGTTTCGTTGAGAATGGCCAGTAAGCGCTGCGCGTTAGCCTGATTGGAATAGTGCGCTTCCAAAAGGTGTTTTCGCTGCGCAAGTTCAGCCTCTGTAAATGGAGACTCTAAGGCTGAGCACACGGCCTGGCGGATTTCGAGGGCGCTATCGGCCACACGACACAGGGTATGCAATGGGGTCCCGGCAAGCACATGCCGATTGGCGATGCAGTGGCGTCCGCGAAAGAGCGCGCTGAGCAGCTTGAGCTTGACGCCCGACGACTGAAACGAGACCAATACGTTTGCATGTGCTTGCCGAAGGAGCACATCCATCTGCGCCTCATCTGGGTCAGCAACCAGTGCTGCGTTGGGCCGTCGAGCAACAGCTGCGCGCAAGCGCGCCGAGGGTGCCATGCCTGCTACGACAAAGGCTACTTCGGGCAGGTGAGCGAATACCTCATCCAGCAGCCACAAAGCAGCGCGCTCGTTGTCGGGCACGCTCAGTTTACCGTGAAAGAGGACGTAGTCCCCTCTGCCCGGCAAGCCGTTCACCTCCTCATAAGGGTGAAATACAGGTAAATAATGCACGCGCACAGGGTAGCGCTGGGCAAAATAATCGCGTTCAGAGGGCGATAAAGCCAATAAGTCGCTCGCCAAAGGCAACAGGCGCCTCTCTGCCCGCCGCAAACGCCAGCTCTCTATCTGTAAGTAAAGGCGCTGCACCGGCGAGATGGCCAAACGAGCCAAATGCGCATAATATTGCCATTCCACATTGTGCATGCGCAGCACTTTCTTCCGCTCTCGAAGCGACGGGTGCTCCAACCAGCCCGCCGTGTGCAAGCCTTCAAAAAGAAGGGGGGCGTCGTCGTCGAGCAAGCGCCGCAACAGCTCCGAGTGTTTGCGCGTCTGCACAATAAACGGCTCAGCGCTCAACTGATGCCATAGCGCTCGCGAACGCGCGTAGTAGTACACCCGTTCACAATATCTGTCCAATTCTGACTGTGGTGTTCGCCCGCCATATTGAAAGCAATGCAAAACCACCTGAACACCAAGCCGATGTAGCGCCTGCAATTGATGAAAAACCGCCATTGCTCCACCATAGTTAGCCGGCCACGGAATGTCGAACGAAATCAAATGCAGCCGCATGCTCGAAAAAACGCCTTGGGCAACGGAGCAAAGATATCCATCAAGCAAAAGCCTAAGTAAATGAAAAAATTTTTACCATTAAGTTTTTTTGAATTTTGACAAATGCCATACCTTGAAGCGCCATAATACAAGACCTCGTATTTTGAATATCTAATACGCATCTTCTCATCAAAACTTACCGTAGCTATGAATATCACATTCGAAGAGCTTCGCCGCATCAAGCACGCCTTACCGTCAGGGAGCATTGCACGCATCGCTCAGGAGCTGAACCTCGATGAGCAAACGGTGCGCAATTACTTCGGGGCACACAACTACAAAGACGGAAGAATCGTCGAGTGGCACCTCGAACCCGGCCCAAACGGCGGTATCGTTCATTTGGAAGACACGACCATTCTCGAACGCGCCCGACAAATTCTGGCCGAGAACGGTATCTCTATTCCCAATTGAACAGCGCGCTTGATGCGCTCTTGAATGCTTCATCTGTGCGAGGCGGTGATCTTATCCATCATCGCCTCGTGCATTTTAGTTGCTTTCTTCCCTGCTCAAATAGCCAAAAGCCAAAGCGCTATTGTTGAGGTGGTGGGAAAGGGCCCCCTCCTACTTAGGTCGCTTCCAGACATTGTCGAAGAACTCGATATCGGCCAGGCGACGCGTCGGGTCAATTTCGATGGAGGCAATGCGATTGAGCGGCTCCGGTATGACAAAGGTATACGTCGGCTCCACCCACCGATGGCGCGGCAATACGGTGCGCTTCACCGCAGACTCAGTTGGTTTCAAACCACGCTGGCTTTCCAAAGGCGCATAGAAGAGCTCTTGTTTCCCATTCGCGTAGGTAACGAGAACATCTAAGGGCATGGCCATAGCGCCTTTGCGCCGAATGAAAACGCGGGTGTTCTTACGCCCATCCTCAGCCACCGAGTCAATGGCGTAGTCCACATAATTTGTTGTGTGCACAAAGTCCTCCTTATACCAGTCTAATTCCAGCCCGCTTTGTTGCTCCATGACGCGAATAAAATCGTTTGGGTTAGGATGTTTAAACTTCCAAAGATCGAAGTAGCGCAGCAAGCCAGCGGCCAAGTTCTCTTTGCCAATCACATATTCTAATTGGTGTAAAAAGACGCATCCCTTCGAATAGGCCCCGATGCTGTAGGCGAAGTTGGTGTGGTATCGGTCGGCGTGCGTGGTGAGCGGCTCTTCTTTGCCCGAACGAACGAGCATAAAGTAGGAAGAATAGGAGCTTTGAAAAGGAAACTCAGCGGGTTTTCGCTTGCCCAATAGGCCTTCAGCAGCCAGTTGCTCCTCTACGATGGTGGAGCCATAGACGGTGAAGCCCTCGTCCATCCAAGCGTGTAAGCTTTCGTTGGTGCCCAAGAGCATTTGGTACCATGTATGCATCTGTTCGTGAATGCTCACGCCAACGAGACTCGCCAGCGAGCGTTTGCCGGTAATGAGCGTGGCCATAGGGTACTCCATACCGCCGTCCCCCCCCTGAATGAAGCTGTATTCGCCGTAGGGATAAGGTCCGAAACGCTCATTCATAAGGGTGCGTGCGCGGCTCATAATGGCAGGCAGGGCTTCCCAAGCCTCATCGTAGCCGCGCCCACGCTGCCAGAAAAAGCGCATAATCGTGCCGTCTTCAGCCTTGATTTTGACATGTGTATAGTCGGGGTCAGCGGCCCAGGCAAAGTCGTGTACCTGAAAGGCTTTAAAGTGCCAAGTCAACTTATCGCCGTCGGGGCGTTTTACTTCGGCACCTTCTGGCTCGTAGCCATAGCCCACTTCGAGCGGATTTTGCAGGTAGCCGCCTGCAGCCACGATATAATTTTTATCTATGCGGATCTTCACATCATAGTCGCCCCAAACGCCGTAGAACTCTCGCCCGATGTAAGGGTTTGCGTGCCACCCTTGGTAGTCGTACTCACAAAGTTTAGGATACCATTGCGTCATCGAGTAGTCAATGCCCTCGCTGTTGAAGCGCCCAGAGCGCCGAATCTGGATGGGGATTTGCGCATCCCATTCCATCTCGAGGACAGCGGCGCTATTGGGCAAGATAGGCTCGGGTAAGTCAACTTCCAGAATGGTCTCCACCGTTTCAAATCGAGTGGGCTTGCCGTTGAGGGTCAGCTTCCTGACTTTTATCCAGCCCTGCTCTTCGGGCAGCAATTCGGCGATCCGATTAAGGCGGCGGTCAGGGTCCTCAATGTGCTGATTGCGCACATCCATCATGCTGCCGGGCCGGAACGCATTAAAATAGAGATGGTAAAAAACACGCGTTAGGGTATCGGGGCTGTTGTTGGTATACACCAATCGCTGTGTGCCGCGGTATTGGTGTTTTTGGACGTCCATGTCGATAAACATCTCGTAGCTGACGTGCTGTTGCCATCGGTCGGGCTGGGCTAAGAGTAGTGAGGCGTTCGCAGCAATAAGCTGGATGATCAAGAAGGTAGGCAGGGTAATGCGCTTCATACGTCTGATTGATAGAAACTTTGTTTTTATCGTTTTTTTAGCAAGGTTAAGCGCAATGCCTCACATGGACATAAAAAACAGGACAAAAGCACTGCTATTGTTGCCCAAAGCCCTTTTACCCTTGCCATAAAAACGCCACAGAGAAAGGATACGAGTGGTGAAAAAGGCCTGTGCGCCACGCTTGCTTCCGAAGGAGTGGCCTATCTTTGCCGACACAAACGCACTTGTTGGATACATGAAATATCGCATAGCCGTAGGGCTGATTGTTTTAGCCGTTTTGACGCGCCTTTTGCCACATCCTCACAATTTTACGCCAATCGCTGCTGTAGGGCTGTTCGGCGCTTCGGTCTTCAACCGCCGGTGGCTGGCCTTTGCGGTTCCTTTCCTGTCCCTCTTTCTGAGTGATCTTTACCTCAACAATGTGGTATACGGTCATCTCTTCGACCACTGGGTATGGTTTGGCTCGCTTTGGGTGTATGCAGCATTTGGGCTGGTCATTGTAGTGGGGCGATTGCTGTTGCGCACCAAGCAGGGAGCGGGCCGAGTCGTCCTGGCCAGCCTGTCGGCCTCGGTGATCTTCTTTCTACTCACTAACTTTGGTGTTTGGGCCACATCTGGCATGTATCCCCATACGCTGGCAGGTTTAGGCACCTGCTATGCAGCAGGCCTCCCATTTTTCGGCAATACCCTGATGGGTGACCTCTTGTATTCAACAGCACTTTTTGGCGGGTACGCTTGGGCCACTCGCTATTGGCAGCAACACCAACGAGATATTCGCTCCTTACCATCTTGAGTGGAATGGAAAAACGCTCTTTACCACCCAAAAAAGTTTCCGAAAGTCGGACGATAATGACCGAAATGGTCATGCCTAACGATGCAAATCCTATGGGTAACCTTATGGGTGGCTATCTGATGCGCTGGATGGACATTGCAGCCGCGATCTGCGCGGGCCGCCATTGCGAGGCGCATGTAGTAACGGCTGCAGTAGACCACATTTCTTTTCAGAAGCCCATTCGCGTAGGTGAGGTGGTAATGTTGGAAGCCTGCGTAACGCGCGCCTTCAACACTTCCGTCGAGGTATATGTAGAAGTATTCAGCAGCGACATTAAGGGGCAAAATCCTCGGCGATGCAACCACGCTTATTTTACTTTCGTCGCTTTAGACGACGAACGCAAAACTCCCATCGAAATACCACAAGTATTGCCCCTGTCTAGTGAGGAGCAAAGTCTTTATGAGAGTGCGGCTCGTCGGCGCGAAATACGACTTATTCTCTCTGGCCGTATCAAACCAAAAGACGCTACCGAGGTGCGCCGCTTTTTTGCCGATTTGGGCTAAATTCACAGGTCTGATGCGTAATCTACTCTTTATTATCAGCGCCATTGGCATATTGTGGCTTGCAGCCTGCCGCGAGCGCTCTACAGCTCCGCCCACTTCTCCCTCCCCGCCGCCGCTCTCATCGACTCCAGAAGAAGAGGTGCCTGCTGATTTTGCGGCGTTTTATCGCCAATTTCATGCTGACAGCGTTTTTCAGGTGCAACACATCAGTTGGCCGTTGCCTGGCCAAGTAACCGCACAGGAGCCTGACGGCCGCTGGAAGCGAAAATCTACGTATTGGGAGCGCTCGACCTGGCGTTTCCAACACGCAGTGGACTTTAGCACGGGTGAATTTAAGCGACAGCTACGCGCCATGGAGGACCAATACGTCGTTGAGATAATCGCCTATGCATCAGCCCCCAACTACGCCTTAGAGCGCCGCTTCATGCGCCGCAGCGATGGAAACTGGGAACTGGTCTACTACGCCGATATGCAAGAGCGTTAAAGTACGTTGGCCAACTGCTCTTTGATCTTCTCTAACTCGTCTTTCATCTGAACGACGAGCCGTTGGATGTTGGCGTCGTAGGCCTTGGCCCCCAAGGTGTTAATCTCGCGTCCCATCTCCTGGCTAATGAAGTTGAGCGAACGCCCGGCAGAGCGCTGGGTGTCCTCGAGCTGCTCTATGAAATAGCGGCAATGTTGGTCGAGGCGAACTTTCTCTTCGGTGAGGTCCATCTTTTCCAAATAGTAGAGAATCTCCTGTTCGAAGCGATTGGCATCTATGTTTTCTCTTCCTAAGTTTTCCTCTAAATTATTGCGCAAGCGTTCGCGCATGCGCGCAAAGCGCTCTTGTTCGTAGGGTTGAAGATCGCGCAACAATTGCAGGATGTTTTCCACGCGCAAACGCAAGTCGGCACTCAATGCTCGGCCTTCTTGGCGGCGATATTCGCGCAGATTGTCTAAAGCTTGACGCACTACACCACACAGAGCCTCAAACTCCTCGTCATTTATTTCTGCAGCAGAGGAATTGATGATGCTGGGAATGCGCAGCAACGCAGGCAAAATGTCGCTATGGGAAAGCTCTAAGTCTTCCGCTATGCGCCTGATCTCGCGATAATACCCTCGGAGTAGAGCTTCGTTTAGGCTAACCGCAGCCGCTCCGTCTGCGCTTTGCACCTCAATGAGCAAATCAATTTTACCGCGTTCTGCGTGCTCGATAACGATACGCCTCAGCTCCAGCTCTTTTTCTTTGTAGTCGCCCAAAAAACGCAGTTTCAGGTCGGTAATTTTGGCATTTAGCGCACGCACTTCTACGGAGATGACTTTGTCACCGTAGTTTCCTACGGCTCTGCCGTAGCCAGTCATGGATAAAAGCATAAGTCAAAAAACGATGTCCGAACAACACAAAAAAACAGCGGCTCTGGGCGGCCCAAAGGTAGAGAAAAATTGCTCGGACAAAATTCCCTCGAAAGTATTTTGCTAAATGCCTTTGCTATATTCGGTTAGTCAGTAAGTTTGCTGCCGAAAAGTTCAGTGTTGCGACCTATCCACTCTTCATTTTGACGCCACGAGCGCTAAAATTATTGGCCTCAAAGAAAAACCGGAGGCATTGTTTGGGCGCTGGGTGAAAATTGTCCGAAATTTGCCCACCCATTTTGAAGCCCCTTTCTTTTTCACTACAACACGTTTAAAATCAACAAAATAACGCATGAGAAAGGCTGACCTTGTTAACGCTATTTCACAAAAGACCGGAGTTTCGAGAGTAGATGTCTTAGTTACCCTCGAAGCGCTTTTTAAGGAAATAAAGAGCAGTCTGGAGTCCGGCGAAAATGTTTATGTGCGCGGCTTTGGCAGCTTTGTTATAAAGCGCCGAGCTAAAAAAGTAGGGCGCCACATCAAAATGGGTAAAGCTTTAGAAATTCCGGAGCATTATATTCCTTCTTTTAAACCAGCTAAATCTTTCGTAGAACAAGTTAAGAACAACGTCAGTTCGCTACCGTCGCGCGAGGAGGAGGAAGACTAAAGGAGTAAGTACACTATGGCGATGAGTAAACCACACTATGCAGCGTTGGCAGCCTCCATTTTGGTATTTGTTGCCTTATACTTTGGGTTTCCGAAAACACCACCGAGTTTGAAAATTCAGGAGCGATCTCGGGCATTGCGCGGCGAGCAGGTCAGCTCGGAACAGTTAGTGGAGAGCGCAAAGGCTCGCTTGACTTCAGAAGAGCGCGCCGCGCTGGTAGGGTTAGAGCAGTCCATAGGTGCAGCAAAAAGCGACTCCGAGCGCATCGAGCGCCTCAAGGGGTTATCGGGTTGGTGGTATGCACGCGGGCACAGAGGCGTGGCGGGCATCGTAGCTGAACAAGTGGCTGAGGAAATGAATGACGCTTCAGCATGGTCTGTTGCGGGCGCTACTTACTACCAAGCGCTTCAGGGTGAAACAGAGGTGCGCTTGCGCAAACACTATGCGGAGCGTTCCATCCGAGCTTTTGAAAGCGCGGTATCGCTGGCCCCTCAGACGCCAGAGTACCGCGTCAACATGGCGCTGGTATATGCCGAAAATCCGCCCGCTGACAACCCTATGAAAGCTGTTCAGATGTTGCGCGAGCTGGAGCAGCAATACCCTCAAAGTGCCGCCGTCTACAACGCACTAGGCCGGTTAGCGCTAAAAACCGGACAGTGGCAGCGCGCCGTCGAGCGCTTAGAAAAAGCGCTGGCATTAGACCCAAACAATCCCAATACCCCCTGTTTGCTCTCGAAAGCCTACGAAAACCTGGGGCAGATCGATAAAGCCGCAGCGCTGGCAAGTAGATGCCAGTAATGCGCCTCTCTTTTCTTGAACTGTTTTTTTTAGATCACTCCATTAATTTAATTTATCACTATGCCTTGCGGAAGAAAACGCAAACGTCACAAAATCGCTACACACAAACGCAAAAAACGCCTGCGTAAGAACCGGCATAAGAAGAAGAACCGTTAGGCAACGCTGGCAGGCGCTTTCTCGTCTTTGTTTAGAGGGCCAAGGTCTTTTCGAAATGCCAATGCACTTGTGGATGAGAAGCTGTGCCTAAAAAGGTGCAGCTTCTCGCCCTTGCTCCCAAAGACAACCTCAATGCCTTTATTTCTCTTTTTCAATGGCCTTCTCTTACTGCTTAAATCTTCTGTAGTTCCTTTTGCGCGCCTGCTCCTGCTGCACTTTTATGCAACCCTCTCTTAAGCCTGCGCCTTGTGCTCACTCAGCATCTTCTCTCCCTATCACCTGCACAAGGCACTTGCTTAACCAATCTGCAAGCCGGTATTTATGCTCTTCCTCAAGATTGGGGAAGTAAGCGCTCTAATGCGAGTTGCTAGCTTATTGATTGCACAGGCAAAGTTTGCTACTGACGCTGCTTGTAGCGCTTGCGCTACATCCCTTCCGCGAGGCCTCGTGAAAACCGTCCTTACGTCGTGGAAAAAGAACTCGTTATCAACGCTGGTCCAACAGGCATCGAAATAGCGTTATTGGAAAACGGAAAGCTCCTTGAACTGCACCACCAAAAGACGAACAGCACCTTCTCTGTAGGCGATATCCTCATTGGGAAAGTCCGCAAGCAGATGCCTGGGCTAAATGCTGCTTTTGTAGATATCGGGCATCGCAAAGACGCCTTTTTGCACTACACTGACTTGGGCCCGAAGCTTCGCTCGGTCCAAAAATGGACTCTTGGCGTCATGAACGGCAGTATCCAAACGCACCGATTAGACAATTTCAAACTCGAAGAGGATATTGTCAAAACGGGTAAAATTGACCAAGTACTCGACAAGCGCCACCCTGTCTTAGTGCAAATTCTTAAAGAACCCATCTCTACCAAAGGGCCTCGCCTTTCCTGCGAAATCAACCTGCCGGGGCGCTGCATGGTCATCACGCCCTTCTCCAATTCGGTTACTGTTTCCAAGAAAATTGCCGACGCCGAAGAGCGCAAACGCCTATTCACGCTCGCTGAGAGCATTCGCCCTAAAAACTTCGGCATCATCATGCGCACCGCCTCCGAAGGCAAGCGCGTACAGGAACTTCACGAAGAACTCAACACCCTGCTTAGCCGTTGGGAAGAAATCTTTCGGCAGCTCAAAACCGTAACCCCACCGGCAAAGCTGCTTAGCGAACTGGATAAACCCGCTAGCATCCTGCGCGACCTCCTGACCGACTCCTTTAGCCGCATCGTCGTCAATGATCGCGAGCTATACAGTGAAATTAAAAGCTATTTGCAAAGCATCAGCCCTGAGCAGGTGGGTATTCTCCAACTCTACACTGGAAACCGCCCCATGTTCGATGCCTTTGGCGTTACTCGCCAAATAAAAGCCTCTTTCGGCAAGACGTTTACTATGCCGAGTGGCGCCTACCTCGTCATTGAGCGGACTGAGGCCATGCACGTCATTGACGTTAACAGCGGGCACAAGATGACCACTCACGACGTGGAGCAAACGATCTTTAAAACCAATTTGGAAGCCGCCGAAGAGATTGCTCGCCAAATTCGACTTCGCGACATCGGAGGCCTCATTGTGGTGGACTTCATCGACATGAAGAACCTCGAGCACCGCAAACAACTCGTCAAGGCCATGGAGGAGTTTATGCGCAACGACCGTTCGCAGCACACCATTCTGCCCTTGTCCAAATTTGGCCTCATGCAAATTACCCGCGAGCGCGCCCGACCGGAAGTTACCTTAGATACTACAGAAGCCTGCCCAACGTGCGGCGGCACAGGCAAAGTAAATGCCACCCTATTGGTGACTGACGATATCGAGCGCGATTTAGAATTCATCATGCAATCACGCCCAAAAGGCGACCTATACCTGAGAGTGCACCCCTTCGTCGAGGCCTACCTGCTGCGCGGCTGGTGGAATTATCGCTGGCGATGGTTCATCAAATACAACAAATGGGTCCGCATTGTTCCGCACTCCGATTATGCGCTAACTGAATACCGTTTTTTTCTGGAGAACGAAGACGAAATTCGGCTGAGTTGAACGAGCCTATAGTTTTTTTCTGAAGTCACCCGCGCGCAAAGCCTTTTAAACCGAACGGTCGAGTAGATTTTCGGCTGCCTCCTGGAGCGCTGCAGCTGGGATGTCGTGAGCACCTTGAAAGGTTATTGGGCGAAAGGACAGCCCATCGCGCGCCTCGATGCGCCTTACCTGTTCTCGGCGTTCAGGAGAAAGAAAAGGATCATCAGGGCTGAAGTACCAATAGAGGTTTCGCTCGGCTAAGTAATCCAAATGCTCGCGATAGCTGAGGTCTTCGGGCGGCAATCCGGCCCAGAGAATGAGGTCGTGAAACGGTGGGTGATAGCGTGTAATCCAGCGGCATAGGGTGGCGACACCTTGTGAAAAGCCAAATAGCACGATGCGCACCTGAGGCGATAAAGCAGCTGTGTGCCGATAAAGTAGCGCTTCCAGGTAAGCTCCGTTGTCGGCAATGGCGGCCTCGCGCTCGTATCGGGTCATCCAATTGGCTCCTATTGGGCCGTCGAAACCTTTCTTATAGAAGTAATTCAACCCCTCTGGCGCTACGATGAGGCGGCTGCCGTCGTCTATGGGGCGCAGTTGCTCCAAAAATTCAGCAGCCATCTGAGCATAGCCGTGGCAGGCCAACCACAACTGGCGTATGTGTGCCCCAGGCTTGCCAAGGGTGTAGTAGTGAGCGGTTCGACTGACGGTCAGGGTATGATGTTCCATGTGCTTGTTTCTAAGATTGCCTTTTTGATATAAAAAAATCCCATACCGGGCATTGAGGCGACGAATAACGAAGGCAAACTGCTTTTCGAAAAACTCCTCATGTCAAGTACTCCGGGCGAAGCTCCAATCGGCTTCTGTCAAGGCATTTTTCTCTAAAGAAACCTTAGTCGCGAAGGTAGTAAACCAGGTGTTTGGCCAAACGCGCTCCCCATTTAAAACTCAACGTGCTTTCAGCAGCGCTCGCCCGATATGCCGCATCTTTATAGCGATTTTACGCTGCGTTTTTTCTTAATCGCCAACCACACCTGCACTTATGAAGCCTTTTAACCGAGTATTCTCCGCCCTTTGCTTATTTCTTGCTTTCTGCTGCAAATTGGCGGCCCAAAATACCGCTATAATCATTCAAGGCCCAACAAACGTCTGCCCGGGTTGCTACACATACCGGGTCATCGTTACTACGCCTCCCGGCGGCTCTACCGGTACAATTGGTGGGTACCAATGGACGCAGGCTACAGCCAGTGGAACAACAGTAGCCACCAGCACCGACAGTGTGGCGACGTTTTGTTTTTATCAATCGGGTATCTACAAAATTTCCGTGAGCCTCACTTCGCTCAACGGCAGCCTACTGGGCATCAGTTCTACAGAGGTGCGCGTATTGCCGTTTGTAGAGGTTAAGATAGTTTCGTCTAATGCTTCTCTGTGTGCTTCAGCCGACAGTACGGATGCCTCCGATGAAAACCTATGCGATCGAGTCTGCCCTAACAGCACCGTTACGTACTCTATTGAAAAGCCACCTGTCATTAGCGGGATACCCAATATTACCTGGTCAGTCATTGGCGCCGATAGTTTTATCGTCCATGAGCCACACCGATCTGCTGTAACGGTCCATTGGAGGGCTTCGGGCTATGGGTCTGTATCTGTAGTCGTCTTTTCGAATAGCCAGCCTTCTTGTGTGGGCGAGGCAAGTCTATGCGTAACCGTTTTGGAGAAGCCACAGGCTGCCTTTAACACCGAACCTCTATCGCCTACGGGCAGCGATACGGTGCGCATTTGTAAGGGCCAAACGGTTTGGTTCGACAACCGCAGCCAAAATGCCGAGCGCTACGAATGGTTTTTTGGCGATGACTTATCGGTTATCCGAACCACCCACGTACAACACACTTTTACCCAGCCAGGCATCTACCCCGTGCGACTAGTAGCCATTAGTGGTTGCCTGTGCACCGACACGACCGAGGCGGTCATCGAAGTGCTCGATGCTGAATCGCCAACGCTGGATTGTGTGGGTGATCTGTGTGCTGGAAGCGTAGCTACCTATCGCGCAGCGGCCAATTGCTCAGGTATTAGCTGGAACATCAGCCCGAATGGCTCCGTGTTAGGCGGTGGTATCCCGGGTGCTGATAGTCTTGTGGTTCAATGGAACAATGGCCCAGTGGGCAACATTTGGTTGACGCCACAGGCCTGCACAGGTGCAGTGTGTCCCTTCCCTACCCTTGTGCGCATACCTATTATAGATAATAGTGCAAAGATTCAAGGGCGCCAGCGCGTATGCCCCGACGCTGAAGAGGTGTACAGCATTGAGGCCTATGGCGGCACGGCTTTCGTATGGACGCTTAGCGGCGGCGGCACAATTGTTGAGGGCCAAGGGACTTCGCAAGTACTCGTGCGGTGGAGCGGCGCAGCCAATCCCAACGCCGTACATCGCCTGTCGGTGCGCTACGACAACTGTTACTTGGGCTGTGGTGGCCAAGACACTATTGAAGTGCGCATTCTGTCGCCTTTTTTTCTCAACGGGCCGGTAGAAGTGTGTGCCGGTACATCGGCTAATTTCTTAGCGCGCCTGACGGTGAATAATCAAAACTTGTCGAGCCACTGGACGCTCTTTGGCCCCGATGGTTCTCCGGTGTGGACCTCGCCTGGCCCGTCTGCTGCCGTTTCGGCGCCGCTAAATGCTGGTTCTGGCTTTTACCGCATGCGCGCTGTGCCGGCCAACCTTGCCCAAACCTGCACCGACACCCGCGAGTGGGGCGTGCGTGTGCCGGCCTTGCCCGCTGCGCCTACGAGCATTAGCGGTCCGCCAGTGGCTTGCCCAGGACAAACGCTGACTTACACAGCAGAAGGCGTATCTGCCGGCACCACCGTGCGGTGGACGGTGCAGAACGGTCCGGCACCTCCCCAAACAGTATTAGGTAATCCCATCAACATAACGTGGCAACCCAATGGCCCGTACCAACTCTCGGCTCAAGCGCTTTCGAGCGATGGGTTAGGCTGCCTATCGAACACCGCTCTGCTGAACGTTCAAACACTCAGCGGAGCCATCCTCTCCGGACCCAACACCCTGTGTATGGGCGAAACTGCCCTATACGAGCTAAACGGACTTTCGGGCCTGAACATACAATGGAGCGTGCAGCCCGCCGATGCCGGCGTCCTGACCGCCGGCCAGGGAACTCATCAGGTAGCGGTTTATTGGCCTCGCGGCGGTGTTCATACGCTGCAAGCTTCGGCTTGTGGCCAGACAATATCCTTTTCCATAGTTGTATCGCCTACCCAACCGACGACTGTGCTGCATCCGACAGAGCTGTGCGTAGGCGAAACTGCCGTGGTGCGCACTGCCCAAACCTTGTTCAACTATCGTTGGCTCGACGCCAAGCACCACCTGCTCGGCACAGCCGACACGGTAGTGCTTGGCCCGGGAAATTACGTCGTGGAGGCTACAGATGCTGACGGCTGTCCAATAAAAGAGGTTTTTGCCATTGCAGGGCGCACAACGCCTTACGTTACACTCTCTACTAACGACGCTACGAGTTTCTGCAACCCACAAAATGTAACTTTGCAAGCGGTGGTGCACACTGGCGGTGGACTGACGTACGAGTGGTTTCAAGACGGCATCCCTGTGGGCGGCAATACACCGACCTTCACCACCAACCAATTCGGCCAATACACCGTACGCGTAACCAATGCCGCCGGCTGCTCAGCCACTGCAGGTCCGCTCAGCATCATCCAAGATTGCGGAGGCGGAGGCGGAGGCTTACCGGTCCCTGGCGGTGCGCCACCCTGCTTACCGGGTCAAGTGGTTATTCAGATATTGCCCACCGGGCGCTGCGACTCTATCGGCGTTCAAGCCGGAGGACCAGACTACTTGCCCGGGTCTGCCCGATGGTACTTTTTCCAATGGGGGAAAGGGATTTTTGCAGCTGATTCGGGCGACGTGGTGCACCGCGTCTTTCCAGAAGTGGGTCATCAAAATGCGCTTCTACTCGCCCAGACCGTCAGCACCGGCCAGGTGTGTTTCCTCTACGAACCGTTTAGCGTAGAAGCTGTGGCGCGTTTTTCTGCTCCGACGGTTTGTGCTGGCGTGCCCGTAGCGTTTCAAGAAGGAAGCAGTCACTTGCCCGGTAGCGGCATTGCTACCTGGAACTGGGATTTTGGCGACCCATCTTCCGGGGCAAACAACACTTCCAACTTGCGCGAGCCGAGCCATGTTTTCGCTATCGGTGGCAGCTACACCATTCGCCTAACCATCACCGCCAACAGCGGTTGCACCGCCACTACGGCGCAGACAATAGAGGTGCGTCAACCGACACAGCCCTTAATTAACACACCGGCTAACGGTTGTGAAGGTAACGCACTGCTGTTTGAAGGCAACGGTGAAAACCTCGCGTGGGACTTTGGTGACCCGACCTCAGGTACGCTGAACACCGCCACCGGAACGCCCGCTTATCACCGTTTTTCGCCGGGAACTTACACCATCACTGCCATCGCCACCGACGCCTTCGGCTGCTCATCCACCATAACGCGCACCATAGAGATTGTAGCCAACACGCTTGGTGGAAGCATCGCGCCTAATCATCCGGCCCCGCTATGCGAAGGGGCAACACTTACCCTGACCGCTCCTGCGGGCGGCATTGCCTACATCTGGAGCGATAGCAGCCAGGCCAATACTCTTGTTGTTGCGCAAGAGGGCGTCTACGGCGTTACGCTTACTGATGCTAACGGCTGCACTTATACACCACCACCGGTGCCTGTGCGCTTTGTACCCGGACCAAATGCCCTTATTAAGGCAACTATTCTCAATGAACTGGGTCAAACAATCGGCCTGGCCTATCCGTCGCACAGCGTCTGCGCAGGCGACGATGTGTATCTCATCGCTCAAGGGCAAGGCCAGCTGACGTACAGCTGGTCTACGGGCGGGACGGGCGCGCGCATCGAATTCTCCGAGCAGCGCAATAATCGCCTGCCTGTAGGAATACACATATACACCGTTACGATAACGGACCTAACTACAGGTTGCACCAGTGAGTCGCCGCCTTTTGTAGTGAACGTCAATCCTGTACCAACGGGATTTTTTATCAGCAACCTTATAGCTCCTCCCTGCGCTGGAACGGCAAACACCCTTCAATACAGTGGCCCAAGCCCAAGCAATTGGCAGTTTGTGTGGAATACCGGTCAGACGGGAGTGCCGCTGACGACTACCCAGCCGGGGCGCTATTTCCTGCGCGTCATCAACGAATTTGGCTGCGAAATGCGGAGCAATTCTGTGGTCATTCTTCCTGGCCCACAAGTGTCCGCCATCCCAGCCGGCTGTCATACGCGCTGTCGACCCGACACGCTGTGCCTTCCCCAGCTCCCCAATATCGCGGCTTGGCAGTGGTTCTTCAACGGTAATCCCATCCTAGGTGCTACAGCACCCACTTTTGCTCCTGACCAAAGCGGAACATATTACGCCGAGCTGACCGATATTTTTGGGTGTACCAACCGCAGCGGACCACTCACACTCAATCTCTACGATGGTTTTGGCAGCATTTTAGGACAGGTATGGGCCGATGTAAACGGCAATGGCGTCGTGGATGCCAGCGACACCCTCGTCAATGGTATACTTATACACTTGCGGCAAAACGGCGCTGCAGTTGCTTCTGGGCTTTCGGGCACCAACGGCGCTTTCGCCTTCTCTGCTGTACCTGCAGGTAGCTATTCGGCAGTGGTCGACACCAACGCTCTACCGCCCGGCTGGAAGGTCATCATCGGCGAAGCCAGCACCAACCTCATGGGCTGCAACGCTATCAGCCAAGTCGCCCTGCTTCTTAAACAGGTGTGCACAAGCACATTTATCACTGGAATTCAACTAAGTGCTTGCGCTGGAGAAGCTGTCCTTTTTGACGGCGTACCTATTCCGGCAGGCAATACGCAAACCTTCGCATACACCACTGCCGACGGCTGCGACTCCTTGGTTACTGTTACGGTGTCTGAAATTCCGCCCACCTCCGCCGTGCTCAACGTCAGCGCCTGCGCCGGAACGGCCTACGACTACAACGGTACGCCCATCCCCGCCGGAAGTAGCCAAACCTTCACCCTGCAAGGCGCCAACGGATGCGACTCCTTGCTCACCGTAATCGTGGCCGAAATCCCGCCCACCTCCGCTGTGCTCAACGTCAGCGCCTGCGCCGGAACGGCCTACGACTACAACGGTACGCCCATCCCCGCCGGAAGTAGCCAAACCTTCACCCTGCAAGGCACTAACGGCTGCGACTCCTTGCTCACCGTAATCGTGGCCGAAATTCCGCCCACCTCCGCCGTGCTCAACGTCAGCGCCTGCGCCGGAACGGCCTACGACTACAACGGTACGCCCATCCTCGCCGGAAGTAGCCAAACTTTCACCCTGCAAGGCACTAACGGATGCGACTCCTTGCTCACCGTAATTGTGGCCGAAATTCCGCCCACCTCCGCCGTGCTCAACGTCAGCGCCTGCGCCGGAACGGCCTACAACTACAACGGTACGCCCATCCCCGCCGGAAGTAGCCAAACTTTCACCCTGCAAGGCACTAACGGATGCGACTCCTTGCTCACCGTAATCGTAGCCGAAATTCCCTTAACGAACAGCGTCCTGCGCGTGGGTACCTGTCCGAATCAGCCATTTGTGTATCAAGGGATCGCTTTGCCTGCGGGCACAGTGCAAGATTTTGTACTGACCAGCAGCCAAGGATGTGACTCTGTGGTTACTGTGGTGGTGAGTGTCCTACCCACTTCGATGGATACGCTGCGCGTTACGGTATGTCCGGGTGAGAGTTTTTCGTTTGGCGGCACGGCACTGCCAGCAGGCCAGACGCGTACCTTTGTCTTTACCAACTCGGTGGGCTGCGATTCGGCGATCGTTGTGCAAGTATCAGCACACCCCACTGCGACCTTTAGCGTGCAAGCGCAGAGCTCTTGCGCCAACAGCGGCACGGGCGGGCTGGCGATAAGCCAGCCTTCTGGCGGTCAACCGCCATATCAATACGCCTTGAACAATGAAAATTACCAAAACGAGCCATACTTCACTAACCTATTTCCCGGCCCATATCTTCTTCAACTTAAAGACGCTAATGGCTGCGTCTTTGAGCAACCAGCAGAAGTGCCCGCTTTAGCTCCCTTATTGGTTGCTTTAGATCAGCAGGCTCTTTTGCCTTGTAGTGCTTCGGGAACTTTGCTGGCACCCGCGGTCAGTGGCACATTAGCAGGATTGACCTATCAATGGAGCACGGGTGCTCAAACCCCGCAAATTGAGGTGTTCGTGCCGGGTGTCTATACCCTTGAGGTCAGCAATGTGTGCGAGCGCGTGCGCCGAGAGGTGCACGTGCACTGGGAAAAGGAGCGGCCCGACTTTGAGTTCTTCTACATACCCAACGTATTTGCTCCCGAGGCGAACGACCCAGACAACAGCCAATTCCGGCCTTATTTCATACCAGGGCTGAGCCTAAGCAATTATCGCTTAGAGATTTTCGACCGCTGGGGCAACCTGGTGTTTCGCACGCAAGACCCGCAAGAAGGGTGGCGAGGACCATTCCGATCGGCCGAGATGCAACCGGCGGTGTTCGTTTGGCATTTGTCCGTAGAGGTGGACTACTGCGGGCGCCTGCGTCAGATAGTTCGCATCGGGGATGTAACCCTTGTTCGGTAGTCCGAAATAATACTCTGTTGTTCTGCTGGCTTTTAAACGACAGTCAGCGGACGAGGACCATCTTTTTGTCGAAAAATGAGGGTAATGGGAGGCCACCTATTCCATGTATCAACATACATTTGCTGCAACTTTCGGGTGAAACTATGTGTCCTACATAAAGAATGTAATCGGTTTTTGGGATGGCCCTCTATCCGCGAAATGCTGGAGGAGGGCTTTTTTATTTTTGTTGCTAATAAGACGAATTAGCGTCGTAATTGACGCTAAAAGCCCCATTTAATTTTCGCTATAGCCAGCTGATATGCTTTCTTTGCGACAATTGTTCTTACGACACATAGCGCAAACCTCCGAGGCGCCTTTAGCGCTAGAAATCGAACGCGCTGAAGGCGTTTACCTCTACGACAGAGACGGTCGGCGTTACCTGGACTTAATTGCGGGCATAGGTGTCAGCAGTTTAGGGCATCGCCATCCACGCGTAGAGGCTGCGGTTCGGGCGCAGTTGGAGCGGTACTGGCATACCATGGTTTACGGCGAGTACGTACTGGCACCGCAAGTGCAGTTGGCGGCCTTGCTCGCCGAGCATCTGCCTGGCTTAGACTCGGTGTACTTCGTTAACTCCGGCGCTGAGGCCACAGAGGGAGCTATGAAGTTAGCCAAACGCTACACCGGGAGAGCCGAAATTGTGGCGTGTCGCCGAGCTTATCACGGCAGCACCCAGGGAGCGGCGAGCCTTATGTGGCCGACGGATTTCACACTGCCCTATCACCCCCTATTGCCCGGCATTCGGCATATTTCGTACAACTGCTCCCTGTGTTTAGAGCAAATTACGCCCCATACGGCAGCGGTTGTAGTGGAAACGATACAGGCGGAGTCAGGGTTGACCCTGCCCGATGCCTCTTGGCTGCAGGCGTTGCGCCGCCGTTGCGATGAGGTGGGCGCTTTGCTCGTGCTGGATGAAATACAAGCCGGATGCGGGCGCACGGGGGCGCTTTTCGCCTTCCAACACTACGGCATTAAGCCCGATATTTTGCTGTTAGCCAAAGGCTTTGGCGGCGGCATGCCCATTGGAGCATTCGTTGCGCCGCGCAATATCATGCAGGTGCTGGCACACGACCCTCCTCTGGGGCATATCACGACTTTTGGCGGTCACCCTGTAAGTGCAGCGGCAGCACTGGCTACGATGCAGGAGCTTACGCAAAGTACCCTCATTGCTCAGGTGCCGGCTAAAGAGCAACTCTTTCGCCAGCGGCTTGTGCATCCGCGAATTCGCGAAGTGCGCAGTGCGGGTTTATGGCTTGCCGTAGACTTAGAAGATGCGGCTTTGGTACAGCGCGTCATTGCTGAATGCCTCCGACGCGGCGTTATTACCGACTGGTTCCTCTTCAACGATCGCGCCCTGCGCATAGCGCCTCCGCTAACCATCCGATCCGACGAAATCCAGCTGGCCTGTCAGGCTATACTGGCCTCAATAGACGAGGTGGCGTGATTTAAGTACTCCTTAAAAAGATTTAAAACCCCTATAACAACCTTGCCTGCCTACCTTTGCCTACAGTTACATCACCTATTTTTTATACTCTAAAACAGATACTTATGTTAAGACAACTTCTTTTTTGGCTCTTGGCAGGAGCAACGGCCTTGTTTCTTGCCGGCTGCGCCTCACTAACGAGTTTTCAGGATGGTCGCACCTTAGGCACAGGTAATGGCGAGTTTTCTGGCTCGTTGAATCTCGCTTCTAGCCCAAACTTCAATGAATGGCAAAACGACAGTGTAACGATTGAGGTGCCGACGCTGAGTTTTGTGAGCTTAGAAGCAGGAGGGCGATACGGCGTAAGTGATAAGGTAGACCTCACTCTACGCATGAATACTAATCTCAATATCGGCATCGGTGCTAAGTTTCAGGTTATAGGCGATCGCCAATCGCCTTTTGCTATGGCTTTGGGTGCTGAGGTAGGCAGTTTTGGAATTATCCTCGGTCTCCTTAACGTGCAGATACCGGTCTATCTTTCCGTTCATCCGTCGAAGAGTTTTGGCTGGTACCTAACGCCCCGCTACATCCGCCAGTTTTCTACGTTTGCAGGGGTAGAAAATGGTCTTTCCTATTTAGGCGGCAATACCGGACTTCTTTTCGGCAAGCGCCACAAGTTTGGTTTAGACCTTGGTTATTATCGCTTAAGTGGTGTTGACGGTTCTATTGGGTTGTATCAATTCGGAGTAGGCGGTCGCTTTGTGTTTGGCAATAATTGACCTACCTTTGTCGACCTTTTTAATGCACTTTTCGCTCAAGGAAATTATGGGTAAAGGAGACGTAAAAACAAAACGCGGCAAAATCTGGCGCGGCTCGCATGGGAAGAGCCGCCTCAAACCTAGAAAATTGCGCGCTGCTAAGAAAGCCATTTCACAGCAGTAATTGAACTGTACCGCATGGCTCAATAGCCATCTTCAGCTTAGGCTGAAGATGGCTATTGTCAACACGAAGCACCGGTGTCTTTAGTTTCAAAGCCCTTCTCCTCGTCAGTAAATACTCCTGTCATGCTCCGTTTTTTATTGATTTCACTGCTATTTGTGTTTGCGAAGGCCCTTTTAGGGCAATCGCCCGTAGGGGTTTGGAAGACGATAGACGACGAAACCGGCGAGGCTAAGAGCCACGTCCAGATTTACGAAGACAAGGGCCGGTTGTACGGCAAGATCGTCCGCTTGCTGAAATCGGCTCCTGATAAGAAATGCGAGAAATGTCCTGATGAACGCAAAGATAAGCCCTTGGTGGGTATGGTTATCCTTGAAAACATGCAGAAGAAGGAAGGCTACTGGCAGTCAGGGCGGATCTTGGACCCAGAGAAGGGCAAATGGTACACGTGCAAATTTTGGCTAAAAGAGGGTGATGCAAACGTGTTGGTGTTGCGCGGCTATTTAGGGCCGTTCTATCGGACACAGTATTGGTACCGCGTGGAGGGTGAAAAAAAATAGGCGCGATTTCTTGCGCAGTTTTTTGAGCCATTTTTACCTTTGCAACCGCTTCCAAGAGATTTCTATCTCTTTTGGCCCATGGTGTAACGGTAGCACAGCAGATTTTGGTTCTGTTTGTCAGGGTTCGAATCCTTGTGGGCCAACTAAAAACCTTCTTGCACAGGGTGCAAGAAGGTTTTTTATTTTTCTAACGCGCTGCCACCTGTGGCATCGCAGCGCCGGCGCTCTCAGTTGAGATGCGTTTTAAAGGCGTGCAAGTAAGCTGGGCGCTTAGCTTGGGCGTTTTCAGCAATGTCTAGGCGTTCGTCAACGGTTCCGACAGGGCTGGAAGGGAAGTTTTTCTTAAGTTCAGCGGTCGTGTGTTGTTGCTGTAGTTGCTCTAGCTTTTCGGCTATGTTCGTTAGCGATTGTTGGATGGACAACAGCGGTCGGCAGACGATGAGTCGAATAATGCCCTCGGGATCAATGATGTACAGCAGTCGGTGATAGGGCGGCGACATCTGCTGACCAGTAGACATGCCGTATAAGTTAGCGATAGAGTTATCCGTGTCTTCAATGATGGGTGCCCCCAGACAGAGACTGAGATAACGGCAAACGAGGTCTTTCCAGAGGTCGCCACAAACGGTTTGATTAGACAACACGAGCAGGCGAGTATTGCGCTCTTGTAGCCAACGCTCCTTTTGCTTCAAGTAGTCGGAATACATACGCCAACTGTTGGTAAAGTTGGCCGGATGGCAGAAAAAGACGCACCAACTGCCTCGGAAATCCTCTGGAAAATGGATGGTTCCCTTAAGCGTTTGAGCTACGAAAGGCGGCGCCGGTTCACCCTCCCGGGGCAGTTTTCTTTTCTTGTGGGCCATATTATCGCATTTCAAAAAATAGGCAACGTGTTTTATTACTACAAAGGGGTAATGCGTTACTTTTGGAATGCGCACCAATGCTTCCTAAAAACGACGAGGAGATGCTTCTATTTTCTATTTTTTTTCACATCAAAAGGTAGAGGTTTTCTTCTCGCTAAGAACAAAATGTAGAGACAATGCTGCGTTTTCGATCGGCTACATTGCTTTTTTGGCTTTTTCTCGTTTGCCACCGCCTAGAGGGTCAGAGGGATCTGGAGGTTTTGTCTTTAGGGATAGAGACCGGTTTTGATTTTGCCCAATATCAGGCAGGCACGATACCCTTTCTAATTCCAGCCATATTATCGGATGTATCGGTGGGGAGGTTTCGGGTGGGTGCTGGCTTCGGGCGAGAGTACTATCGCCCTTATCAATATTACACTTGGACGGGAGAAATAGTTGAGCGATTGGAAGATGGGCGCCCTACGCCCTACTACGTTTCTACTCTGCGTGCCTTTCGCCCGGCGTATTGGGTTATACCGATTCGGTTGCAATATCGCCTGCACCGTTGCCAGTGTTTATATGCTCACGCAGGCATGTCTTTTGACTTTTTCAGCAACTCGACGCCGGAGAGCATCGTATTTGAGGGTGCGGAATTGCGCCAGGCTCCTCTACGGGAGGTTCGACGCGAGCAATTGTTTCACCTGCGTACGCGTAGTTACGAAGTAGGCGTTGGCTTTTACTTATTGGGCAACGACTTTTTCCGCCTTATAGCGCGTCCTAGCCTTGTCGTCAGCGAAGATCCCGAAATTTACACGGACGGTCAGGGGCGCATTACTACTGCGCGCATGACGGTTGGAGTACAATTTGGCTTCTTTCGGTAGGGCGAAGCCTTACGCTTGCTTAGGAGGCACTTTGCTCTTTTGCTTGCGATAAGGGCAATGGCGGCAGCCGCATCCGCAACATTTACCGCGGCGCAGTAGGTAGATTTCCGTGAATACCATGTAACCGTTTTCCCAATAATAATCACGCCCTTCCTCTAAAGAGGGGGCGGAAGAGGAATGGCCCTTGCTGTCAGACTTATCCATGACGATGTAGGAAACACCGCTCTGGTATTAAAAGTTCGCTGGCAACTTCAGGCTTCCCTCTGATCGGTGTGAACTACCAGGACAGGTGTACTGGTATGCAAGAGCATTTCGTGAGTAATGCTATGATGCAACAATTCGGCCCAAAAAGAGCGCTGATGTGTAACAAATATAAACAAATCGATGCGGTGATCAAATGCGTACTCGTGTAGGGATTCTACTACATCGTCGCCGATGACGCGGCTAAAGATAAAGGGATGATCTGCGCCTCCCACTTCCTCGTTAATTTGGCGCAGGCGGGCCTCTAACTCTTCTACTCCTCTTTCTCCGGGCGGGCTGACGTGAACGAAATGCACTTGTCCGCCCAAACGCCGCGCGAAGGCAAGGGTTTGAGCGACGGCTTCGGCATCAGCCGATTCAAAATCACTAGCGTAGAGCATTTGGCGGAAACCCGAGTAGATAGCGTGAGGTGGTACTAACAGTACAGGCGCCTTGGCTGTCTTAGAAACCTCAATGCTCACAGAGCCGAACAGTTTGCGCACGATGCCGCCTCGACCAGTGGAGCCTAAGACTAAAAGATCGGCGCGCTCAGACAGGTCGCTGAGCGCTTTTTCCGGAAATCCGAAAGCAATTTGTGCGCGCATACGCGGCGGAGGGATGCCGGGCGCGCGCTCTTCGTTCAAAATGTTATCTTCAGGCACGCACTCCACTTGGCTGCGCTGGGCTACGCGGCGGATGAAAGCATCCAATTCCTCTTTCATCGTTTTGCGATAGCTGGACAGAAAGCTCGACGGAGAGGTCTTACTTCCTTCGAAGATGCTGTCCATCACATAGACAACTTCCATATTGGCCCCTAAAAGACGAGCCAAGTGGCAAGCGAAGACCACGGCATTCTCAGAGGCCGGGCTGAGGTCAACTCCTATCAGAAGGCGCTTCATCCGATATAATTTGCTGCCCAGCAGTTGGCGGTCCCTGAGAAGGCCTTTAAGTTCGTCTACTGACAGTGCCGCTCCTTCCGCGATGATATGTCCATCAACTACCAAAGCAGGGATGCGCAAGACGCCACTAGCGAGCACCCGACTATATTCGGAAACCTCCTCGACCTCTCCTCTTAGGGCGCACTCGTCCAACGCCTGCCTCACCTGCTCGCTTAAACGCCGCATCCGCGCATCACCCGTGCCGATAACTTGTATAGTGGTCATGGTACTTTTGATTTTGTTCTCACCCGTTTAGTAAAGCTTTAGAGGGCGTTTTGTCTTTTGTCGAGAACACTCACACGTGCCGACACAAATCGGGCTGCTTCTTTACAAGTCTTCGTACACCATGTGCGGCTCTTTAGGCTTTTCGTTGAGCAGAGCGCGAATGATGTCCTGAGTAGTCAATATACCTACTAGCTCATCGTTCTGGACGACAGGCAGAGCATGAAACCAGTTCTTGCTAAAGATTTCTAACGCTACGTTAATGCGATCGTCTGGCTCTAACTTTCCTAAGCCTTTGGTCATGATCTCTTCTACGCAAGTCTTTTCTAAAATGTCCAGAGAGTCGTTGTTTCGCCTCAATCCTCCTACAAAGCGATCAAAATCTGTTCGCGAAACCATGCCTACAATTTTGCGAAAGTTCACCACCGGCAGGTGATGAAAAGAGTGACGATCAAAAATTTCATTAACTTCGCGTAGGGTTGTTTCAGGGTTTACGGTTACCAAATCAGTAACCATGATAGTCGAAACGGGAGCAAAAACATTCATAAGTAAGTACCTTTATAATAGATAATGCAATAAGCCCTGACCCGATATCTTCCCCCTCCTCGTGCACAAAGGTGTCTCGTACAGGCACAGGCACTGGATGATGACAAACAAAAAGGCGGGTGATTTACATCAATGCACCCATGTGAAACTTCTAAGCTTTCCCAGAGCCGACGAAGCGTTATGCTATTAGGGTAGTCGCTGTACTTTTATCGCGGAAAACGGAACCGACCATGAAGAAGAAAATCCTTGTCATTGAAGATCACGCCGACGTACGCGAGAATTTGTGCGAGATTCTGACCTTGAGCGGCTATCAAACGCTAAGCGCTGAAGACGGTAAGAAAGGCGTGGAACAAGCCATTGCGGAGCACCCTGACCTGATCTTATGCGATGTGATGATGCCGGAGCTAGACGGCTTTGGTGTGTTGCACATTTTGAGCCGAAATGCGGCTACGGCAGATATTCCCTTTATTTTTCTGACCGCACTAGCTGAGAAAAGTGATTTTCGAAAGGGCATGTCGCTGGGTGCTGACGATTACATCGTCAAGCCTTTCGACGATACCGTCCTGCTCCAGACCATCGAAGCCCGTTTGAAAAAGCACGAGCGGCTACGCGAGGCGGCTAACCGCCAAAGTGGCGGTAGTTTTGAGCATTTCATCAACGAAGCGCGAGCGATGGAGGCTATCCAGCGCTTGTCGGAGAACCGCGAGGTGCGCCACTACCGCAAAAAGGATCTTCTGTTTCAAGAAGGTGAGTTTCCGCGCTGGCTTTTTTACATTGAGAAAGGTAGCGTCAAGTTGTTCAAAACCAACGAAGAAGGGCGCGAATTCATCCTCCGTATTGCTGGAGCAGG
>CALHAM010000034.1 GCA_937934275.1 uncultured Saprospiraceae bacterium | reverse complement strand
CGCTTTTTGCCCCTACAGAAGGAGCGGTATGCTCCGACCCATGCCGAGGCTTTTGTTCACTAAACCGCAAGCAGTAGCCGTGAGACAACAGTGTACCTCTGTTACCGTACACCCCGAAATCCAAAAAGGTGCTCCAGTATTTAGCGGCACGCGCGTTCGCGTGGAGACCTTCTACGACTACATTCGTTTGGGCATTAGCGTGTCGGAGTTTTTAGACGACTTTCCCTCCATCACTCCCGATCAGGCGCAAGAAGTGTACGAGTTGTACCGAAGCCAGTACACCCTTGAGCAAATAGCCGCTATAGCCAACGGAGCGGAGATGCTACCTCCTGTGGGCAGTCGTTAACCTCTTTTTGCTTTGAAGGGCGTTACTGGAAACCTCAGGCTGGTTTGCACGAGGTGCCCTCTTTTTTTTCTACTTCACCGCATGCTGCCTCCGCGCATTCTCTTGATTTCCAATTGTGCGTGGAATTTGTGGAACTACCGCCGAGCGCTGGTAGAGGCCCTACAGCTGGCAGGTTACGAGGTGCTGCTGGCGGCTCCAGAAGACCGCTTTAGCGCTTCTCTGACGGCGGCTTTCTGCCCGTTGCCGTCCTTGAAGCGCCGCTGGGCTTCGCCCTTGGCAGTAGGCCGAGCGATAGCCGAGGTGGCGCGTCTAATGCGTCGCGAACGGCCAGAGGTATGTTTGCTGTTCACGACCTCGGCAAACCTGCTGGGCGGCTGGGCAGCCCAAATGACGCAGACGCCCTACATCGCCGTAGTAGAAGGGCTGGGCTACGCCGGCGCTAATGCCCTACGCTGGCGCTTGGTAGGGCGCCCCCTGTTTCGCAGCGCTTTGCAAGCAGCACAGCGCGTTCTTTTTCTCAATTCCGACGACCTGCGCGAAACCGTAGCTCAGGGCATGATCGCTCCTGAGCGCGCCCGGCTCGTGCCTGGGCCAGGAGTAGACGAAGCGCATTTTACCCCGCGGGCTTCGTCAGCGCAAGGCGAGGTAATCTTTCTCTACTGCGGGCGCCTACTCCACACGAAAGGGGTGCATCTCTTCGCTCAAGCCGCACACATTGTGCGCGCAGCGGGTGTGTCGGCCGTCTTTCGCATCCTGGGCGCGCCCGACCCGGCCAACCCTGCCTCGATGAGCAGTGAGGAGGTGATGCAATGGCACCGGGACGGTGTAGTAGAATACCTCGGTTACGCCGATGACGTACGCCCCCATTTGGCCAAAGCCGATGCCCTAGTACTGCCCACCTATTACCGGGAGGGCATGCCCCGCGCCCTGTTGGAGGCCATGTGCATGGAAAAAATCACAATTGCCACCGATATGCCCGGTTGCCGAGAGGTCGTCGTACCTGAGCAAACGGGGTACCTCGTTCCGCCACGCGATGCGCAAGCCTTAGCCAAAACCATGCTCCTCGTGGCCGCCTTGACGCCAGAGCAGCGCGCTCTCATGGGTCAGAAGGCGCGCCAACGCGTTGTGGCGCATTTCTCGAATGGCGTGGTCTTACCCCATTTTTTGAGGATAGTCGAAGAAGCGATACACGAAAAGGGAAAGTTCAGCGCTTAAGGCCGCTTGGGATCAGCGAAAACTGAGGCATCGGGGCAAGCTGCGACTGCATGCAGCAAAAATGCCGCAAGGGCGGCACCGAGCATCTGCCCAAACGAGTATGCCGTTAAGAACGAGACTGCTGCAGCGCCGGCTCCAACAGCTGCCAGTACGCCTGCGCAATCGCCTCGGCTCGAAAGGGTGCAGCCTGCAGCCTCCGCTCAGCCTCCGAAAGCGCCAGTGGCGTTTTTTGTAAAAAATTAAGCCACCGTTGAAAATCCGCTTCACCTATGCGCCCTCGCTGCACGCGCAAGACGAGCAGGCTAGGCCGGTCGGCCCAAAAGCGCACCCAAGCATCGTCTTCTGCGAAAGACAAATGGACGACGGGGCGGCCGGCCGCCAAATAGCTCACTGCTTTGGAAGGCAGCTGCCACGAGGTGGTGTTGCCCACGCTGAGGAGTATGCGCATGTAGCGCATTTGGCGTTGCGCATAGGCAGGAGAGCACAGACCGTGTAGCGTCGTATTCGGCAGAGCGCGGAGCCTATCCCAGAACTCTGGAAAAATTTCGCCATAAAAATGGAAAAACAGCCGTTGGCGAAGGTCGGGCCGCACTTCAAAAGTGCGCCGAATGAGGTCAGCCAGGGCATGCGGAGTGCGTATGGGCGCATAGAAGGTGCCGAAATAGCCGACATGTTCGCCTTCGCTTAGCGACATTTCTGCTTCGGGAGAGGGGGTGTCGTCAGCAGCATCGTCGGCCCACAGCGGCGGAACAACGGCCAAGCGATCGGCACAGGATAAGCCCAAATAGCGCACATACGCCTCAGCAAGCGCTGGGTTGGTGACGGCTATTGCATTCGCTTCTGTTAGCACTCTGCGCTCCAGACAGCGACCCAGCGGCCTGTAAAGTGGATTTTGCAACGGCCCAGGGTGTAAACTATACGGATCACCCACATCGGCCAACCAGCGTACCTCTGGATGCCGACGCTTGAAGGCACGACCAACGAGATGCGCCGTAAACGGCAACGACACCGACACCAGCGCTTGAAACGGCCGCTCGCGATGCAAGGCCTCCGCTTTGAGCAGCGCAGGTCTGTACCATTGCCAGGCATCGTCGGGGAAACAAAGAGGCTTCCAGATGCGTCGGTACATCACCGACAGAGCGCGCAACCGCCACGACGGGCGCACAACTCCCGCTCCAATGCGCCCACGCACTCCCTCCGCCTTCGACCAATAAAAAAAAGCCTCCTTCAGCGAGTCAAAGCCGGCTCGGTGTATCCGAACACCTCGGTGTTGCGCACCATCGGCAAAGCCGCGCTGCCGCGCACATACTACGTGTACCTCATGCCCACAAGCCGCCCATTGGGCGGTTACGTGCGTCCATCGATAAGCGCGCGGATGCACAAACGGATAGTACCAGGGTGTCAGAACGAGAATGCGCAAAAGCAGCAAAGTGATTTGGGCGCCACACCGCAAAAGTCGCATCTTTGAAGTGCTCAAAGACTCAACAAACCCTTCTCATTTTTCATCCCTCACTTTCTGCTTAGCCGTGCCCTTACCTGCCATCACCGCTGTTCATACCCATACCCTGACGCCCAAAGGCTCCGACGAGCACACCGACCTGCTCGTAGTGGAAGAACCGCTAGAAATTCGGATTGCTTACGGAAATGCCTCACGCCGCCAGCAGCTGTCTGTAGCCGTAACCATGCGCACCCCCGGAGAGGACGAAGACTTGGCCTTAGGTTTTCTCTTCACAGAGGGTATCGTGCAACGCCCCGAACAGATCGCGAGCATGCGCACGCTTTCAGACAACACAATGATGGTGGAATTAGCCCCCTCGATATCGGTAGATACGGAACGCCTAACACGCCACCTATTCACGGCGTCGAGTTGCGGCGTGTGCAGCAAGGCCTCGCTCGACGCCGTGCAGATGGTCAGTTGTTACTATCCCACGCGCGGCTACCCTCAATGGCCGCGCGAAGTGCTTTTCCACCTCCCCGACCGCCTTCGCCAAGCACAGGCTACCTTTGAGGTTACGGGTGGCTTGCACGCTTCGGCGCTCTTCGACGCTGAGGGCCGCCTGGTGCTGCTGCGCGAAGACATCGGCCGCCACAACGCCACCGACAAAACTATCGGCGGGGCACTACGCCAAGGAGAGACCCTGCCGCTACGCCATTACCTCCTGGTCGTCAGCGGTCGCGCCGGCTTTGAGCTGGTCCAAAAAGCCGCTATGGCCGGCATTCCCTGCCTCGCTGCAGTAGGCGCACCCTCACATCTAGCCGTCGAGATGGCGCAAGGGAGCGGCATGACGCTCGTCGGCTTTTTGCGCGATAGGCGCTTCAACGTGTATAGCCACCCGGAACGCATTGCCTGATACCTCTGAAGCCGCCCTATTTTTGCCTGCGGCAAACAACGACTTTTGCTCATGACACAAAAAGGCTTGTGGATTATAGCCTTCCTTTCCGCTTGGTACGGCTGCGAGCCACCTACTTGGGTACGCGCAGTAGACAGACATACGCTGCGCGACTCGGTGCACTACGTCGGTATTGCTGAAAACAAAAGAGAAGTGGACTTGCGCAAGGCCCAACTGGTCGGAACCGTCAAGATCGGCGACCGCGGCGTGACGCTCGACTGCCACTACGCAGATGTACTCGAGCGCGCTTGCCGCCACGCCGGCCGGTTGGGTGGCAACCTGTTGGTGATTACCAAACATCGGCGCAACCAGGTCAAATCCAACTGTCACGTCATTTCGGCAGAAGTGTACGCGGTGCCCTCTTTAGAAGGCATGGAGAGCCGCATGTATTGGCACCCCGAACGGCGACTGCTGCTGGGCGACCTGCGCGCCCTTTCTTCGGAGAACACCCAACCGCTACCGCCCTTGCAAACTCGCCTAACCTGCCGTTTAGGCGGCGACTTTTGGAAAGAAGCCGTCATTCGAACCGAAACCCTCTTCTTCCCCGACAGCGCCACTCGGCCTTCCGACCCACAACTGGCCAACATCGCTCTGCGCCGCGCACAATTGCATTTCGACCTCACCGAAATACAAGCTCGCCTGCTGAAAGCAGAATTACTTACCCTAGGCCCTGACTTAGACCACCTGGTCGGCCAGTATCGCGCCCGCACCGAAGAACACGTGCGCCAACTGCGCGCCGATCAGGATGTGCTCGACGCTGCGCTGCTAAACCTGTCTGAGGCGGAAACCGTCTTGAAACATTGGGAAAATAAAATACGGGCGGCTCTTAAAGCAACGGAGAGTTACGCCGGGCCACAACGCGTAGAGCTGCGAAAACGAAAGCAGACCCAATAGCGCTAGGAAGGAGCGCGCCAAGTGGTCTTACACGAGATAGTTCTCCTCTTCCTCTTCCAATGCTTTAATACCGAATTAGTCGCGCATTCAATTTTACTTTTGCCCTATGAAAAAACTGCTCTACACTTCTTCGTTCATCTTCGGCGTCGGCTTGGCGGCGCTAGCGCAGATTCCTAACGCAGGCTTTGAAGCCTGGCAATCGGCGCCGGGCTACGAGTACCCCACTGGTTGGGGGGTAGTAGCTCAGGCCACCAACGGCATTGCAGTTACCTGCGAAAAAAGTACCGACAAGTATTCGGGCGATTTCGCGGCGCGGCTTTTTACCCGCGATTTGGGCATTGCCCGGGTGCCGGGCCTGCTATTTACGGGCCAATTGAACTTGACCACTCAAAACGTAAGCGGGGGCTTCCCTTACAACCAGCGGCCTGAGTACCTCACGGGCTACTACAAGTATACGCCAGGTGCAGGGGATAGTTGTGCGCTCTTCGGCTTCCTGACGCACACCCGCCCGAGCGGAGGGCGCGACACGGTGGCTATCTTTTTCTGGCAAGGCGGTGCCGCGGCGAACTATTCTCCGTTTTCGATACCGCTGCTCTACTTGTCGGGAGCTCAACCAGACACGGCCCTAATCGTCATTTCCTCCAGTAAAGATCCGGCTGCGCCGGCCGCCAACAGCACTATGTGGGTCGATGCCTTAGCTTTTGAAGGCAACGTCAGCGCAAGTGCGGAACCAACGCCGCTGCTGCCCGTTGTGGTGGCCCCGAACCCTGCCACAGAGGCGTTGCGCCTGACCCTTGCCCACGAAGGGCCGCTCCGTGTATGGCTACTGAACACGAACGGTCAACACGTCAGTAGCCAGCAACTCTACAGCGGTGATAGCCTACTCACAGGCCATTTGCCCTCGGGCGCGTACTTCCTGCTTGTGCTCGATGCGCAAACCCTGCAGCCCTTGGGCTACACTTCATTCCAACGCCTGTGAAAAAAGCAAAAGACGTTGGGTTTACCCACTGCCGCCTGCCGGGGGGAAAGCCTTCATAAGCGCGAATCTCTACTAACGGTTGCCCTCTTGTGTGCTGCCCTGAGGAAAAAAAGAAGAAATGCCAACAAAGGAACAGCCGCATCCTTGAGGATTGCTTCGACCTCCTCTGGCACGGAACTTTGGCCTCACTCCGCCTGGGTTCTCTTAGTTGAGGTAATGCTGGGCGAAAAACTCGCGGTAGCCGTCCAAAGTCTTGTTTTTCAGCACACGACGGTAGTTTTCCTGAGTGATAGGGAAAAACTCTTTGGTGTAGGTCGTCTTTGCCGTTTCGCCGAGAAACTCCTTGCGGTCTTTGACTTCATGATAGTAGCGCATGGCCTGTTCCCTATTGTCAAACTTTCGGATGACAAGAATGGGCGTATTGATGTCGGTGCCCAAAAAGATGTTCGACAGACGCAACTGCTCTAAGCGATGATATTCGCGGTTGTAGTCGGAGACGGCGATTTTAATATCGTCGAGAGGGAGGTCCTTGCCGTAAAGGACGATGAGGAAGTAGTGCAGTTTTTCGTCGTCGAGGGTGAAGGCATCGTCAGTAGGGGTTGTAGAGGGCGAGGAAGGGGAAGCGACCTCGTGCCCATCGCAAGAGACGACGCGCATGATTTCTTTGGCGCGGGTTGCCTCGGCACTTTCAGGATGCCGAGCCACGACTTCTTTAAGAGCGCCGCAATAGGCGGCCTGGCCCTGGAGGTTGCCCGTACACATGGCGCTGAGCAGGGCAAATTTCGGGATAAGCGGATGGGTGGTGCCGTACCGCTCGGGCGCTTTTTGGCAGCGCTCGAAGGCCGTCTGATAATCGCCTTGTTTGAAGAGTTCGTAAGTTTGATCGTAATAACGCGTGGCCTCGCGTTCGCGTTCGCGAGCGCTGCTGATGAACGCCGGGTCGGTCAAGACGCGCGTGTAGGGACTGTTGGGGTGGTTAGAAGCGAGCAAGTCGTAGTAGTATTTGGCGCGCTCCTGGTTGTTTAAGTCGATAAAGGCCAAATAGCAGTAATACCAGGTTTCGATTTGGTGCTTAGTCATGTCGGGGTATCGGCGCTGCATTTCTTCCAGTGTACTGGCGCAACGCTGGTTGTGGGCCAACTTTTCGCGATAGAGGACGCCCAAATTAAACATAGCCTCGTACGTAGAGGCGTGGATGACGGCCAGCTCCTCCTCGCTTTGAGGGATTCCTCTGAGGATTTCGCTGATGTCCTCCACAGCAGTAACTGCTAAAGTATCCGTGCCGCCGGCGCCGAGGTTTTCAGCAGCAGCAAAGGTTTGTGGACGGTTGCTCCGCCGCCAGTTGTCCTCCAATTTTCGGTTGCCCCAGATTTTGGCAAAGTCTTTTTTGCCCTTCTTGACGAAGGCGTCGTTGTAGAAGTAGAACGACGAGCGCTGGCCGGCAGTGGGCGGTGTAGGCGGAGACGAGGCAGTAGGAGGGTTCTGAGCGCTTTCGGCGGCTTGTTTGCTCTCTTCTTCGCGCTGCTGCTGGATGCGTTTTGCAAACGCAATGCGTTCTTCTGGCGACATCCGATAAAGGCGCAAGATGCTGTCGTTTTCAGTAATGCGGGTAATGAGGCGGGCAATCTCTGTAAGGTTGTCGGCGTATCGCTGCGTTTGCGCAAAACGCGGATCGGCCGCAGGAAGCACGGTTAGCGTACTGTCGTAGTATTTTTTAGCTAAGACGTAGTCTTCGCCCTCAAAATAGAGGTTAGCCAGCAAGAGATAGGCTTCGCTGCGAAGGTAGGTATTGGAGCCGGCGTTGGCCAGCGTCTGTTTAAGTGCAGCGATGCCTTCATCGCGCTGTTTTTCGCGCAGGTAAATGGCAGCTATAGTGAAATAGATCTGGTCCTTATATTCTGTATTCTTTTCGTCGCGCGTCATGCGCTCCAATTGTTTGAGGGCATCTGCAGCGCTAAAGCGCTTGTAGGCATAGCCCGCCTGCACCTGGCGCAGGCGCGCGTTGAACTCCATTTCGTAGGTAGGGTTGCTGGCCAGCACAGTCTCTAAGGCAAGGTATGCCTTATCGGGCTGGTTCGCCCGTTCGTACAGCTGAGAGAGGATGTAGGCCAATCGAGCGCGCTCGCGTTTGCGCGAAGCGTTCTGCACGGCGAGCTCAAGGGGCGCGATGGCTTGATCGTAGCGCTTTTGCTTGATGGCTAAGTAGGCCTGGGCGGTGTATAGATCTTTGCGCAATTCTGAAGGGAAATAGGGGTCTTGCACCAAACTGCGGTACAGGAAGTCTGCCTCTTCATACTTCTGGCGCTCTGTGAGCGTTCGTCCGTACCAAATCATGGCTAATGGGTATGCCACCGTGCGCTGCATGAACTTCTCGTAGGGGTTTTCCTCAGGTAAGAGAGGGTCGTCCTTTTTAGACTTTGCACCTCCCGCCGCTGATTTACCTGCAGCAGCTTCCTGCTGCTTCGCTGTCGCATTCTTAGGGTCTTTGTCAGTCTTTTTCTTATTCGACGATCGAGCCTTTTTCTTCTTTTTCTTTTTGGGTGACTTTTTATTGTTTTTCTTTTTCTTTTTGATGTCTTTTTGTTTTTTCCCACTCTTGAGTTTGGATTTGGTGTTGGGGTTGTAGTTCTCGCGAATGTATCGGAAAGTGGCCTCAGCGGTTTCGTAATCGCGCTTAAGGTACTGCGCCTGCCCCATCATGGTGTAGCAGTCATCCACGAAATCGCTTACGCGGTGCAGCACAATGGCCGTCGCGGATTTCTTAATGACATTGTCCAAGTTGCCCAGGGCGCTGCCAGGGTTAACGGCAGCATATGGATATAATTCGAGGAGTTGGTGGTAGTTATCCTTGTGCTGCGCCTCCAAGTCGGCTATAGTTAGGCGGAGCAGTTCGTCCGCATTGAACCAGTAATTATACTTGGACGTGAGGTTGTGGTAGTTTTTTTTGAGCCACCCCACATCAGCATTTTTCTTTTTAGTGGTTACGCAGCTGAGAGGGAGCAAAGCGGCCAGCATGCCGAGGAGCAGAAGCCGAGACCTTATCATAAAAACAGGTTGGATATGGGTCGAATAAGCGAGTTCAGATGGTTTGTGACGCTTCAGGGGCACGTAGGGTTGCCTGGCTACAGAAGGGACATGAAGGCAGATTTTTTCGGCTCTAGGCCGTTTTTTTACCCGAACTTTGCCGCACGAATAACGCCTCCCCTAAACAAAGCGTTTCGGATACTCAAAACGGATGCAAAAGTATCTCGTTGCAGCCAGAAATTTTTTGCTGTCTTTTCGCCAAAGTACGGCGGCGGAGGAGCGCAGCTGGTTTGAGCGCTTGCGCGACCGATATCGTTTGGTGATAGTCAACGACGAGACGTTTGAGGAAATCTCCTCGCTTAAGCTCTCCCCGCTGAGCGTGTACGTTTTTCTCAGCTCGCTTATCGTGGGCACAGCCATTTTGGTAACATTAATCATCATTTACACGCCGCTGAAGCGCTACATCCCTGGCTACGGCGATCTTCAGCGCGAGCGGGAAATTGCGGCTATGGCTCAGAAGGCTGCGGCTTTAGAAAAGGAAATAAATGCTCAGCGCCTGTACAGCGAAAACTTGCGCAAAATTCTCACGGGCGACTTGGCTGACTTTACTGAAGAGGCCGTTAAGAGCAGGAGCCGGCTCGATACTTCCGGCCTTGCGACGCCCACCTCAGTGACTGAGGTAGGAGGGCGATTAGGCGAAACGGCGCTGACCGTCGGCCCGCCAGAGATGGGCGAAAAGGCCTCAGGGACCTCGGCGACATCGGGGCTTCCCGTATCAGTTGGCTTAGACCAACCCATCGAACGCTTGCAGTTCACTCCCCCTGTTTCGGGCGAGATCACAGCGCACTTCGACCCACTCAAGAACCACTTCGGCATAGATGTGGCGGTGCCCAGAAATACGGCCATCAAGGCAGTAGCCGACGGCGTAGTCATACTCGCCGGATACACGGTGGAAACTGGATACAGCATCGCCATCCAGCATCCACACAACATCGTTACGCTATACAAACACAATTCAGTGTTGCTCAAAAAGGCGGGTACGCCCGTCAAGGCTGGCGAAGCCATTGCGCTTACCGGAAACTCCGGCATGGAGTCTTCTGGACCACACTTGCACTTCGAATTGTGGTATTGCGGTCGGCCGGTCAATCCCGCCGATTACATCGGCTTCCGTTAGGCGCTGGATGGCTTTTTACACAAACGGCAGTTTGACAATTGTTGCCGCCAATTTCTTAGTGCCGACCACAATAAAAATACGCGAGCCAGGCTCAGCATACTTGGTTTTCACGTAGCCCATGCCAATGGGCCGGTCAAGAGTAGGCGAATGCGTGCCTGAAGTAACGAGGCCAATTTTGGCTCCGCGGCGGCTCTCAATTTCGTAGCCGTGGCGCGGCACGCGGCGGTCTTCAACGAGGAAACCCACTAGTTTGCGCTTTACCCCCTTTTCTTTTTGCGCAATGAAACGCTCTTTGGAGGGAAAGTCCTCGGCCTTGTTCAGCTTGGTGATCCAGCCCAGGCCTGCTTCGAGGGGGCTGGTTTTGTCGTCAATGTCGTTGCCGTACAGGCAATAGCCTTTTTCTAAGCGAAGCGTATCGCGCGCGCCCAGACCAGCGGGCTTAATGCCCCATTTGGCGCCGTGAGCCATTACCTTATCCCAAATCTTGACGATGTCGCGACTGCGAGCGTAAAGCTCAAAGCCGCCAGCCCCCGTGTAGCCAGTGGCCGAAACGATGACGTTTTGACAACCCGCAAAGCACCCGCGCTTAAAAGTATAATATTTCATATTGGCCAGATCTATATCGGTCAGCTTCTGGAGGGCTTCCGCCGCCTTTGGCCCTTGCACCGCTATGAGACCTGTGCGGTCGGAGATGTTTTTCAACTGGACGTCAAAGCCTTTGGCCATGCGCTTGAGCCAGCGCCAGTCTTTTTTTTCATTAGAGGCATTCACCACGAGCATAAACGTCTGCACACCCTCCTCCGTCATCTCGGGCACGTCGTCGAGCCGATAGACGAGCAGATCATCCACTATGCCTCCCTTTTTATTGGGTATGCAGGAATACTGCACGTCGCCGGGTTTGAGGCGGCTAACGTCGTTAACGGTAACACTCTGCAAGAAGCGAAGGGCGTCCTTGCCTCGCACAATGAACTCGCCCATGTGACTGACATCGAACACGCCGACATTGTTGCGCACAGCGTGGTGTTCGTCGGTGATGGTGGTGTAAGATATGGGCATGTTGTAGCCCGCGAATTCGGCCATCTTAGCCCCTAAGGCCACATGCCGATCGGTGAGTGGTGTGTTTTTCATTGT
>CALHAM010000033.1 GCA_937934275.1 uncultured Saprospiraceae bacterium | reverse complement strand
GACACTACCATGGCCATGCCATCGCCTATTTTTAGCGTAGTCCGGACGGATTCGCCCAGCCGGTCGGCGCGTCCGTGGCCGACCTCAAGTCGGTCAATGACGACTTCAATGTCGTGAATTTTGTAGCGGTCGAGCTGCATGTTGGGCGTGATGTCGCGGATTTGACCGTCCACGCGCACTTTAGTGTAGCCCTGCTTGCGGATTTGCTCGAACAGCTCGCGGTAGTGGCCCTTGCGCGCGCGCACCAAGGGAGCCAACAAAGCAACTTTGTGTCCCGAATATTTGCTTAAGATGTGGCTGACGATTTGCTCTTCGTTGAAGCGGGTCATCTTTTCTCCAGTTACCCAGGAGTAAGCCTCGCCCGCGCGGGCGAAGAGCAGGCGCAAAAAGTCGTACACTTCCGTTACTGTGCCCACCGTAGAGCGCGGATTGCGCCCCGTAGTTTTCTGCTCAATGCTGATGACTGGGCTGAGGCCCGACACCTGGTCAACATCGGGGCGCTCGAACTCTCCGATGAATTGGCGAGCGTAGCTGGAAAGGGTTTCCATGAAGCGGCGTTGTCCTTCGGCATAGATGGTATCGAAGGCCAAGGAGCTTTTGCCCGAGCCGCTTACGCCCGTAATGACGACCAACCGGTTGCGAGGAATGCGCACGCTGATGTTTTGGAGGTTGTGCACACGCGCGCCGACAATTTCGAGGTAAGCATCGGCCTCACGGGTGCCGTTGGAGGCATGCGCTGCGACTGCTGTGTGGGCCGTTTTTTTCTTTGCCATAATGTACCGGAAAAACAGAGAGCCGTGTTTTTGGTTGGAAAAGGCGAAAATAAACTGCTTCGAGCGAACGAACGCTTCAGAGGCGCGGTTGCGGTTGACCTTTTCAAGGGCTGAGAAGAGGCTTAGGAAGGGAAAAGATGATGGGCCTGGTGGGCCTTAGGTGCTGCTCTTTTGCCTGAATAGAGCGGCCAAAATGCCGGCGGCCACGGCAGCGTTCAGCGACTCGGCGCGGCTGCCGGGCGTGCGCGGAAGCGTAAGGCGATGGGTGAGGTGCCGGGCGATTTCGGGTCGAATGCCCTCGCTTTCGCTGCCCACGACGAGCAAGGCTTCAGTGGGCAATGAGGCTTGAAAGGCGTTTGTGCCATCGAGCACTGCTCCGACTACGGGGCGTTCACCCCACGATAGGAGCAGGTCGGCTAAGGGCAGCTCGGCGACAGGGACGTGCAGGATGGCACCCATACTGGCTTGTACTACCTTAGGGCTAAAAGCGTCGGCGCAGTCGGGCGAACAATACACGGCGCTAAAGCCAAACCAGTCTGCTATGCGCAGGATGGTGCCCAAGTTGCCGGGGTCTCGAATACCGTCCAGATAAAAGGCCAGCCCGCGCTCTGGCGGTTGAAAGGCGGGTAACTCGGCGGTAGCCAGTACTCCCGGCGGTGTCGTCAGCGCGGAAATCTTGCGCAGCTCGCCTTCGCCAATCGGGCGAAATAACGCTCCGGCGCGCGCCACCAGTGCGGCGTGCGCCTTAGCCCAGGCGGTTGTGCCGTATACCGCTTGCGCTCGAACGCGCTGCTGAGCCAACAGTTCCTCCACCAGCTTTGTGCCTTCGAGCAGAAACATTCGGTATTTTTGCCGGTACTTTTTGACTTGAAGGGCAGCCAGTATTTTCAACTCTTGGGCGGAAGGCATCGTCTTTTCATTGGAAGGCTCCTGCTTTGAAAGCACAAAAGTCGCCAAAGCGCGACGAGTTTTTCTCACAAGAGCACAAAAAGGCGAAATCTCGCCGACGTGTTGATGTCGGGCCTTTGATGGCCCTATTGGCAGTAGCCCTCTTGCCTCATAGCAATCGAGCAAAACACCACTGTATCGGCAGTAAGTATACATGCAAAGCAGCGAGCGATATTCCAAGAGACCATCGCATTATTCTCTTTTTGGGTGGCTAGCGATAGGGATGCTGGCAGGGCTACTGTCGGGGTGTACGCCGTCGCGCTACTTAAGCGCCGAAGAGAAGCCGCTCCTGCGCAGCTACAAGATAGAAATCAAAAGCCCAGAGCCACTGCTCTTAGATGCGGAATTGGCCTTGAAGTCGGCGTTGGGTGGTTTCGTTCGGCAAAAGCCCAACGAGCGCAGTTTATTGGGCTTTGGGCCTCCGATCAGGCTGTGGTGGTACTATCGCTACCGCGACAAAAGCTCGAGTTTTGCCCGATGGGTGATGAGGCGCATTGCCGAGCCGCCGGTGTTTTACGACAAAGTACTGACCGACCGCACGCGCAATAACTTCCAAAACTACATGCGGCAGCGCGGCTACTTAGAGGCGACCAGTCACTACGAGGTAAGTCTAAAAGAGCATATCCGCCGCAAAAACAGCCGCTCCCCGCGCCGATGGCAGGAAGCTTCCGTAGTCTACACGGTGGAGCTAGGTGCCCTGCACCGCATTGAGTCGGTTGCCTTCAACAGCCCCGACTCGCAAATCAACCAAATCTTGCAAAAAACGGCTGGAGGTTCACTGCTCAAACGCGGCGGCGCTCTGGACCGCAGTGTTTTTGAAGCCGAAAAAAACCGCATCACCTATGCCCTCAAAAATCGCGGCTATGCTTTCTTCCAACCGACTTCCATCGAGTTCATCGGCGACAGCACAGCTACCCGCACCCGCGTAACAGTAAAAGTAGACTCATCCGCTGACTCCTTAGCGCACCAGCGCTATCGCATCGGCAAGGTAGAGGTGTTCTTAGATTTTGTACCCGACTTAGTGGGAACTGGGCGCGACACGACCTTAGAAAACATCTATTTCACTACTTCTTCTACCAGCTTTGCTGTTAGGCCCGAACGCCTGCTGGCCATCATTGCTCTTCGACCCGATTCCCTGTATCGGCAGGAAGACCTCGACCTGACCGTCCGGAACCTGAATACGCTGGGCATTTTTCAGTTTGTCACCGTCCGAACGCCAGCGGACTCTGTAGTACCGGAGCGCATCAACGTCGTCGTAGCGCTATCGCTCAACAAGCGCCTAAGCACGAGCGCCGGCTTTGAATTTAACTCCTCTACCAACTCCGGCGGCGAAATCAGCGGTCGCCTCTTCGGCATGTCGGCCTATTTATCGGTCAATCATCGCAACCTGCTCAAGGGGGCCGAAAACCTGCGCAGCGACCTGTCGTACAGCACCGAGCTGGATTGGTCCGCTCCGCGCAGCAACCTGTTCTTCTCGCAGGAGTTCAAGTTCCAAAACGAGGTGCTCTTTCCGCGCTATTTCGATTATTTAGGCTTGTGGCATCGCGCAAACCGATGGCGCATAGTGCCCGATGCCTTCTATGCGCGCCTTCGCCGCGACGGGCGCGCACGCCTGGCGTTCAACTACAATTTCCTAGACTTGCGCGGCTTCTACACGTACAACCTCCTCAACGCCGCCTGGGGGTATACCCTACACATCGGCCCTGAGCATCATTTTGTGTTCGACAACCTTAGCATCGATGTGCTTCGCCCTACGCTCAGGCCGAGCTTCGACAGCATCTTCGGGCAAAACGAGTTCCTGCGCCGAAGTTTCGGAGACCAACTGTTCACGGGGGTTGTGCTGCGCTCGTTCACCTACCTGTACACTGGGCGTACCAATGTGTTTGGCGAGCGATGGTTCCTTCGCTTGAGCTCCGAGTTCTCAGGCGTAGAGGAGTACCTGCTGAACCGTTTGTGGTCGGCGGCCTTCGGCCAGCAAAACTGGGCCATTGCAGGTCTTGATTTCGCTAGGTATCTGCGTTTAGACCTCTCGAGTACGTATACCCGCGACTTTAACGAGGACCTCACCGGCGTCTTGCGAGTAGGGGCCGGTGTAGCACTTCCCTTCGGCAACACACCCGATGTGCCCTTCGTCAAGCAATTCTTTGTGGGCGGACCCGCCAGCTTGCGCGCTTGGCGCATCCGCGAAATCGGGCCAGGCGGCTATGTCGCCATAGACGAAACCTGCCAATGCGCTGCACGGATTACCCCGCCGTTCTTTCAAGCAGCAGACTTTCGGTTTGAATTCAACGGTGAATTGCGCTTCCCGCTCTTTTGGTGGCTTAAAGGCGCCATCTTTTTGGATGCCGGAAACATCTGGACACTTAAGCCCGACCCTCAACGCCCTGGCGCCCAATTGCGCTGGAACTCTTTCCAAAACATCGCCTTGGGCACAGGCTTTGGCTTGCGCTTCGACTTCGAGTATTTCGTCTTCCGATTTGATTGGGGTGTTAAACTGCGACGTCCCTATCGAACTCCAACCGAAGATTATTGGGTAGATTGGAGCGGCGCTCGCTGGCGCGACATCAGCAACTTCAACGTGGCCGTAGGCTATCCTTTCTAACTGAAAAAATGGGATAAAAAAGACTTAGCGGCATCCGATGAGTCTTAAAACATGCTCAACCATGTGCTGTTAAGCCGATAGCCTATCGAATAGTAGGCGGTTATGTAAAAACTGACTTGTGCTTATGTCAAGGCAAAGGAAGGCTGGCAACAACAGCTTCGCTTGGCCGGCAACGAAAGCGGTGCATACGGCAGTCTGATCGCTCCAGACTTGTTAAAATTTTAACACTTTCAATCTCCTTGCTCTTTAGAGGGCAGCTCTTTGTCGTTTAGGCCCGACCTAAAAGTATTGGGAAAAAGCCCTGATGCCGCCGCCGTTTTAAAACAGATAAGAAAAACAAGCATCTACAGCCTTGAATAATTTTGGGATTTCTCAAGCGCCCTCTTCTGCTGAGCAATCGCGTGTTTAAAACTTAACGCTTTGCCTCTTAAGACATCTTAACTTTTTTTTAACGGTTGTGCATATCTTTGCCAGGCTTTTGCAAAAGGGCTTCCGACGCACACACGATGAACTACGCCAGTAAGCCACGTATAGCCGTTCTAATTCCGGCCTTCAACGAGGAGGATGCACTCCCTTTTGTATTGGCCACGATTCCCAAGCAATGGGTACAGCAAATCATCGTATGCGACAATGGCTCTACCGACCGAACAGCAGAGGTGGCCCGCCTAATGAACGCGACGGTAGTGCAAGCGAAGCAGCGCGGTTACGGTTCGGCTTGTTTGGCCGGTATGGCGTATTTGAAGCAGCAACCACTTGACGCCCAACCCGAAGTAGTCGTCTTTCTGGACGCCGACTACGCCGATGACCCCAACGAACTGCCTAAAGTGGCAGGGCCGGTATTGGACGGCACTCAGGATTTGGTGATTGGCTCGCGTCTTTTAGGAGAGCGAGAGCCGGGCGCAATGAGCTTGCCGCAGCGCTTTGGCAATTGGCTCGCGCCTCTGCTCATCCGTCTTTTTTTCGGTCAGCGCTTTACCGACTTGGGGCCGTTTCGCGCCATTCGGTGGGATTGTTTGCAACAGTTGGATATGCGCGATTCCGACTACGGCTGGACGGTAGAGATGCAAATCAAGGCCGCCTTACAAAGGCTCCGCTGTGCGGAGGTGCCGGTGAACTATCGCAGGCGCGTGGCCGGGCGCAGCAAAGTCTCTGGCACGGTCAAGGGCGTTGTTTTGGCGGGTACCAAAATTCTCAGCCTCATTTTTTGGCATTATTTCCAATACCGCTTACAGCAGCGCTTAAACAACAGGAATGACACGCTCATTGCTCCTGAAACTTAAAACTCCTCACTCGTCATGTTCGGAATTCAAGCTCTTTTCGATGCTCTTCGCTACCAGGCTTTTGTAGACTTTGGCTACTTAATGCTGATGGTGTATTTTGTAGCCATGAGCGGCGTTACACTCTACGCCCTGCTGCAAGTGCACTTGTTGTTTTTGTACAAAAAGTACCACAAAGAGCATCCCGTTATTGAGTACAAAAAATACGACCCGAACGACCCTAACCTGCCCTTTGTAACCGTGCAACTGCCCATGTACAACGAGATGTACGTGGCGGAGCGCATCATCGACTACATAGCGGCTCAGGAATACCCCAAAGACAAGTTCGAAATACACGTACTGGACGACTCCACCGACGAAACCGTTGAAATCGTGGCGCGAAAAGTGGCCGAATTGCGCGCTAAGGGGTACAACATCGAGCACCTTCACCGCACTAATCGCCAAGGCTACAAGGCCGGTGCTCTACAAGAAGCCATGCCTCGCGCGCGGGGCGAATACATTGCCATCTTTGACGCCGACTTTACGCCAAGGCCCGACTTCTTGCGCACGACTATGCCTTACTTCGAAGACCCTAAGGTGGGCATTGTGCAAACGCGCTGGGAACACCTCAACGCCGACTACAGCATGTTGACCAAGTTGCAGGCTCTGCAGCTTAACGTTCACTTTACGGTTGAGCAAGCGGGCCGCTCTTACGGCAATCTGCTGCTCCAGTTCAACGGTACCGCTGGCGTGTGGCGCAAAAAAGTCATTGAGGAAGCGGGAGGATGGCAAAGCGACACCCTCACGGAAGACCTCGACCTCAGCTTTCGCGCTCAAATCATGGGCTATCGCATCCAATATTTGGAAAAACTCGGTAGCCCAGCCGAGCTACCCGTGGACATGAATGCCCTCAAAGGCCAGCAGTTCCGCTGGAACAAAGGCGGAGCGCAAAATGCCCGCAAGCTGATTAAGATGGTATGGCATGCGCGCACGCTTAAGCCTGTGCAAAAGCTACACGCCATTAGCCAACTGCTGGCCTATGGAGTCTTCCTGTGGGTGTTCATTGCTGCGGTCAGCAGCATACCGCTTTCTTTCGCGTTTAGCGAGTTGGGGATCTCGACGCACTTCCTCTCCTTCTCGGTGTTAGGCCTGTTCGCTGTGGCCGCTATTTCTTATACGGCCAACGTCACCGCAGCGCTCAACCGCCAAACGCCCCCATCTTTTTGGGAAAAAGTGCGCTTCTTCGGCCTGTTCCTCTCTTTCCTACCCATGTCTATGGGGCTTTCGCTGTACAACGCCATCGCCGTCGTCGAAGGCCTGCGCGGCAAAGTATCTGCCTTTGTGCGGACGCCTAAATACGGCATTACCGGCGGAAACTCGCCTGTAAAGCAAGCGGCTTACATGGCGCGCAAAATTTCGTGGGTAACCTACGCCGAGGGGCTGATGGCGCTGGTCTTCCTCACCGCAGCCCTTGTCGGCATCCGCACCGGCAACAGCGCCTTCGTTCTGTTTCACTTCATGCTGGCCTTTGGTTTTGCCACCATCTGCTACTACTCCATCAAGCACCTGCGCTTCGATTAGAAAAGGTACTAGCAAGTAAAGATGGAGCCCTGCACTAGTTACCACTGGTGTAGGGCTTTTATCGAAAAGGCTTCTGGAGGCCGCTAATCTACTGGCTCCGCCTTATACACGATAAAATTGGTCTTGCCCTGCCAAGGAAAAGCCTGCACTTTTTCCCGATAGTAGCAGCGCACGGTGCGGCCTTCCCATTGCTGCAATTGTCGATAAACCTCGCCGTTTTGTACCGAAAAATCCCAAACGCTCTGCTTTGACATCATCATGCTACCGGTGAGGTGCAGCTGACCCTCGTAGGTTTTGAACAAGACACCTTGGCGCGCTACTTTGACCAGCATACCCGTGCGCGAGCCGTCGCTGAGGTTGTAGTTTCGATAGAAGTAGTAACCCACCCCAAAAACAACTGCCGCTGTCAGGAGAATCCACAAGCTGCGGCGAAACCACCTGCGCACCTTTTGCATGAAGGAAGAGAAATCCATGTTAAGACCCAATTTTAAGAAAAGAGGCTATTGAAAGCGCTAACCTACGGTATGGGTTTGGATTCTACAGCCATCGGATCACCCAGTCTACGATCCGCCTCATAAAAGCCGTTCGATACGGGGGGGCGAGCAGGCGGGTGCTGGTCCAAAGGTTGGATTGGCGTGTCACTGCCCGGGCATGGCTGAACTCCTGAAACCCCCATTGGCCGTGGTAACGCCCCATGCCGCTGTGGTTTTGGCCACCGAAAGGAAGGTTTGGATTAAAAAACTGCAGGCCGCATTCGTTGATGCACACCCCGCCACTGCGCGTTTCATGGAGCACCTGTTGCCAGCGCTCGCGTTTTCGGCTAAAAATATACAGCGCTAACGGCTTAGGTCGCGCATTGATATAGTCGATGGCCTCCGTCAGCGTCCGATAAGGGCGTATAGGCAACAAAGGGCCGAAGATTTCTGCTTCCCAAATTGCCGCGCCTTCAGGCACATGAGTCAGGATCGTTGGCTCGAGGTAGCGCTCTTGCGCGATGGCATGGCCGCCAAAACGCACAGTAGCGCCGAGGCCTACGGCGTTGTTTAAGAGGCCCGTTACAAAGGCAAAGTGCCGGTCGTGGATGAGCCTCGGATAATCGGGCGACTGCTGTCGGGCTTCTGGCGTGGCGCCATAGTACTGCTTGAAGTAGTGTTCCAATCGCTCTATTAGGGCCTCCTGTATCGACTCGTGGACGAGCACATAGTCGGGTGAAATACAAATCTGCCCTGCATTCATGGCTTTTAGCCCGGCTATGCGCGAGGCGGCTCGCTCTAAGTCAGCCGTCTCATCCACTATGGCTGGGCTTTTGCCGCCGAGTTCGAGCGTAAGGGACGATAGATGCTCGGCTGCCGCCGCCATCACTATTTTGCCCACGGCAGGGCTGCCGGTAAAAAAGATGTGATCAAAAGGCAACTTCAAAAGCGCTTGCGCCACCTCAACATCGCCCTCTACCACGGCAGCTTCTTGTGGCGGAAAGCACTCCTCAACTATGGCCTTGATTAGGTGGGCGCTGTGCGGAGCATGCTCAGAGGGCTTCAAGATAACGCAGTTGCCCGCCGCCACAGCCGATACCAGCGGTATTAGGCTCAGGTTGAAGGGGTAATTCCACGGCGCTAAGATGAGGCAGACGCCCTTAGGCTCGTAGTGAACCCAAGCCGAGGAACCTATGAGCGACAAGCGAATGCCAACCCGATGCGGTGACATCCAGCGCGACAAATGCCGCAACGCATAGCGGATTTCACCCGTGGTGGTAGAAATTTCGGTGATATCGACCTCCAAAGCCGGCTTCCGAAGGTCGGCCCACATGGCTTCTTGAATGGCGGTTCGGTTGCGGAGGAGCGCATCGTATAGGGCGCGCAATTTGGCTTTGCGCTCGCGGGCTGTAGTGCGCGCTACCTCGTATTGGTGTTGGCGCTGGCGCTCAAAGAGGGTATCCAAATGCGCGTGCCAGGCTTCACTGGAAATTGTGTCGGCGACCATCTTTTTTTATATAATTGGCAAAGAGCAAGCAAAACTTAAAAACTTTCTTGAAACAAAGGCATGCAAGAGAAGGGCCTTCTTCGTTCTCTTTGAATACGCTTTCACCTTGTGGCAAAAAAACTAAACTCTAATGTTTTCGCTGATGAATAAAAAGAAAGAAAGTGTTGCAAGACATGCTAATAAGCTTGTAAAATTGCCAGTTAAAAAATCTTAAAAGGATTGAGAGTTAATACTTAAAAACATACATGGAATTTAGCCCGTTTATTAATTATTAAATTTTGCTGGACTTATGAACATTAACGTGAGAACCTTGCATTTTCAGGCAGATGAAAGACTGGTCGATTACATCCACATCAAGTTGCAGCGATTGCGCAAAATATATCACCGAATTGAAGGCATTGATGTGCGTTTAATGGAAGAAAAGAAGGGAGCAAAGGTGGCGGAGGTTCAGATGCACGTGCCGGGCGGCTGGCTCATTGATCGCAAAAGCAGTAATACGTTTGAGTCAGCGATAAACGCCTCGATGGATACCCTTCGCCGCCAATTGGCGCGCTACAAGGATAAGCGACACGGCTATGAGCCAGACAGAGTTGCTGCTCTTAATCCACACGAATAGGAGAGGAAGCCCCGAAGCGCTGGCCTAGTGCAGCGCTCACTCATCAATTTTCAAGTCGAGCCGCCTAAGCAAGTCGAGTACTGCTGGGTTGGTTTGGACCATGTGGTCGAGTTTTTCTTTAGTTGTCAGCAAGCGTCGGGGTTTAGGGGGAGGGTTTAGCGCTTTTTGTTCGTCAAGCACCACGAGCACATTGGCATTGGGAGCGTGGAGACTTTGGCGGATAATATCGCGCAGGTGGTTGATCTCCTGTTGAATAAGGCTGCGATGTACGGCGAGGTCTACGGTAACTATTAGGGTTTCGCCTTCTAAGTTTAGGTGTGCTGCAGACATGGCTTGGCGCAAGGAAGGCGAGGGAGTAGCGTTGGCGAAGGCCTGCCATTCAGCGCGAGCGTTTTCTAAGGTAAGTTTACTTTCGAGTTGGGCCATTTGGTGGACTTCTTCGGCCACTGCGGAGTCGTACTCTTCTAAGCGCAAGGGGATAGGTTCTAGCCGTCGGCGTCCGAGGCGAATGTCGGTGCGAAGGCTTTGCATGGCTTCAAGGCTAAGTTCAGTAGCTGTAGAAGGCGGTAAGGAAGAGGCAGGGGAGGGTGCGGGGGGCTGTGCGGGGTGAGCAGCCGGAGTGGCTACCGGAGAATCTGCGGCTGCAGACGGCATTGGCGCGCAGCCGTTGGTCGTGGGCGAGGCGTTAGCCGTTTTTTTTTCTGGGGCAAAGGCTGCCGCTGATACAGCGCGCAGGATGTAGCACATTTTGAGCAGAGCAATCTCGACATGCAGGCGCTTATGACGCGCCATCTTGAGGTTGACGTCGCAGTCATTGGCAATGCTCAGAGCCGTCAGTAAGAATGAAGGGGAGGCCAACTGAGCTTGCTGTTGGTAACGTTCGCGGAGGTTTTCGCCAGCTTCCAACAACAGCAGAGTGGCTGGGTCGCGGCATACCAAGAGGTTGCGCAGGTGATCGGACAGCCCGGTTAGGAAAATCTCCGGCTCAAAGCCTTTGCGCAGGATGTCGTCGAGGAGCAGCAGTGTGGTAGCAGCGTCTTCAACCAGCAATGCGTCGACGATTTGGAAGTAGTAATCGTAATCTAAAAGATTCAGGTTTTCCAGCACCGTCTGATAGCGAATAGGCTCGCCGACAGCGGCGCTGCTGATGCGATCGAAGATGGATAGGGCGTCGCGCAGGGCGCCGTCGGCTTTTTGAGCAATGATGCGCAGCGCTTCAGCATCGGCCTCTATGCCCTCGAGCCGACAGATTTGGGCTAAATGCGCCACTATGTCGGCTACTTCGATGCGCCTAAAATCAAACACTTGACAGCGCGACAAGATAGTCGGCAGTATCTTGTGCTTTTCTGTGGTGGCTAATATAAATACGGCGTAGGGCGGCGGCTCTTCGAGCGTTTTGAGGAAGGCGTTGAAGGCTCCTTGCGAGAGCATGTGCACCTCGTCGATGATGTAGACCTTGTATTGACCGCGCTGAGGCGGAATGCGCACCTGCTCTACGAGGGCGCGGATGTGGTCTACACCATTGTTGGAGGCGGCATCGAGTTCAAAAATATTCCATGAAGCATCTTCTTGAAAGGCCAAGCAAGAAGGGCACTGCTGACAGGCTTCAAAATCGGGGGTTCGGTTTTCACAATTAAGTACACGCGCCAAAATGCGCGCACATGTCGTTTTGCCTACGCCGCGCGGGCCGCAAAAAAGAAAAGCGTGTGCTACATGACCCGTGGCCAGGGCATTTTTCAGCGTACGGGCGACATGCTGCTGCCCCACGACGTCGGTGAAGCGCAAGGGGCGGTATTTTCGAGCAGATACGACAAAGGCGCTCATGTGGGGCAAAAATAGGGTATTCTACGAGGCTTTTGAAGGGTAAGCGGCTGCGCTGTGGATATTTTTCTGGAGCTAACGCGTAAAGTGCTAGAAGGCCGCCACAAGGTGGGAGGTGGCCCTGTATTCCTAAGCGGATGCTTTACCTTTGTTGCATGACGCCTGAATTAGCGCATGCCGTTTATGAGGAAGTTGTTCGGCTAGCGACACATTCGAAGTGGACGCCGTCGGAAAAGGTCTTAGCGTTAGCGGATTTGCAGGAGCAGCTTTTTGTGGAGGTAACGCGGCAAGAGCAGCTGACGTTCAGCACTTTATTTGCGCGCATCAGCTATGCTGGGCACAAGTATGGATTATCGTCGGAAGCCCTGCGCATCATTCACCATTTTCGGCGCACGGCGGCACACCTTCGCGCTGCTCAGGGAGTGGGTAGCGATTGGGACGTGGTTTTGGGCGTAAAAGCGCTGGCCGAGGCGGTGCGCGGCTTGTCGGGCGAGCCTTTGCCCGATGCGGTGGCGGCGCTCTTGTCGGCTGCTGGCGAATGGTCGTTTGAGGCGGTTGGGGTAGCGGCCCACCGAGAGCAGGTGCGTGTAGTAGTGGTAGGAGATCGACCCGAAGAGCAGTGTTTGCTGGCCTACGACGAGGAGCGGCCTGAGGTCTTGGTGCGGGTGCTGTATCATTTGGCCGATCGCAACGAAAACTTCACCAAGACGATTCAACTGCTGCAAAAGGTCTTTCCAGCACCGGTAACGGTCTCCCTCTTGGATGTGGATATCGATCCAGCCGGCAACTATCGGCCGCGCGCCTTCGTCGTGGAGCCTGACTATTTGATGGACGTAACGATGGTGGCCGAACGCTTCCTACCGGATAGGGTAGAACCCATGGGTTTTTTGGTAAAAAAATTCTTGCCCTACGAAATGTCGGCGGCGGCATTAGTGGGTAACTTAGCCAACTACTTCCTCGACCGATTGATGAGCGAACCCGATGCCGACTTTGAGCAGCTCATCCGTGAAACCTTCGGCCTTTACCCGCTGGTGTATGCGCCCATGTCGGATGCTGAGGTGAAAGACGTCATCAGCAAAGCGAAAAAACATTATCTGAACTTACAAGTCATGGTCAAAACCGGCTTTCGCCAGCAAGGCATTGAGCCAGAGCGCTGTGTGCTGGAGCCTACCTTCTACAGCTGCAAGTACGGCTTACAAGGCCGGTTAGACCTTTTCTACCGCAACGGCAAACGGGTCGCCATCGTGGAGCTCAAGAGCGGGCAGCCTTTCCGACCCAATGTGTACGGCATCTCGCGCAGCCATCTCACCCAAACGCTGCTCTACGACTTGCTGGTGCGCTCGGTCTTTGGGCCAGACGCAGAACCGGTCAAATACATCCTCTATTCTGGCGTCGATGAAAGGCACCTGCGCTTTGGTCCTACAATAGAGCCGGAGCAATGGGAGGCCCTGCAAGTGCGCAATCAGTTGGTCGCCATGGAGTGGCTCCTGACGTGCATCCGCCCCGGGCAGTTGCACGTGCCACTCTTGGAGCGCCTGTGTCGAATAGCCCAGTCAGCACCGCCTCATACGACCGATTTCACATTGAGGGAGATTGCTCACTTCGCCGCCGCCTATACTGGGCTAAGCGATTTGGAAAAGAAGTACTTCAACGCGTTTGTCGGCTTCATCGCCCGTGAGCACTGGCAGGCCAAAGTAGGGAGCGAAGAGGCAGAGGCATGGGGCGGAAGTGCTGCTCTTTGGCGCAGCAGTTTAGCCGAAAAGCAAGAGGCTTTTGCCGTTTTAGCTCAGATGGAAATTCTGGAAAATCGGGCAGATAAAGCGGAGCCAATCATCGTTTTTGGCCGAACAGAAAAAACCAACCCTTTAGCCAATTTTCGCGTAGGCGATGTGGTTGTTCTATATCCAGCTGACGCGGAAGACGCTACCGTCTTGCAAAACCAGGTAGTGAAGGGCACTATTGTGGAGTTGGGTGCCCAGCACGTAAAAGTGCAGTTGCGCGCTCGGCAATTCAACCTAACGCCTTTTGAGGCACATCGGCGGTGGAACTTAGAGCCGGATGCCTTAGAAGGTAGTTTTTCGTCGCTTTACCGCGGCCTTTATGAGTGGGCTAAAGCGGCGCCTCTCATCCGCGCGAGGTGGTTGTGCCCTAGCGGCTCTGGTGAGCAGCCAGCGACGGTGGAAGAAGACCTCAGCGCCGAATACATAGCTACGGCTCCTCACTTTTTCCTGCTTTGGGGGCCACCCGGCACCGGCAAGACGAGTGTCGTGCTGCGCCAACTTGTAGACTGGGTGCTGAAAAACAGCTCGGATAACCTCGTTTTGCTGGCCTACACCAACCGGGCGGTGGACGAAATGTGTGAGGTGCTCGAAGCCTTGGGCACCGACTACATCCGCTTGGGCACTCCTTTTGCCACTGGCGAGCGCTTCCGAAAACGCCTGTTGAGCCAACGCATCGCTTCAGCCCGCACCCGCGCCGAGCTGCAAGAAGTGCTAAGGCCCGTGCGCCTGTTCGTCAGCACGGTCTCTTCTTTCTTGCAGAGCGATAGTTTGCTTAAAATCAAGACCTTACAGCGGCTTATCGTGGACGAAGCCTCGCAAATCCTGGAGCCACAGCTCGTGGGCCTTCTGACGCGCTTTCAGCACGTAGTGCTCATCGGCGACCATTGCCAATTGCCTGCCGTCGTAGCGCAAGCAACGGAGGATACTCGCGTGAGCGATCCCGAGCTGCAAGCCATTGGCCTAACTGACCTGCGCGACTCTTACTTCGAGCGGCTTTTCCGCTACTGCCGCCAGCACGGCTTGCGCCGGCATTACGGTCTGTTGCGCCACCAAGGCCGCATGCACAGCGATATTATGGCCTTTCCCAGCCAGCGTTTTTACGGCGGCTACCTGCACACGTTGCCCATGCCCTGGGGCGAGCGGCAACATCGGCCACTGCTCTCCATAAAGGGCTTTCCACCGCAAAGGGTGTGCTTCCTGCCCGTAGTATCGCCCGATGCGTTGCCCCACCAGCGCATCTCTACTGAGGAGGCGCGTTGGATAGCGCGGCTCATCCGCCGCTTTTGCCAACACGCCGAACAGACAGATCCATCCTCTGCCCCTGAGCGCCAGCTGGGAGTCATCACGCCGTGGCGCGCGCAGATCGCCCAAATCCGACAAGCCATTGCCGAAGAAGGCCTCGACCCCGACGCGCTGACCATTGACACTGTAGAACGCTATCAGGGCAGCGCGCGCGACATCATCCTCATCTCGTGTTGCGTTCACAGTAAGCAGCAACTGCGCCGCCTCGTCAGCCTTTCGGCCGACGGCGTAGATCGAAAGTTCAACGTCGCTCTTACGCGCGCTCGCGAGCGCCTCATCGTGGTGGGCAATCCGAACGTTCTGAAGGAAGAGGCCCACTATCGCGCTTTTATTGAGCAGTATACCGTGCCCATAGAGCAATTTCAGTAGACCGATGAGCAAACATTTGCCAACTTTGTTTCCGAAAATAAAGCTTAGGCGTCATCACAAACACAGCCCACTTTCATGAAACGCAGTAAAATAGCCGGATTAGGCTTTTACGTGCCGGAGCGCGTCGTCAAAAACGAAGAGCTCACCCGCCTCATGGACACTTCCGATGAATGGATACGCGAGCGCACGGGGATTGAAGAGCGGCGCTTTGGGCGCAAACACGAAGAGACCACTTCCACCATGGCTGCCACAGCAGCCCGCATTGCCTGTGAGCGCGCCGGCATCGAGCCAAAGGAAATAGACTTTATCGTTTTCGCCACCCTTAGCCCAGACTATTACTTCCCGGGCTGTGGTGTCCTGCTGCAACGCGAGTTGGGCATTGCCCATCGGGAGGCGGGCGCCTTAGACATTCGCAACCAATGCAGCGGCTTTATCTATGGCCTGGCAGTGGCTGACCAATTTGTTCGCACGGGCACGTACAAAAACGTGTTGGTGGTCGGCTCCGAAATGCACTCCATGGGTTTAGACTTTAGTACGCGCGGCCGCAATGTAACGGTCATTTTTGGCGATGGCGCGGGTGCCGTCATCGTTCAGCCCAGCGACGACTCAGAGCGCGGTATCCTGACTACACGCCTGCACTCGGACGGCACCTATGCCGAAAAACTCTCGTTTATCAACCCGGGCTGCCACGGTGGGTATCATAAACACCGCTTAGACGACCCAGATGTGGACTATGGCTACCCCCCTGCCGACACTTACGGCGAAATCTTCATCACCCCGAAAATGCTGCAAGACGGCCTGTACTACCCGTACATGGACGGGCAGTTCGTGTTCAAGTTAGCCGTGCAGAAGTTTCCGGAAGTCATCGCAGAGGCGCTCCAGGAAGCTGGGCTTCAGCCCTCCGACATCGATCTGTTGGTGCCGCATCAAGCCAATTTGCGCATCAGCCAATTTGTACAAAAGCGCTTAGGCCTGCGCGATGACCAGGTGTGGAACAACATTCAGCGCTACGGCAACACTACGGCTGCCTCCATCCCCATTGCCCTCTGCGAGGCTTGGGAAGCGGGCAAGGTGCGTCAAGGCGACCTCATCTGTTTGGCCGCTTTCGGCTCCGGCTTTACGTGGGCCAGCGCACTTATTCGCTGGTAAGAGAAGCATCGCAATGCGCAAGACCAACTGACCCCTAACGGATTTGCTCTACGCCACCACCTTATGGCTCAGGTCAGCTGGATTTTTTTGGACGATTTTGGCGGCAAGCACCGCGTCGGTCTCTACCACGGCGACCGCAGCGGTCATGTGCTCGTCCACTGCGATGCACGCATCGTGCAGGTAGACTTTTCGGTCAAAGAGTCGCGCGTATACTCTTTTTTCATCGAAGACGAACTGTGTGAAGTCAGTATTCAAAAGGAAAAAGAGGGCTTCTCGTACGGCTTCCGCGTCAATAAACAAGTAGATACCCCGCGCAACCGCCAACGCCGCGCCACCGAGCGCCGCAATTGGTTGGGGGTGGCGGCTGTGTTAGCCATCCTTATTGCCATTGTCTCTGTAGCGGTTTTCTTCCTCATGCGCTGGGACGCCCAGCAAAAGCAAAGGCGTTGGGCTACTGCTTTTACCTTTCCGCTCTCTGCGCATGAGGAGCGCCGCCTAAGCCAGGAAGGGCGCCTCTCAGTGGCTCACCTCTCTATTGCCTACGAAAACCAGCAGCGCGTGCTCTATTACCACTTCTCCACCCAAGAAAGCCGATTAATGACCGGCCACTTTTGGCTGCCGGATACGGGCCTCATCCTGCTGCCCAACGGATTTCCGGCCCACGACCGCGATGCCTTCGCCGTACAGTACCTCCCTGCCGACCCGCGCATTCACCGCGTGCTCTTCGAACAACCCTCTCCCGAAACAATAGCCACATACTTAGACCACGCTACCCACGCCCAACAGACGGCCCACCCCTACAACCGCCCTGCCCAAAACCGCTGTATTGCGCAAATAGCTCTACAGGAAAAAGGGTGGCCTGCCTTAGCCGACCTCATCTTCCAAACCGCCACCCCCCACCAAAACCCGCGGCACAACCGGGACTCCTACCTGCGCCTCGTGCGCGACCCTGCCCTGGCGCAGCGCATCGAACAGGAGTGCTGGGACAAATAGCGCAAAAACCTCCCGCCAAACCCAACGTATACCCTCCTGCGCACCACCGTGCTCAGTGCTGTTGCTTTAGCCCCATTCACTTGCCTCTTTCATTTACGCAAAAAACCGGAGCTTTCATACCCGCGCACCCGCTTTACCTTTGCTCCCTCTCACTGTTTTGGGTAAAAAAGAAAGCGATGTACCGCGAGTTTAAGCAATTGAACCTACCTGCCTTTGAAGAGGAGGTGCTGCAGTTCTGGTCGGCTGAGCGCATCTTTGAGCGCTCCGTAGAGCAGCGCTCGGCCGAGCGCTCGTTCGTTTTTTACGAAGGGCCGCCCTCGGCAAATGGGATGCCCGGCATTCACCACGTGATTTCGCGCACCATTAAAGACCTGTTTTGTCGCTATCAAACACTCAAAGGCTATCGCGTCGAACGCAAAGCCGGATGGGATACCCACGGCCTACCTATAGAGTTGCAGGTCGAGAAAGAACTCGGCATCACGAAGGAAGATATCGGCAAAAAAATCAGCGTTAAGGCGTATAATGAGGCTTGCCGCGCTGCTGTCATGCGCTATAAGGATCACTGGGATGCGCTTACCCAACGCATGGGGTACTGGGTAGACTTGGAGCATCCGTACATCACTTTTGACAACGAGTACATCGAGTCGGTTTGGTGGTTGCTCAAGCAAATGTACCTCAAGCGCACGCCCGAGGGCGAACCACTGCTGTATAAGGGCTTCACCATTCAGCCTTTTAGCCCAGCAGCAGGCACTGGTCTGTCGAGCCACGAGCTCAACATGCCCGGCACTTATCAAGACGTTACCGACATCTCTGTGGTGGCCATGTTTCGAGTGCGGCCCCAAGAGGAAGCGGCCTTTCTTTTTGAACATCCCGACGAAGATGTGCGCATCTTGGCTTGGACGACTACCCCCTGGACATTGCCCAGCAACGTGGCTCTAACCGTCGGCCCCAACATCGCCTACGTCAAAGTAAAGACCCTTAACCCTTACACTGGCCAGCCGGTTAGCGTGGTGCTGGCCCAAGAACGCCTGTCTGCTTATTTTTCGGCCGAAGACGAAGGGCAACCTCTCACAGACTTTCAGCTCGGGGGCAAGAAGCTGCCCTGGCAGAGGGGGGGCGAGCCGTTTGCCGGCCGGCAATTGGTGGGCGTTCGCTACGAACAGCTGTTGCCTACGCCTGCGGCGAGCACGCCCGAACTGGAAAGCCGCGCCTTCCGCGTCATTGCGGGCGATTGGGTAACTACCGAAGACGGCACCGGTGTGGTGCACACGGCTCCGTACTTTGGCGCCGACGACTTCCGCGCTTGTAAAGAGGCCGGCGTGCCCTTCATCGGCCTGCCCAACCCGCTCAACCCCGAACTGCCGCTGCCCTTGGTCAACCGCCAAGGCAAGTTTGTGGACGAACTTCCCGAGTTCGGCGGTCGCTACGTCAAGGCCGAATATTATCCCAAAGAAGTGCAAGAAGACCCGGCCTTCAAGCCCACTGACCTGCTCATCGCTCTGCGTTTGAAAGCTGACGGCAAAGCCTTCCGCATCGAAAAATACCGCCACCCTTACCCTCACTGTTGGCGCACGTCGAAGCCGGTACTTTACTACCCGCTCGACTCGTGGTTCATCCGAGCCTCCGCCTTCAAAGAGCGCATGGCCGAACTCAACCGCACCATCCGCTGGAAACCCGAAAGTACCGGCACCGGCCGCTTCGGCCAATGGCTAGAAAACCTTCAGGACTGGAACCTCTCCCGCTCTCGCTTTTGGGGAACACCCCTACCCATTTGGCGTACAGACGACAGCCGAGAGGAAATCTGCATTGGATCCATAGCAGAACTTCGAGCCGAAATCGAGAAGGCCAATCAAACCTTAGGGCTAAAGCAGGAACTGCCCACCGACTTGCACCGACCCTACATCGACGAAATTGTCCTCGTCTCGCCTACGGGCCGACCCATGCGCCGCGAACCCGACCTGATAGACGTCTGGTTCGACAGCGGTGCCATGCCTTACGCCCAATGGCACTATCCTTTTGAAAACCAAGAGGTTTTTCAGCGCAACTTCCCCGCCGATTTCATCGCCGAAGGCGTAGACCAAACGCGCGGGTGGTTTTACACCCTGCACGCCATCGCCACCCTTGTCTTCGACTCTGTGGCCTTTCGCACCGTGGTTTCCAACGGCTTAGTGCTCGATAAGAACGGCGAGAAAATGTCCAAAAGCAAGGGCAATGTGGTGGACCCGTTCTACATCATTCGCCAACACGGCGCCGACGCTGCGCGCTGGTACCTAATGTCGAGCGCAAATCCGTGGGAAAACTTGCGCTTCGACGAAGAACGCCTCGTCGAAGTGCGCAACCAATTGTTCGGCACCCTCTACAATACCTACGCCTTCTTCGCCCTTTATGCTAATGTGGACGGCTTCCAACTCGACCAACACAACCCGGTGCCGTTAGCCCGACGCACCGAACTGGACCGCTGGGTGCTTTCCTGCCTGCACACGCTCGTAGAGCAATACCGCGAAGCCATGGACGACTACGACGTTACGCGCGCTTGCCGCCTCGTCGAGTATTTCGTAGACGAGCACCTGTCCAATTGGTACGTGCGCTTGTCGCGTCGCCGCTTCTGGAAAGGCCAGCTCAACGAAGACAAGGTCGCCGCTTACCAGACGCTCTTTGAGTGCCTCATCACCCTCGCTCAGCTCATAGCTCCTGTAGCGCCTTTCTTCGCCGACTGGCTCTATCGAAACCTCACAACGCCAAACCGCCAAAACAACGCTCCTCTTTCCGTGCACTTGAGCGACCTAACCCAGCCCGATGTAGACAAAATAGACCGAGACTTAGAGCGTCGCATGGACTATGCCCGCCGCATTTGCTCGTTGGCGCTCAGCATCCGCAAGCGCGAAAAACTGCGCGTGCGCTTACCCCTGCAGCGCTTGTTGCTGCCCGTGCTCGATGACCGCTTCCAAACTGAAGTGGAAAGCGTGCGCGAGTATATCCTCTCAGAAATCAACGTCAAGCACATCGAATACGTTACCGACGACTCAGGTCTGCTCAAAAAGGCCGCTAAGGCCAACTTTAAAACCCTTGGCGCACGGCTGGGCAAACACATGAAGCAAGCCGCTGCCCGCATCGCAGCCTTCACTCAGGCCGACATCCAAACCCTGGAGCAAAAAGGAACCTTCGAGCTGAGCATAGAAGGAACCACCTACACCCTGACCCCTGAAGACGTCCTCATCACTGCCGAAGACTTGCCCGGCTGGAAAACCGCCTCAGATGGTATGCTCACCGTCGCCTTAGACGTCAATCTTACCCCCGACCTGAAGGCCGAAGGCACAGCCCGCGATCTGGTCAACCGCATTCAACACCTGCGCAAAGACTTGGGCTTCAATGTGACTGACCGCGTCCGCGTCGAAGTGGAAGACCACCCGGCCCTCCGACCAGCCGTAGAAAAGTTTGGGCAGTACATTCAAAGCGAAGTGCTCGCCGCCGAACTCATCCTCAATACCGCCGAAGGCGGTACGCCCGTAAGCCTGGAGGACGACGTCCAGGTGCGCATTCGCTTACAAAACGCTTAGGGCTGCAAACAGCATTAGCCTCACAGTTTTTCTAAGGTCATAAAGTCGTCGGCCTCAAAGCCGGCGGCAGCTGCCATGGTACAAGCCCTGAGTAGAGGCTAGCCATAAGCAGAGAGCCTTACCCAGCAACCTTGATGAGCCAGTCAAGGACGACAAAGAACGCCACCTGTAGCCCTAAGATCGGCAGCGCTGCGCGGTTTTGCAAAGCGCGCGGCATCGCCCAGCGCCACACTAAGGCCAGCAGCAGGGATACAACATACCAACCCGCGTAGTTCTCTGCCGGCGGCAACCCTGTAGAGGGCCAGTGCCACATTCCGAAGTGAATCGCTACCGGTTCAATGAAGTAGTCTAAACTCACCGGCACAGCCGCCGCCAACAGGGCAAAAACCGGGGAGGGAAGCCGCGGCAGCAGGCGGTCTAGTGCGTAAAAACTGCAGTAGGTGACCAACGTCCAATTGATGCCTATGACCAGCGGCGTGCCGACCACCTTTGGCCCCAGCACCGAGCCGTACTCGTAATGGCCGAAGGGCCAGCCCGTATTGACGCCCAACATCTCAACGCCCAAACCCAAAGCAAAGGCAGTCAGAAAATAGGCGGCACTGCCGCGCGTGTGCGGCGTGTGAAACCACAATAAGATGAAGTAAGACAACAGCAGGCTCAAAGGCGTCTGGCTGACAAACCAGGGCTTTGCCGGCGAAAGCATGCCAGCAACCCCAAAAAAGTACACAGCAGTGCAAAAGCCCAATAAGAGATTGGCCGAGTGTTGAGTGAGTCGTTGCATCGTATTCAGGCAGATTTTCCGATGAGTTCACTGGTAATTTTGGCCGAAAGCAGACACAGCGGAATGCCGCCGCCAGGGTGAACGCTGCCGCCGCAGAAGTACAACCCCCGAAGACGGCGCGAAAAGTTGGCATGACGCCAGAAGGCCGCCATAGGCGTGTTGGAGCTATAGCCATAAAGCGCTCCCAAATGCGAATGGGTCTTCGCCTCAATTTCCGGGGGCGAAAGGATGGCCTCTGTAGCAATAAGCGCTCGGAGGTCAACGCCCAAGCATGCACTGAGTTTGGCCATAACCGCTTCCCGAACGCGAGTAATGAGCGCTGCCCAATCCTGGCCGGAATGGCTGGGCGCATTGACCATGACAAACCAGTTTTCACAGCCCGCGGGCGCATCGCTTGGCGTGTATTTAGAAGTAATGTTGAGGTAAATGGTCGGGTCGTCGATAATGTCGCCTCGCTCCAAGGCTTCAAATTCCTGCTGGTAGTAGTCAGAGAAGAAGATGTTGTGTAGGTCTAATTGCGGAAACACCTGGCGCACGCCCCAATAGAAAATAAGCGCCGAAGTGCTCTTAGGTTGGCGCAAAATGCGCTCAGGAGCCTTTTCTGTAGGCATCAAGCGCTTGTAGGTGTAGTACACATCCATGTTGCTGACCACCGCACCTAAGCGATGTGCACCCGTTGCCGTGCGCAGCCCCACCACGCGCCCTCGCTCGGTCATGATTTCCTCTACGCGTTGGCCAAAGTGGAAGCGCACGCCCAACTGCTGAGCCAGGCCAAATACCGCTCGAGTAATGCTGTGCATGCCGCCTTCCGGATAATAGACGCCCAGCTGGTGTTCGAAGTGCGGGATAATGGTCAACATGCCCGGCGCTTTGTAGGGGTTGGAACCGTTGTACGTGGCATAGCGGTCAAACAGCTGGGTCAACTTTGGGTGCTCAAACCAACGCTCATTCACCCGGTGCATCGGGGTGAACAAGTCAAAACCCGGTAAAAAGGGCAGTGCCCTCAGCACTTGCGCATTCAGCCAGGTTTCCCACCGATGCAGCGATTTCTCCAAAAAAAGATGGCCCGCAAGGCGATATTTCTTCTCACTCAGGGCCAAATAGCCCAGTACGCGCTGTGCCGGCACACCCAATACGCGCTCGACTTCGGCAGCAAAGCGCTCCGAGTCGCTCCAAGCAACCAGATGCGTGCCGTCGTTCCAAAAATAGCGACACGTAACCGGAACCTTTGCGTAAGCAAAACGCCCTTCTATGGGCCGCTGCGCTACGTGAAACAGCTCTTCCACGTAGTCGGGCATTGTAAACAGCGATGGTCCCGCATCAAACCGATAACCCGCTTGCTCAAAGGCCGACAACTTACCGCCCGGATAGAGGTTTGCCTCAAAAACCTCTACTTCGCATCCCTTCGCTGCCAAGCGAACCGCCGCTGCCAAACCAGCAATGCCTGCGCCAATGATGCCAATTCTCATGTCGGGAAGCGTTGATCGTGATTCATTCTGTTTAATTAAATTAGCCGTATTGGCGAAGATAATCGCTACAATATGGCTTTTTTGTTTTCTAAAATTAAAAGACTAGATAGCATCTCTCAAACAGCAATATCCGCTGCCTTGTTTTGGTGCCATGCAAATCACCACCGTTTCCCTTTATCGCTTTTCGGGTTTTAATAATCAATTTTGGGCGCTTCGCCAGATGGGTTTGATGCCGCGCCGGCTGGGTGCTGTGCCGGGGCTGAGCTTCCTCAAACTCTTGGGCAGCGGGGCTAACGACGGCTTTAGCATGCGTCCCAATTGGAGTGTGTACAGCATTTTAGCCGTTTGGGAAGGACGCAGCGCCGCCGATGCAGCGTTGGAACAGCTGCCGATGTATCGAGCCTATGCGAAGCGATCTTCTGAGTTGCGGCATATCTTTCTGGTCAACACCATGGCGCATGGCTTATGGGACGGCCAAAAGCCTTTTACAGCCGCTAAAGCCTTTGATGCAGAGGCTCCGACCGCGGTGCTCACTCGCGCAACCATTCGGAAAAGGCATCTGTGGCGGTTTTGGTGGGAGGTGCCTGAGGTAAGCCGCTCGGTGTACGAGCATCCGGGTCTGGAATGCGCTATTGGTATCGGCGAATTGCCCTGGGTACAGCAGGCTACTTTTAGCCTGTGGAGAACGGGTCGAGAGATGATGGATTTTGCCTATCGAAATCAATACCACCAGAAGGTTGTCGCCCAAACCCGCGCCTTAGGCTGGTATCGCGAGGAGCTGTTCGCTCGATTCGAGGTGATCCCCTAAGCCTAAAAATCAGGCGTACTTTGGGGGCCAGCCAACCGATGCGCTCACTCCAGACCCTAAGGGCTGCCTCATGGAGGCTGCCAGCTCGCGCGAAGGCGATAACTTTGTCTTGTCAAAAAAAAATTAGCGCTTCCCTTGACGCAACGCGAACGCCTTGAACTTTTGGCCGAACTGGGCCACTACCTCCATGAGCCGCCCGACGCAGCGCTCGAAGCTATCGTTGAGCAAGCTTACGCAGCCAATGCGTGGTTTACGCCCGACAACATTCGCCATTCCTTGAGGGCCATTGCCTCGGCTTTCCTACACCGAGAAAAACTCAACGCCTGGGCTGCTCGATATCCCATGCCCGATGCAGCGCACCCGCAGAGAAACGTAGGTATCGTTATGGCCGGCAACGTTCCTCTCGTGGGCTTCCACGATTGGCTCTGCACTTTTGTCGCTGGTCATCGGGCACTGGTCAAATTGTCGGAAAAGGACCGCTATCTGCTGCCCTTTTTAGTGAAAAAAATGGGCGAATGGGCCTTTGAAAGTTGGGAGTACGTCCACTTTTTAGACGATGGCGAGCGACTTCGCGACTTCGACGCCGTCATCGCAACCGGCAGCAACAACACGGCCCGCTACTTCGAACAATACTTTGGCAAATACCCTCACATCATTCGGCGCAACCGCAATAGCGTTGCCGTATTAACGGGCTTCGAAACCGACGACGAACTGCGCGCCTTAGGGCGCGACATCTTTACCTATTTCGGCCTAGGCTGTCGAAACGTATCTAAACTCTATGTGCCCCACGGGTATCAATTCGAACATCTGCTCGATATCCTGGCTAAAAACCGGGAGGTCGTCCTACATCACAAATACAAGAATAACTACGACTACAACTTAGCCCTTTTCCTACTCAACCGCACGCCCCACCTCAACAATGGCTGCCTGTTGCTGCGCGAAGAAAGCCGCCTGCAGGCCCGCATCGCTTCGGTGCACTACGAGTATTACGACGAGCTCTTCGACTTAGAGGAGAGGCTGGCGGAGCAAAAAGACAGCATTCAATGCGTCGTCAGCAAAGTTCAACTGCGCGATTTCAGGGCCTTGCCTTTTGGCAAAAGCCAGATGCCGGAACTGGACGACTACGCCGACGGCGTAGACACGATGGCCTTCCTACGTCAACTTAGCGACCTCAAATCTTAACCTTAGCATGCGCTTCGACATCGTTACTGTCTTACCCGAACTGCTGGAAAGCCCCCTCAACCACTCCATCCTGAAGCGGGCGCAAGAACGCGGGTTGCTGCACATAGGAGTACATGATTTGCGCGCTTATGGCCTAGGTCGGCACCGACAGGTAGACGATTACCCCTTCGGCGGCGGTGCCGGCATGGTCATGCGCCCAGAGCCGCTAGCCGCCTGCATTCGCCAGATGCAAAGCGAGCGCACTTACGACGAAGTCATCTACCTGACGCCCGACGGCACGACGCTCAATCAGGCGTTGTGCAACCGACTGTCGCTGAGCGAAAATCTGCTCCTGTTGTGCGGCCACTATAAAGGCATTGACGAGCGCATCCGCCAAAAGTTCGTTACCTTAGAAATCAGCATTGGCGATTACGTGCTCTCTGGCGGCGAACTGGCCGCAGCGGTGTTAGTGGACGCCGTAACTCGCCTCATTCCCGGAGTGCTCAACGACGAAACCTCAGCGCTCTTGGACAGCTTTCAGGACGGCTTGCTGGCCCCACCCGTCTATACGCGTCCGGCCGAGTGGGAAGGCATGAGCGTGCCCGAAGTGCTGTTGTCAGGGCATGAAAAGCGCATCTCTGAGTGGCGACACGAGCAAAGCCTTGAGCGCACCCGAGTGCGACGCCCCGACCTATACGAGCGCTGGCGCGAAAGTGAAGAGGCGCCCTAAGGCGGCATTCGTACAAAAGCGCTCAAGCCGCCCTATTGAGGCAAACTAACCACCCGCACCTGGTCGCGGATGCGGCGCGCCTTTGCCATCACTTCTTCTAACGTTGGCGCCGTAACGGTGATGTGGCCCATCTTGCGGAAGGGGGCTGTCGTATGCTTGCCGTAGAGATGCAAGTAGACGCCCGGCTCGGCCAAAAGCGCTTCCACGCCCTCGTAGCGCGCTGGCCCGAAGAAGTCGGGAGCACCCAAGACGTTGAGCATGGCAGCGGGCATGCGCAGCGAAGTATCGCCCAAGGGCAGGCCGCAGATGGCACGCAAATGCTGCTGAAATTGGCTGGTAGCTGCCGCCTCGATGGTGTGGTGGCCGCTGTTGTGGGGGCGTGGCGCCACTTCATTGACCAGCAGGCGTCCGTCCTGCGTCAAGAACATTTCTACAGCCAACAGCCCGCACAGGTCAAATGCCCGCACGACGCGTTCGGCCAGCACTTCGGCTTCGGCGGCCTCCAGCGGGGAAAGGCGCGCCGGACACAGCAGCATCTCCACCAAATTGGCTTCAGGGTGGAAATCCATTTCTACCGGTGGGAACACCACTACTTCATCGGCAGGGTTGCGGGCAGCGATGACGGCTATTTCAGTGCGCACGGGCACGAACGCCTCCACTACACAAGGGCCGCTCAGGCGCTTCGTCTCCAAATCCTCTGGTGTGCGCAACACAGCTACGCCGCGCCCATCGTAGCCTGCCGTGCGCGTTTTTTGGACCAACGGCAGCCGCCAGCGCCCCGAGCGCACGGCTCGTAGCAGAGCCTCTTCATCTTTGAACAGCTCGAAAGCCGCCGTGGGAATGCCGTTCTCAGCGTAGAAAACCTTCTGCTTTCCTTTGTCTTGAATGATTTCTAGTGCCCGCGCATGGGGATGCACCGTTTTACCGGCGCGCTCTAAGGCGTAGAGCGCCTGCACGTTGACTTGCTCGATCTCCACGGTCAGTACATCGGACCTTTGGCCGAAGGCCAGCACGGTTTCGTAGTCTCGAAAGTCACCTACGACAAACTCGCGGCAGAGGCGCGCTGCCGGCGCATCGGGGGTGGGGTCGAGCACTGCTATGTCGAGATGCCAGTCGGCAGCGGCCTGGCAGAGCATCTTGCCCAGTTGGCCTCCGCCCAGGAGGCCGATCTTTAAGGGTGGGTAAAACATAAGGGCGAAGGTACATCGGGTTGAGGTCGGAGAAGCATCCGGAGGAGTGCTTACTCACCGTTCTTGTGAAGCGCTGTGCATCCTTACGCCAATGGCTTAAGCTGCAAGGATAGGAGACGCCCTACCCTCCTTTCCATACAGCCCAGGCCATTCGGTGTGCTCCGCAGAGGTCTTGCTGCAAAACGGGGTGGGTAAAGCCCATTTTCTCGAGTAAAGAGACGACCTCTTGGGCTGTGAACTCATTGCACTCAAAAAACAAGCCGCCGTTAGGTCCTAGCCGTTGCTGCGCCAGATGTGCGATGGCTCGGTAGAGGAGCAGTGGGTCCTCATCGTCAACGAAGAGCGCTTCGGGTGGCTCGTGCGCCAGCACGTGTTCGGGCATGAGGTACTGCTCCTGGCGTCGCACGTAGGGGGGATTGCTAAGGATGAGGTCGAAGGTGGGCCAATCGGCGGGCAGGGTTTCGGGCCGCAGGACGTCGGCCTCTAAGAAGGTAAATTGGCCTTCCCCCAGTAGGGTGCAGCCGTTCTCGATGGCGACGGCTAAGGCTTGCGGGCTTTTTTCAATGCCGAACAGGCGCGCATCCGGGCGGCGGCGTTTGAGCGCAATGCCGATGCAGCCGCTCCCCAAGCCGATGTCGAGCACGGCAGGGGAGCGCTTCTGACGGGCATTCAGCCAGCGCAAGGCCAGGGCAACGAGCTCTTCGGTCTCCTGGCGCGGGATAAGGACGCTGGGATTGACTCGGAATTTTAAGCCGAAGAAATCGGCTCGGCCCAAGATGTATTGCACCGGCTCACCGGCAAGCAAGCGCCGGCGGATAGGCTCTAAGCGCGCCTCTTCCTCGGCCGAAAGGGTATGGGGCGACGGACGGTAGCCCAGTACATCGGCGAAAACGATACGTGCGATGCTGCGGGCTTCGCCTAAGCCGTAGCGCGGCGTAAGGTCGCGGACGAAAGACTCAAAGGCGGTGTTCACAGCGCAGTGCACAAAACTTTTTGACAGGTCTCTTCCCAGTGCAAGGGTTAGCAGGGCCTCTTGCGGCCTTTATTAAGGCTTCCGCCATTAGCCACTGGCTTAGTTGCACTCCGAATATCCGCAGTTTTTGCAATGTAGGCATCCCTCCTGATAGACTAAACCCTCCGTTTTACACGATGGGCAGGTGTTGTGTGAGGGCACACTGCCGTCGGGAATGAAGCGGCGCAAGGCGCGTACGACGCCGTTTTTCCAGCTGTTGAGCGACTCGGACTCCAGGTGCAGGTTTTCCACCATGTCCACTACGTAGGGCAGGGGCATGCCGTGGCGCAAAACGCCAGAGATGAGGCGGGCGTAGTTCCAATACTCTTTGTTGAAAGTGCGCGACAGGCCTTCAATGGTAACATTGTAGCCGTCTTTGTCGGTATACTGGAAGTCGTAGCGATTTTTGCCGTTTTCTTTCACTTTGATGACGCGCCCGTGAGTTACCTGAGTGAGGATGGAAAAGGAGTCTTCGGCGCGGCCGGTAAAGATTTCGTAAGGGCGGCCCTGGTAAAGGCCAACGACCGCTACCCAGGGTTCGTCGTTGTTCATGAAGGTTATGACGGCGGCGTCGAGCACCTGCGGGCGTTTAGGTGCTGCCGTTTCGCGGAAGGTACTGGCGGTTAAGTCGCTCTTTTTCTTTTCGCTAACGAGCACGCCGCTGCGCGAGCCTTCGCGATAGACGGTGATGCCCTTGCATCCGGCCTCCCAGCCAGTAAAGTAGATTTGGCTGATGAGCTCTTCAGTAGCTTCTTCGGGCACGTTGACCGTTACGCTAATGCTGTGGTCTACCCATTTTTGGACGCGACCTTGGAGGCGCACCTTTTGTACCCAGTCTACGTCTTCGGCAGTGGCGCGGTACCACGGAGAGCGTTCAATGAGCGCATGCAGTTGGTCGTCGCTCATGCTCTCGACGTCGTCGGCAATGCCTTGGGCTTTGAGCCATAATCGGAAGGGAGGATGTACGACGTAGTAGTCCTCCCATTTGTCGCCTACCTCATCGACAAAGGTGACACGGGCACTTTTATCGTGGGGGTTCACCTTCCGGCGGCGCTTATAGGCGATGCGAAAGACGGGTTCAAGGCCAGAGGTGGTGCGCGTCATTAGGCTAGTGGTACCGGTAGGCGCGATGGTGAGTAGGGCGATGTTGCGGCGGCCATAGCGCACCATGTCGGCATAGAGTTTTGGGTCGGCTTCGCGCAGGCGCTGGATAAAGGGGTTGTTCGCTTCGCGCTCGGGATCGTAGATGGGGAATGGGCCGCGCTCGCGCGCCAGCGCTACCGAGCCGCGATAGACGGCCAGGGCTAAGGTGCGATGGACGCGCTCGCAAAAGTCTAGCGACTCCTCCGAGCCGTAGCGAATGCCCAAGGCGGCTAACATGTCGCCTTCTGCCGTAATGCCGATGCCTGTTCGGCGGCCCTGCTGGCACTTGTGGCGGATTTTCCGCCACAGGTCGCGCTCGGTGGCTTTAACAAAGTCCGGTTCGGGGTCTCGTTCAATTTTTTGGAGGATTTGCTCGATTTTTTCCAGCTCTAAGTCGATAATATCGTCCATGACGCGCTGGGCCAATTGGCCGTGTTTCTCCAGCAGTTCAAAATCGAACGTTGCCTGTGGAGTGAAGGGGTTTCTGACGTAGCTGAGCAGGTTGATGGCCAGCAGGCGGCAGCTGTCGTAAGGGCAAAGCGGTATTTCGCCGCAGGGATTGGTGGAGATGGTGCGAAAGCCCAAGTCGGCGTAGCAGTCGGGTACGGATTCGCGGAGGACGGTGTCCCAAAAGATAAGGCCGGGTTCGGCGCTTTTCCAGGCGTTGTATACAATCTTCTTCCAGAATTCGCGAGCGTCAATGGTGCGTTTGATGCTGGGCTGGTCGGCATCTACAGGAAAGCGGAGGGTGTAGGCTTTTCCATCGCGCACGGCCTGCATGAAGGCGTCGTCTACGCGCAGCGAGATGTTGGCGCCGGTAATTTTGGTGTTGTCCAATTTGGCATCGGCAAAGGCCGGGGCGTCGGGGTGTCGGATGGAAAGGGTGAGCATGAGGGCACCGCGTCGCCCATCTTGGGCCACTTCACGCGTAGAGTTGGAGTAGCGCTCCATGAACGGCACGATACCTGTGCTGGTCAGAGCGCTGTTCATAACGGGGGTGCCTGCAGGGCGCAGGTGCGACAAATCGTGCCCCACGCCACCGCGGCGTTTCATGAGCTGTACCTGCTCTTCGTCTATCTTTAAGATAGCGCCGTAAGAGTCGGCCTGGCCCTCGACACCGATAACGAAACAATTGGACAGCGAAACCACTTGGAAGGGGTTGCCAATGCCGGCCATAGGGCTGCCCTGAGGGACTAAATAGCGGAAGCGCTCCAGCAGGGCATATACCTCGGGCTCACTCAAGGGGTTGGAATAGCGTTGCTCGATGCGGGCAATTTCGGCGGCAATGCGGTGGTGCATATCGTCGGGCGAACGCTCGTAAATGCGGCCGTAGGAGTCTTTGAGAGCATACTTATTCAGCCAAACGTTAGCGGCTAACGTATCGCCCTCCATGTACTCGATGGTGGCGGCCAGGGCTTCTTCTGGGGTGAAGGTAGGGCGTTCGGTCGCCTCGCCATTGGCGGCAATGGGCGTCATAACTACTTCTGCGTCCATACGAAAAATAGTGGAGTGAGGTAAGGAAAGAACCTCCAGCGGGCTTTCGGCATCTGTAGGGTCAGGCAAACATACAACATGTGTACATAGATAAAAGGGTTTTTTCTGCCACCTGGCCCGCTGGTTTTGAGCAAAAGCGAGCGCTTGCCTCGCGCGCTGTGGACAACTTAAAAACTCTCTACCTTTGCCGCCACCATGGCATTGAATTTAGAAAAATACCTCGTCATTTCAGGGGTTCCCGGCGTACACCGCCTCATCGCTGCGCGCCCAAACGGCGTGCTCATTGAAGACTTTAAGGAAAAACGCGCTCGTTTCGTCGCCACGCGGCAAAATCAGGTCATGCCGTTGGCTACCATTGCTGTGTACACCGACACCGACGAAGGCTCCATACCGTTGGGCGATGTCTTTCAGCGCATGCTCGATGCGCGCCAACAGACGCCGCCGCCTATCCCCGACTCGCCTAGTGCCGTGCTCCGCCAGTACTTCACTCAGGTGCTGCCTGAGCACGACCCAGACCGCGTCCACATCGCTGACATCAAAAAGTGCCTCCGTTGGTTCAACTACATGCTCGAATACGGCATCTTCGACCAACTGCTGCGCGAAAATGCCGCTGAGATTGAGTCGAATGAACCCACCGATACCGAAGACAGAGCCGGGACCCATCCCTCCGACACCTCTACCGCCTGAACACCTAGGAGCTATCGCATGTACAAAGGGAAAAAAATCGTCGTAGTACTGCCTGCCTATAATGCAGCCAAGACACTCGAACAAACCTATCGCGAGATACCTTTTGACCTAGTGGACGAAGTCGTCTTGTGCGACGACCACAGCCGCGACAACACCGTAGAAAAGGCCCGAGCGCTGGGCATTCGCCACGTCATCGTCCACGAGCGCAACAAAGGCTACGGCGGAAACCAAAAATCACTGTATAACAAGGCTTTAGAAATCGGAGGGGACATCATCATCATGTTGCACCCCGACTATCAGTACACCCCGAAACTTATCCCCGCCATGGTCAATATCATTGGCGAAGAACTGTATCCCGTAGTCCTCGGCTCGCGCATCTTGGGCATGGGTGCGCTTCGGGGCGGCATGCCGCTGTATAAGTACATTGCCAACCGTTTCCTGACGTTTGTTCAGAATTTGTTGGTGGGCTACAAGCTGTCGGAATACCACACCGGTTATCGCGCCTTTAGCCGTCAGGTGTTGGCGACCATCTCTTTTGAGCACAACTCCGACGATTTTGTCTTCGACAACGAGATGCTGTCGCAAATCATCTATGCGGGTTTCGATATCGCTGAGGTAACCTGCCCAACAAAGTACTTCGAAGAGGCGTCGAGTATCAACTTTCGCCGCAGCATCAAGTACGGGCTGGGCGTTCTGCGCGTGTCGTTAGGGCATTTCCTTCAGCGATTAGGGCTAGTAAACTTGCCCATGTATCGGCGCAAATAGGCTACCGCCCTAACCCTCAGGGAGGTCAGGCAGCTTCCCCCTTGTATTTAGGCTCTGAAGTCGCTTTTAGCAAAGGGGGGCAGGGCATGCGAGGGGTGTTGGGTTCTTAAGGTTGCGAGGGATATTTGCTCAGAGAGGCTGCCGTTTTTCTACTGCGAACGATTGAGCGATTTTCTTGTTCAGGCATGCTGTGTCAGAAATGCTGCATCTCATGTCTTTTGTCTGGAAGATGGCCTGGCGCGACAGCCGCCGCAGTCGTGCTCGTCTGTTGTTGTTCGTTTCGGCCATCGTTGCCGGTGTGGCTGCCCTGACGGCAGTGCGCACCTTGAGCGATAACCTGAGGGCCGACGTCAAGCGCGAAGCGCGCAACTTGCTGGGCGCCGATTTGGTGATTCAGGGCAATTTCCCCCTGCCCGATACGCTGCTGGAGCATCTCCGTGCTGCCCGCGGTGTTGAGGTTGCCCGCGTGTTCAACCTGTTGAGCATGGCCTATTTCCCCAAAAACGATGGTACCCGTTTGGTCAATGTGCGCGCTGCCGAGCCGGCCTATCCTTTTTATGGCAGTTGGAAGAGCGACCCACCTGAGGCTTGGCGCGCCTATCAGCAAGACGGCCAGCCTCAGGCGCTGTTAGAACACATTCTGCTGCTGCAATTTAGCCTTCAACCCGGCGACACGCTGCGGCTGGGCGCTCAAACCTTTACTGTTGTCGGCGACTTGCTGTCGCGTCCTGGGCGTGCTAACATTGGTTCGGTGTTAGCCCCTGCGGTATTCATTCCGTTTAGTTATTTAGACCAAACCGATTTGGTGCAAAAAGGCAGCCGCGTATGGTATCAGTACTATGCCCGTGTGCCCGAGCCAGCAGTATTGAAGGATTTGGTTAGGGCGTTAGAAAAGCCGCTACAGCAAGCCGGTCTGGAGTGGGAGACCGTAGAGAGCAATCAGCAACTACTCGACCGAGTATTCGATCGCTTCGCAGGTTTTCTCAACTTAGTGGCGTTTGTGGCGCTTTTGCTAGGCGCATTGGGTGTGGCCAGCGCGGTTCAGTTGTACTTGCGCGAAAAGCAGCCTTTGGTGGCTACCCTTCGCTGCTTAGGAGCGCGCGGAGGGCAGGCCTTTGGGGTGTTTTTTGTGCAAATTGCCGGGATAGCGTTGCTGAGTTCTGTCATAGGAGCGTTGCTGGGCACGCTGTTGCAGAAAGCGCTCCCATGGTTGGTGCGCGACTTGCTACCGGTAGAGGCATTGAGCACGGAGGTGTCCTGGTTGGCCGTAGGGCAGGGCATAGCGTTAGGCGTGCTGATGGCACTGTTATTTTCGCTAAGAGCGTTGGCGCAGGTTCTGGCGGTCTCGCCTCTGCAGGCTTTGCGCATGTCGGTAGACACGTCAGCCCGTCAGCCCAACCGCTTGCTTTGGGTCGTTTACGCCTTCATTGCGCTGACCCTAGTGGGCCTGACCGGCTGGATACTGCAAGACGGCATTCAGACGTTGGGCTTTTTGGGCGCCATGGCAGTGGCGCTGGGGCTGCTGTGGGGCAGTGCGCGATTGGCAATGCTGCTTTTGCGACGCTTTTTTCCCAAGCGGTGGTCGTACGTATGGCGCCAGGGCATAGCCAACTTGTTTCGGCCCGACAATCAAACGGCGCTCTTGGTCGTAACCATTGGCGCCGGTGTATTGTTGTTGAGCACGCTTTTTCTCATTCAGCGCCTGTTGTTGCAACGCCTTGATCTAGCTGGCAGCGAACATCAGCCCAACCTCATCCTCTTCGACATTCAGCCCGAACAAAAAGAGAGCGTCGAGCAGTTTTTGCTCGAACGGGGGATGCCGCTGCTACAGCAAGCACCTATGGTGGGGGTTCGCATCGAGCGCATAGATGGGCAAGGCCCCCAGGCGCCGGCATCGGGATATCGCGTCAAGGCCTCTCTATGGCCTTGGCGTTCGCGTCCCGACAGCGTAGCGCGCTGGGTGTGGGACCGCGAGTTCCGCGTAACGTTTCGCGATACGCTGACCGACAGCGAGCGCATAGTGGAAGGCGAATGGATGGGGCGTCACATATCGGGGCAGCCTGTGCGGGTTTCTATCTCAGAGGGGCTACAACGCGCCATGAACGCGCGCGTAGGCACGCGCATCGTTTTCAACGTGCAGGGCTTGCCTTTGGAGGCAGAAGTAGGCAGCGTTCGCCGAGTGGACTTCAACCGGATGCAGACCAACTTTATGATCCTCTTTCCGACGGGTGTCTTAGAGGCTGCACCCCAAATCCACGTCGTAGTGTCGAGGGTAGAAAGTGCAGCGCAGAGTGCGGCGTTTCAGTCCGAGCTCGTTAAGCGCTTTCCCAACGTTTCTGCTATTGACCTGACACAACTGCTGCAGGCTGCCGATGAGCTGCTGGGCAAGATATCGTTCATTGTGCGCTTTATGGCGCTTTTTAGCCTGCTGACGGGCTTTTTGGTGTTGATCAGCTCCGTCTACCAAAGTCGCTATGCGCGCTTGCGCGAGGGCGTACTGCTGCGCACGTTGGGCGCCAGTCGGCGCACAGTGCTGCAGATAACGGCTGTAGAGTATGCGCTGGTAGGGGCGCTGGCCTGTGCGGTAGGCGCTGGGCTTTCGCTGCTGAGCAGCTGGGCGCTGGCGCGCTGGGTATTCCAGATGCCGTTCTATCCGAAGGCGGAGCCGCTGCTGATAACAGCAGGGGCTGTAGTGGCTGCTACCCTGCTCATAGGGCTACTGGGTAGCCGTAGCGCGTTGCGCAAGCCGCCGCTGGAAGTGTTGCGCCAAGAGGTGTGAGTGCCGTTTTTTTGCACCCATGCTCACGTCTGACCTCGCTCAATTGTTTTTGGAAGGATTGCAACAAACTTCTCTATTGGAGTTTATTGCCGTCGTCTTCGGCGTCATCAGTGTGCTTTTTTCGCGCCAAGAAAACATTTGGGTGTATCCTACCGGTTTGGTCAACACTGTTCTCTTTATTTATTTGAGCGCTACGGCGGGATTGTACGCCGAAGCGGGTGTTAATTTCTACTACACGGTGATGAGCGTAGTGGGCTGGGTGAACTGGGCTAAAAAAAAGCCCGACGGACACCCTCAGCTGCTCATCACGCGCTCGAATACGCGCGAGTGGGCAGTCGCCCTGCTCTTTTTTGCCGCTTGGTGGGCCGGCTTGTACGGAGTGCTCGACCGATGGACAAACAGCACTGTACCTGCTGCCGATAGCTTTGCAGCCGCCACTGCTTACACCGGCATGTGGCTTATGACGCGCAAAAAACTGGAGAACTGGCTATGGTGGATCGCTACAAACCTCGCGGCCATACCGCTGTATTTCTCCAAAGGCCTGGTGTTCACTTCGTTCCAATATCTGATTTTCCTGGTTTTGGCGGTTTTGGGTTACGTCGAATGGCGACGGCGTATGACCCGTTGAAGGCTCTGTACACAAAAAAGAGCCCGGTAACGCTTTCGCTACCGGGCTTCTCTTTCACTAAACCGTTTCTATCGTATGAAGCAACAAACATTAAGCCAAACTCGTGCCAAACTGCTTTTTTAAAAGACCTTGTTCAAAAAAAATATTTAACTGCTCTTCCTGCGCCGCCTATTCGCCTTTTGGGGAGGCGAACTGTATGGGCCCTGGCTTACAGGATATTTACGCCCAAGGTGCTGTTGCGGTTTATTTTTTCCAAAAAAACATGCTCAAGCGCCACGTGTTTGCACTTTTGCAAAATCAGTCGTTTTTTAGCCAAATATGTCAACCAATGAGAGAAGTTGCTTTGCTGTTAAAAATAACGGGTGTGGTGGTGGGTGGCGCCATGCTGATGGGCTGTTTTAGCTCTTCGGGGACTAATGGCCGTCAAGCCTCTGCTCAAACTACTACAGCAGCGGGGGAGTATCAGGGATCTTTGCCGCTGGGGCTTATTCGGCTGCCTGAAGGCTTTCGAATCAGTGTTTTTGCTGAAGGGGTGCAGAATGCGCGCTCGATGTGCTTATCGCCCAGCGGGACGCTGTTTGTCGGCACGCGCAACTTGGGCAATGTGTATGCGCTTCGAGACACGAATAGCGACGGGGTGGCCGACTTGCGCTACACGCTGGCTACAGGGCTGCGCATGCCCAACGGTGTTGCTTTCCGTCAGGGGAGTCTTTATGTGGCTGAGGTGAGTCGCATTCTGCGTTTCGACGACATCGAAAATCGCCTCAGCAACCCGCCTACGCCGGTGGTGGTGTACGATCGCTATCCCACCGATGCTCACCACGGCTGGAAGTACATCGCTTTTGGCCCCGATGGCCTGCTCTACGTGCCCGTGGGCGCGCCGTGTAACATCTGCGAGCGCTTAGACAATCCGCTGTACGCCAGCATTACGCGCCTTGACGTGGACCACCCCGACAAAGGCCCTGAAGTGGTGCAGCGCGGTGTGCGCAATACGGTGGGCTTCACCTGGCATCCGCAGACGAAACACCTGTGGTTTACCGACAACGGCCGCGATATGATGGGCGACGATATGCCTGCCTGCGAGCTCAACCATGCTCCAAACGACGGCATGCATTTCGGATACCCGTATTGCCACCAGGGCGATACGCCCGACCCAAAGTTTGGCCATAAACGCCCGTGCAGCGACTTCACGCCGCCGGCTCAGAAACTCGGCCCCCACGTGGCCCCCTTGGGTGTGGAGTTTGTTTTGAGTCAAAACTGGCCGGCTGAATACCGGAACCAAATTCTCATTGCCGAGCACGGCTCGTGGAATCGGTCGCGGAAAATAGGCTATCGCCTAACCTTAGTGCGCCTCAACGAAGCCGGTCAATGCGTCCGCTACGAACCTTTTGCTGAAGGTTGGCTTCAGCCCGGCGATGAAGTGTGGGGCCGCCCAGTAGATTTAGAGTGGCTGCCCGACGGCTCGCTGCTGGTGTCGGACGATTTCGCCGATGCTATTTATCGCATTTACTATTCGCCAAAATGAGCTGCTTTGCTGCCTATGCACCCTGTTGATACGCTGCTTATTCGCTTCGACTACGACCAGCTGGCCTTACTGAATGTAGTGATGGCCTTCCTCATGTTTAGCGTCGCTTTAGACATTCGAGTAGCAGACTTTCGCCGAGTTTTTCGCTTTCCGCGCGCCATTGGAATAGGGCTGTTAGCGCAGTACTTGCTCTTTCCGCTCATGACGCTGGGGCTGATTGTCTTTTTCGAGCCGCCGGTGAGTATGGCTCTCGGCATGGTGTTGGTGGGCATGTGCCCTTCGGGCAATATGACCAATTTCCTCGTGCATTTTGCACACGGCAACACGGCGCTATCGGTCACCTTCAACGGCCTTGTCATCCTCTTGGCGTCGGCAGCGACGCCTTTGGGCTTCTTGCTGTGGTCGCAAGCCGTACCGGGCGCCGCTGAATTGCGGCGCGATTTTGATGTCGGCTTCGGCGATATGGCGCTCATCATCGTGCAACTCATTCTGTTGCCGCTGTTGGGAGGCATGTTGTTGGCCCATCGCCACCCGCTGTTGGTGGCGCGCATCCGCCCTTGGGTACAGCGCCTTTCGCTCGTTTTCTTCTTCAGCATCATCTTGGGCGCCCTGTGGAGCAACCGCGACCACGTGGTTAATTACGTCGGTTATGCCTTTGTATTGGTGCTGCTGCACAACGGCCTGGGCTTGGGTATAGGCTATGTGCTGGGCAAGCTTTCTCGTTTGTCTGAGGCCGATAGCCGAGCCTTAGCTTTTGAGACGGGCATCCACAATACGGCTTTAGGGTTGTTGCTCATCTTCCGCTTTTTCAACGGCTTAGGCGGCATGGCGCTTATTGCTGCTTGGTGGGGTATTTGGGACCTAATCACCGGTATTACCTTAGCGTGGTGGTGGCGGCGATCTACCTATCGGGCTTCGGTTTTTCAGGAACGCACATCTTCATAACCGTCATGGCTTTGTACGAAGAGATACAGGAGGCCGTCGCTGCCGTCCGGCGGGCCACGGACTTTCAGCCCCGAACGGGCATCATTCTGGGCACTGGCTTGGGGAATTTGGCCAACGAAGTAGTGCTCGCGGCCAGGGTGGCGTATAGCGGTTTGCCGCACTTCGCTACGAGTACGGCGCCAAGTCACCGAGGCGAATTGCTCTTTGGGCATTTGGTTGGGCATCCGGTGGTGGTAATGTCAGGGCGCTTGCACTATTACGAGGGCTGGACGATGCAGCAAGTTACTTTTCCGGTGCGAGTCTTGGGGGCCTTGGGCATAGAGCGGCTTATCATCACGAATGCTTCAGGAGGGGTTAATCCGCATCTGCGCAGCGGCGATATTGTGGTGGTGCGCGACCACATTAACCTGCTGCCCGAAAATCCGCTGCGCGGCCCCAACGACGAGCGCCTCGGCCCGCGTTTTCCCGACATGTCGCAAGCCTACGACCCTGCGCTGCGCCGGCTAATTTTGGGCATCGCCAAAGAACACCACATCCGCGCCTTTGAGGGGGTTTACTGTGCCTTGCAAGGGCCTAACTTGGAAACGCCCGCCGAATACGCCCTTTTACGCCGCTTAGGTGGCGACTGCACCGGGATGTCTTCTGTACCCGAAGTGCTGGTAGCGCGCCACCAAGGCATCCCGGTGCTCATGCTCTCGCTGGTTACCAACGTATCCTTTCCGCCCGATGCCATTCGCGAGACGACGGCAGAGGAGGTCATTGCCCTGGCCAGTGAGGCCGAGCCACGCCTGACGTTGTTGGTGCGCGAAGCCTTGCAGCGGCTCGACGCCTAAAGATGTGCCTATTGCCGTCCGTAATGCCTTTCGTAATAGGCGCGATATTCGCCCGAAACCACTTGTTCTACCCATTCGGTATTGTCCAAGTACCATTGAATGGTTTGGCGCAGCCCCTCCTCAAAGGCCATGGAAGGCGCCCACCCCAGCTCGCGCCGGATCTTAGAGGCATCTATAGCGTAGCGCCGATCGTGGCCGGGGCGGTCTTTGACGAAAGTAATGAGCCGGCGCGCTGTTCCTGTTGGGCGGTGTAGCAGCTCGTCGGTCAGGTCGCAGAGCAACTGGACCAAGTCGAGGTTGGCCCATTCGTTGTTGCCGCCAATGTTGTACGTTTCGCCAACGCGCCCTCGGTGCAAGATGGTATCCATGGCCTCGGCGTGGTCTACTACCCATAGCCAGTCGCGTACGTTGCGCCCATCGCCGTAAATGGGCAACGGGCGATCCTCGCGGATGTTATTGATCATCAGCGGGATGAGTTTTTCTGGGAACTGATACGGCCCGTAGTTGTTGCTGCAGTTAGACAGCACTACCGGCAGCCCATAGGTGTGGAAGTAGGCGCGCACGAAGTGATCGCTGGCTGCTTTGGAGGCCGAATAAGGCGAGCGCGGGTCGTAGGGGGTTTGCTCGGTGAAATAGCCCTCGGCACCCAAAGAGCCATACACTTCGTCGGTGGATACGTGGTAAAATCGCTTGCCTTCAAAGCGTCCGGCCCAATGCTTTCGGGCGGCGTTGAGCAGATTCACGGTGCCTAAAACATTCGTCTCAACGAAGGCCAGTGGGTGGTCTATGGAGCGATCGACGTGGCTTTCTGCCGCCAGATGGACGACAGCATCGAAGTGGTAGGCTTCGAAAAGGCGCTCTAAAAGGGAGGGGTCGCGAACATCGCCGCGCACAAAGGTGTAATTAGGTGCCTGCTCTACGTCGCGCAGGTTGGCTAAGTTGCCCGCGTAAGTAAGGGCATCGAGGTTGATGATGTGGTAGTGAGGATAGCGCTGCACAAAGAGGCGTATAGCATGAGAGCCGATGAAACCTGCGCCGCCAGTAATAAGTATGGTCATGAAAAAACTCGAACGGTGGTTGAAAAAGGTCTTCAAAAAGGATAAAAAGGACAACTTTAGGAGCAGTGGTCTGGCCGGCAAAAGTAGTGGCTTCCGAATCGATGTTTGCACTCGCTACCTTGACCCTGTTCCTTTCTCTAACTAAGCATCACCCCGCTTTTTGACGATGGTCATCGAGAGACCCTAATTTTTTGCCACACTTTTATAGAACAGAAAAAACAAACGAGCAAATCATGCAAAATCTTGATCAAAAAAGAAGGCCGCAGGCGCACGATTATGCGCCTTTTTACGCCGCTTACGTGGAGGAAGTGGAAACGGACGACATCGTGCGTTTTTTGGAAAAACAAAAGGGACAAATCCAAGCCTTTTTAAAACAAATCCCATGGGAACAATGGGAGCTTTCGTATGCCGAAGGTAAATGGACCCTCGCACAGCTGATGCTGCACCTGATTGATGCGGAGCGTATCTTCGCTTATCGCGCGCTGTGCATTGCCCGCGGAGACCAAACGCCATTGCCCGAGTTCGACCAAGAGGCATATGCCGAAACAAGCGAAGCCAACAGCCGAACACCAGTCTCCTTGACAGAGGAATTCGCCGCCGTGCGCGAAGCAACCGTCCACCTCTTTCGAAATTTCAGCCCGGCGATGTGGGCACAGCGCGGCACGGCTGCCGGAAGTACCATCACACCCTTAGCCCTCGCCTGGATCATAGGCGGCCACGCGGAGCATCACTTGCGCGTCATGAGAGAGCGTTACTGGGATGCTTAATGCGTTCAGAGAAGTAGCTTCCCGTTCCACCAGTCCGTTTCAATGACAGCATTGTACTTGCGGTAAAAGGCCAAGGCCGGTTCGTTCCAATCAAGTACTTGCCATTTGACCAATCGGCAACCGCGGCGGCGGCCTTCTTCCAGCACGGCCTCAAACAGTCGTTTGCCGATGCCGCGGCGGCGGTAAGGCTCACTTACTACGAGGTCGTCTAAATACAGCATTTTGCCTTTCCAAGTAGAGTAGGCCATAAAAAACAAAGCCATGCCTGCAATGCCTTGCGAGCCTTCGGCTACAAAGCACTCAAACCTGCCCTCGCGGAAATCCCGAGTGTACTCTTCTGGAGTAGTTACTACTTCTTCGGGCGCTTTTTCATAGACAGCCAGCTCGTATACCAAGACGTGAAGGGCAGACATATCGGCCTCCACTGCGGGCCTTATTCGTATTTCGTTCATCTTCAGCGCGATTTATGCCTAAAACAAGCCTAAAAATAAAGATCCTCCCCCGTTATAAAACGGGGAAGGACATCATCAAAACACGCTTCATTTTTTAAACTTAAATCGTCGTAAACACGAACTACAGCAAAAGTAGGCTTACTAAATGGCTGTGTCCAACTTTTTTGCCTTTATTTCGACGATTTTTTTTCCACATGGCAAAAACTATTCTAATCCTCAATGCCCGGGTAGTGAACCGCGGCCGTATTCAAGAGCGCGATGTGTTTGTTCGAAATGGTCGAATTGAGCGCATTGACCGAGCCATTGACAGGCGGGCCGACATCGAGATAGATGCCAAAGGATACTACCTCATTCCCGGCATCATCGATGATCAGGTGCACTTCCGCGAACCTGGCCTGACCCACAAGGCCACTATCGCCACAGAAAGCCGCGCGGCCGTGGCGGGCGGCGTTACCTCATTCATGGAGATGCCTAACGTGCAGCCACCGACTACAACTCAGGCTTTGTTAAAAGCCAAATACGAGACGGCGGCACGCACGTCGCTGGCCAACTATTCCTTTTTCATGGGGGCGACCAACGACAACTTAGACGAAGTGCTGCGCACTGACCCAAGGCGCGTGTGCGGCATCAAAATCTTCATGGGCAGCAGTACGGGCAACCTGCTGGTAGACGACTTGAACGCTTTAGAGCGCCTATTTGCCCAAGCGCCCACGCTCGTGGCTACTCACTGCGAAGACGAGGCCACTATACGGGAAAATACGGCGCGCTATCAGCAGCGCTATGGTGAGCACCTTAGGCCGATACATCACCCGCGTATTCGAAGCGTCAAGGCTTGTCTGCTCTCCTCTTCCCTGGCTGTAGATCTAGCTCGGCGGTTCGGCACCCGTCTGCATGTGCTCCACATTACTACGCGCAACGAGCTGCATCTGTTCGACAACCGCCTCCCGTTAGAACAAAAGCGCATCACAGCCGAAGTATGCGTACATCACCTGTACTTTCATTCGCAACATTACACTCGCTGGGGCAACCTCATCAAATGTAACCCAGCCATCAAGCACAAAATACATCGCGACGCCTTGCTCCCTGCGCTGCTCGACAACACCATAGACGTAGTTGCTACCGATCATGCGCCTCATACCTTAGAAGAAAAAAATCGGCCCTATCTGCAAGCGCCGTCGGGGCTTCCGCTGGTGCAGCATGGCCTGAACATCATGCTCGAGTGGTACCACGCCGGTAAAATTTCCCTGGAAAAAATCGTCGAAAAGATGTGCCATGCTCCAGCCATTGCTTTCCGCTTGCGCGAGCGCGGCTTTATCGAGGAAGGCTATTGGGCCGATTTAGCCCTATTGGACGCCAAGCGGCGCTGGCAGGTAGGGCCCGAAAATATTTTGTACAAGTGCGGCTGGTCGCCTTTTGAAGGGCATACGTTTCGCGGTCAGGTGCTCTCCACCATCGTGAGCGGGCATTTGGCTTGGCACGAAGGGCGCTTGCATGAAGAAAAGATGGGGGAGCGCCTGGAGTTTGAGGCGTGTAGATAATGGCCAGCTCTTGGGCGTGCTGAACCTTTTGGGCCGCGAGCTCCTTTTAGTAGAAACTTCACTCGATTGGTCATTGCTTTCTCATGTTTGTCGCTGATCCTTGGCTAAACCGTCTACGCGCCCGCCTGAGCGGCCCACTGCCTGGACGAGCCGCTCAGTACCGCATGGCCAGCGCTCAGCGGTTGGAGGAGTTGCAGCACTTGCCTGCGCCACCGCCCGATGCGCGCATTGCCTGCGTGCTCAACTTGCTGCATCGTCAGGGCGACGAGTGGCACACGGTGCTCATCCGGCGCACAGTGAACCCGCGCGACCGACATAGCGGACAGGTGAGCTTTCCGGGCGGGCGATGGGAAGAAAGCGATAGGATGCTGGTGAACGTAGCGCTGCGCGAAGCGGAAGAAGAAATTGGCGTGCCCTCCAGTGCCGTGGAGATCATCGGCCAATTGACGGAACTATATATCCCGGTCAGCCATTTTTTGGTGTATCCATTTGTAGGTGTGTTGCGCGAGGCGGTCCCGTTTCGCCCTCAAATGGGCGAAGTAGAGGGCATCCTGACGCCACCCATATCGCTATTGGGCGCTGCAGAGAGCCGAAAAGTGGCAGATATCTCCCTCGCCTCAGGCTTTGTGCTGCGCAATACGCCGTGTTTCGACGTCGAAGGCCACGTCGTTTGGGGGGCTACCGCCATGATTTTAAGCGAATTTCTCGAGTTGGCGACCCCAGCGGACGAGCGTCAGCTGTTGTTGATTTGAAGTACTTTGAGGAATGCCTCCTGCGGCACCTCTACTGTTCCAAACTGACGCATGCGCTTTTTGCCTTCTTTTTGCTTCTCCAACAGCTTGCGCTTGCGCGTGATGTCGCCACCGTAACATTTAGCCGTTACGTCTTTGCGCAGGGCGCTTATCGTTTCACGCGCGATGGGTTTCGTCCCAACACAAGCCTGAATGGGAATCTGGAACTGCTGGCGCGGAATGAGTTCCTTTAGCTTCTCACACATGCGGCGGCCTATGTACTCGGCTTTGGAGCGGTGAACCAGTGAGGTGAAAGCGTCTACCACCTCGCCGTTTAAGCGAATTTCCAACTTTACGACATCCGTTTCTCGGTAATCCAGCAAGTGATAATCAAAAGAGGCGTAGCCTCGGGTCATAGATTTGAGTTTATCGTAGAAATCGAAGACGATTTCGGCCAACGGCATGTGGAAGATAATTTCTACGCGTGTGGGTGTCAGGTAATTTTGCCGCTGCAGGATACCTCGCTTGTCCATGCAAAGGCTCATGATGTTGCCGATGTATTCGGGCTTAGTGATGATCTGGGCGTAGATGTATGGCTCTTCCACCGATTTCAGATGGTTGGGATCAGGAAGCTCGGAGGGTTGCCGCACCTCGAAGCGCCTTCCCTTGACGTCGGTAGCAAAGTAGGGCACGTTGGGCACCGTGGTGATGATGTCCTGGTTAAATTCGCGTTGAAGGCGCTCCTGGACGATCTCCATGTGCAGCATGCCCAAGAAGCCGCATCGAAAACCAAAGCCCAGCGCTGCAGAGGTAACTGGCTCGAAGACAAGCGAGGCGTCGTTGAGCTGAAGCTTTTCCAACGAGTCGCGCAAGTCTTCAAAATCATCGTTTTCTAAAGGAAATACCCCGGCGAAGACCATGGGCTTTACTTCCTCAAAACCCTTGACCGGCGCATCACAAGGGCGCGCCACGTGGGTTACGGTGTCCCCTACTTTAATTTCTCGGCTTACTTTGATGCCAGTAATGATGTAGCCTACGTTGCCCGCAGCGAGTTCGTCGGTCTCCTGAAGGCCCATGCGCAGAATGCCTACCTCTTCGGCAACCACTTCTCTGCCCGTGGCCATGAAGCGGATTTTGTCGCCCTTGCGCAAGCTGCCGTTGACGATGCGCACATAAGTGATCACCCCTCGATAACTGTTGAACATGGAGTCGAAGATCATAGCCTGCAGAGGCGCCTCCGGATCGCCCTTTGGTGGTGGTATCCGATGGACAACGGCGCTCATGATGTCTTCAACGCCTTGCCCCGTGCGGCCAGAAGCACTTATGATATCTTCTCGCTTGCAGCCAATGAGATCCATGATTTGGTCTTGCGTGCCTTCGATGTCGGCACTTTCCATATCCACTTTGTTGACGATAGGGATGATCTCCAAATCGTGTTCTATGGCCAAATATAGATTGCTAATAGTTTGAGCCTGAATGCCCTGTGTGGCATCCACTAAGAGCAAAGCACCTTCGCAAGCGGCAATGGCCCGGCTAACTTCGTAGGAAAAATCCACGTGACCTGGGGTATCAATAAGGTTGAAGATGTACTCCTGCCCATCGGCCGGATGGGTGTAGCGCATCTGGATAGCGTGGCTCTTAATGGTGATGCCTCGCTCGCGCTCTAAGTCCATATTGTCCAGGGCCTGATCTTGCATATCCCGCTTGCTAATGGTTTGAGTGTACTCGAGCAAGCGGTCCGCTAAAGTGCTTTTGCCGTGGTCAATATGAGCTATAATACAAAAGTTGCGGATGTGCTTCATGATAAGAAAAAAGCGACTTGAATGCCATTTTCGGAGTTGAAACGACGTGCTGAAGCAATAAGTTCAACGTCTGGAAACCTTAGTAGGTTTTGAGGTGCAAAGGTAAGGTTTGGCGCGCACAAGCTGGGCTGTCCGCGGGTTTTCTCCGAAAACACACCGCCAGCTCGTCGTTTCAACGAGCCGGCGGTGCAGCTGGCACATGACTACCGCCTTTCTGAAGGGCAGCAGCGCCGCCGAGCGCAGCTACTGCCTTGGACTTTGCCCCAAGAGTTGGCGTACAATGGCGGCCTTCTTCGTCGATATCTAAACTAAGGGTTCGGGAGAATTTACTCACGCTTCGTCAAAATGTAGCGAGTAAAGATGCAAGCCTCCTGCCCGCCATTGGGGGTTTGCGGACGAACGCCCATGGAAACGTGCCTGATTTCCCAACCCTGCCGTTGTAATTCATTTATCTTTTTCGCAATAGCCGTGTCATTGCTCTTCAAGTTTTTAGGCCTAATATAGCCGCCCACATCAAATAAACCTTTGAGCTCTATTTCTTCCTGTTTTCCTTCAGGATAGGTAACGTACATCCTGGAATTCCCTCCTGCGAGAAATTCCGTGTACTCTACAACGGATACGATCATAACCTGGCCTTTCGCAAGTGGAGCCAACAAGAGAAGCCCAAAGACCAATGACAGATTGGATAAATCTCTTTTCATAACGATGATGTTTTTACCACAATATTAAAGTTATTGCCTCTCAAAACTTCATAAAATGTGATTAACCGGGGCTTTTTAGTGACCAACTCGAGGATGCCTTTTTTTCTTGGCTTTAACTTTG
>CALHAM010000032.1 GCA_937934275.1 uncultured Saprospiraceae bacterium | reverse complement strand
TTTGGGAAAACGGCGACACTACTGCGGCGCGCTTTAATCTCCAAGCAGGTGACTATTCCGTTACGGTCTTTGACCACACCGGCTGTGCGCAGGTGTTGCGCAGCTTGACGGTCATCCGGCGCGCCGATGAGTTTAAGGTCTCCTCCCTGTATGTACAACCAGTGTCGTGCAACAATGCCAGCGATGGCTTCGTCGTCGTGCAAGTCAACAACGGTACGCCGCCTTACCAATTTGCCTGGTCGGCTCCGGTAGGGCTTCATCCCAACGTGCCCGTACCGCGCGACACAGCCCTCAATCTAAACGGTGGTACTTACGGCGTAACAGTAACCGATGCCGCTGGCTGTTTTGCCGTTTCAGCCCCCCTGTTGGTGGAAGAAGCCCCTCCGCTGCGCATCAGCATTCAGCAAATTGACCACATTGCCTGTAAAGGGGAGGCTACCGGAGTAGTCGCTGTGCAAGGAGGAGGAGGCGTGCCGCCCTATCAGTTTGCCTGGAGCCACGGTTCGAGCGAGAACCCAGCTCAGCAGTTGCCTGCCGGCACCTATGTCGTTACGATGACCGATCTGCGCGGCTGTACAAAAGTGTCTACTCCGGCCGTCGTCAGCGAGCCTGAGCAAGCTCTCAGCCTCATCCTGGACAGCCTCACGCCTGACCGCTGCGGCTTTAATCAGGGCGCTATCGCCCTAAAAGCTACGGGCGGTCGAGCACCCTACACCTTCCAGTGGAGTAATGGCCAGACGATAGCCACCCTGCACAACTTGGCGCCGGGTACTTATCAGGCCACCGTTACAGATGCCCTTGGCTGCGTGCGCGTGTCGCCTGTTTACGAAATCATGCGTCTATCGCCGCCTTTAGAAGTAGTGTCGGCTAACATATTCAATATAGCCTGCTGGGGCGACAGCACTGGCCTTATTGCACCTGTGGTGGAGGGCGGCACCCCCCCTTATCAGTACGCCTGGAGCAGTGGCTCTACAATGCCACACCTGGCCAACTTACCCGCCGGTACCTACACACTGACGGTAGTAGACGCCATGGGATGCTTCCGCTATTGGAGTTTTGCTGTCGAGCAGCCCCCATCGCCCTTAGCCCTTACCTGGATAGCTGACTCCACCGCTGAAGGCTGGACCATCACCATCACACCTTTAGGCGGCGCTCCACCCTACTATTTCCAATGGGATGCCTCCGCCGGAGGGCATATTGGCCCAACCGTAGCGAATCTGCCCGCAGGAACCTACCGCGTCACTGTATCCGATGCCAACGACTGCATCCGCATCGCAGCCATCACCGTCGGCACTACATCTGTGAGCGCGCAGCCCAGCCTCATCGAGCAAATCACTTTAGCCCCGAACCCAACGGCCTACGCCAGCCGCCTGAGCTTGCAACTCAAGGCACCGGCTGCTGCTCGCCTGTGGGTCGTCTCTCCCTTAGGGCAACGCGTTGCCGAGTACACCGCTGAGCAGCCTGCTCAAGAACATGAATGGTGGTTGAATGCTTCAGCCCTGCCTGCAGGGCCGTACGTAGTCGTCGTAATGCTCGATAACAGGCAGCGACAAACCTTGCACTGGTTGGTCTTGAAACGATAAGGTTTTATCGGAAACAGACCTACTAAGGGCAGGGCATTGCCTTTCTCATAATCGGAACAAGCAGACCGCTTCGGCTAAGGCAAGCTTATTTGGTATTCTGAAAAACTAACCTTGAGCGACCGAAACAATCGGCTTGCTGTTTACCCTTTCGCCGAAAATTTGAAGCAAGCACCTGCACGCAGGCCGACACAGGCGTGGACATCAGTTGAACTCGCCGCCCATGCCCTCATCGCCGCCCATCTTCAGGTTTTTGCGCTTGAAGAGCGAAAGGTCGAACTTCCCGAAACGGTACGAAAAATTGAGACGAATAAACTGAGGGTCGCGGATACGCCACGACTCTTGCAGAAAGAGGGCCGACTCAGAAAAGGAGCCGTTGCGGCGGCTGGCGAAGACGTCTTGAATGGCCAGGGTAAGTGAGGCCTTGCGATCTTTGAAAAAATCTTTGCGCAGCGACACGTCTACAAACCACACCGGGATGGAATAGCCCTGAGCAGTAGAACTAGGCCCACCCATCCAGCCACCATGACCACCCCAGCGGTTGCTACCCAGCGCAAAAGCCGTACGGCTTTGGTAGCTGCCGGCAATCTGTAAGGTAAAGGCCTGAGGAAATTTGATGTTCAAGTTTTCCTTAACAAACCAGGTAAACTGCTCGCGGCGCAGTTCAGACTCCACATTGCTGGAATTGACAATAGAGTTGTAGAAATTGAAATTGCTGGTCAGCTCAAAGGCTTTGCCCAAGGTATTTTTCAGCGTCAACTCCAAGCCATAAGCAGTGCTGGAGTTGGCGTTGATGAAAGTGGACACGATGACGTCGCGCTCCAACAGTGCGTTATACTCCGGAAACTGATAGTTGGCAATCAGATTGTTGGCGTATTTATAATAGAGCGTAGCCAACAGATTGTGTTTGCGATTGAAAATATTTTGGTACGACAGCTCTAGCGAATTGGTAAATTCAGGCAGCAGCCCTGGATTACCGCGCGACAGCAGCAGCGAGTCTGAGAAGTCGGGGAATGGGCTGAGTTGGAAGAAATTAGGCCGGTTGATGCGGCGGCTATAGTTGAGTTGAACGTTGTCCTCTTCGTCTATCTTGTAGGTGAGGAAAATGCTGGGAAACAGGCTAATAGGGTACTGAATATTGAAGGAAGAGTCAATATCGAGCAAATCGCCTCGATAGAAGGAGGCCTCAGCACGCAAGCCGACCTGGTAGCCCCATTGCTTGTAGGAGCGACTGTACGTGGTGTAGGCGGCATAAACCTGGTCTAAGAAAGCGAACTGGTCGGCGAAGCTAGGCACTCGGCTGTATTCATTTTCCGAAGGGTCGAACTGATAGTTAGCATTGTTGCTGCGGAAGTCGCGGATGGCGCCACGCAAGCCAGCTTCCACTTTGCCTACTCCATTGATGGGGTTAACAAAGTCAGTCTGAAAAGTGTACTGGGCGTTAGAGCCGTCGCCTTCTTGTCGTTGGCGGAAGGCGATGGGTAGGCCCTCGGTGCGAGTCTCAAAGTCGCCTCGATTATCGAATCGGCTGCGGTTGATGGTGATATCGGCTGTCAATTCTTTGCCAGGCTGGGTAAAGAGAAGCTTGTAGAGTAGTTGCCCGCCAAAGTTGTTGAACTGCCGACGGCTCAAGGCGTCGCGCAAGGAGAGACGGCTGCCCAGCACCTCACCGCCAAAGGTGAGCGAGTCGGTGAGGATGCGGATGTCGTCTTGCGTGTTGAAGCGCCCGCCGGCGTAGTTGCCGGCAAAAGTGAGGGTGTTGCGATTGTTGATGAACCAGTCGAGGCCGGTTCGAGCAAACATAAAGCGGCGATTATTAGTCGTTTGCGTGCTTTGCAGCACCTGTGTCTGCGGGAAACCGAAGCGGTTGAGGCGGTCGGTTTCTCCTTCGCCCAAGGTTTTGCGATCGAAAAGGCCACCCATCGCGAACGCGTTGAATTTGCCCTCGCGCACGTTCAGATCGCCGCCGACGTTGATGCGCCGACGCATATCAATGCCGGCGCGCAGGTTGCCGTTATAGCCTCTTCGGCGTTCTTTTTTAAGCACAATATTGATGATGCCCGCATTGCCGCCCGAAGCATCGTATTTGGCCGAAGGATTAGTAATGACCTCAATTTGTTCGATGCTTTCGGCTGGTATCTGATCTATGGTCAGGGTGGTCGGCCGCCCATCTACAAAGATCTGCGGAGCGGCATTGCGCAGCGTAACGTTGCCGTCAATATCCACTTGTACGGATGGAACATTGCGCAAGGCATCCTCAGCAGTACCGCCAGCAGCTATGCCGTCTTTGTCTACCTTGTAAACTTTGCGGTCAAGGGCCAGCGTAACCGTAGAGGCCTCAGCCGTAACGGTTACCTCCTTGAGCATCTGTGTGGAGGCGGCTAAAGGAATGTTGCCCAAGTCGCGGTCTATCATATTAATGGCGCTTAGGTCAAAGCCACCCGAAGGCGTACGGCTCATACCCGAAAGGTCGAAGGAAACCTTCCGCTCTACGCTGGCATAACCCAAATAGCTGATTTTGAGGGTATAAGTGCCCATAATGGGCAAGTTGGGCAAGCTGAAGTCTCCGTTGGGTTCGGTCAACTGACCCGCCACCACCTTTTCGCGCATGGCGCGAGCCGTACTGTCGTAGCGCATAGCGGTCAATTGCACAGAGGCATAGCCGATACCTTTGCCAGTGCTTTCGTCTACCACTTTACCATAGAAGCGGCCGATGTTCATTTGAGCAGGGTTGGCATTACCGTTTCCGCGGCCCATTGGCGGAAACTGGGCAAAGCTCAAAGTAGGAATTGAGCAGAACACAAGCCAGCAGAGGCTCTGGCGAAAGAGAGAAGTAGTGTTTTCGAAGAACGCGAGGAGGTGTTTCACGATGTCGTAATTTTTACAATGCGCTGACAAAACAGGTTGCTTCCTCAGTGTGTTTACCTCATTTCGACCAATGCGGGTAAGGACGCGAAGTTTAGCGCTAAAAACTCAACGGGGAGGCTCTGCGCTTTCGAGCGGTCAAGCGCTATCTTACCCTGCAAAAGCACCTCGGAAATCGCCAGAGGTGAGGGCTGACTTGCATACGGCAACCGAAAAGACGCGCCGAACGCACGCGTCTATCTTTAAGCGCCAGCTTCTATCTTGATACGCCATTGCCTCATGGAGCTGAGAAGGCAAAAGCCGCTTCAGGCATGTTGGGAAGCATTAGCGCGCAAGGTTCGAAGGGCTGCAAACTTTGCATGGTGAAAAAAGTTTTTTTTCTACGGAGTTATTCTACCTTTGCGGCCTTGAAAAGCCCGGCGCTATCGGAGTATAGGTAACCGGGCGAGATACTATCTCTAACAAAAATTTTCAACATCACTCATTCATGGCTGTAAAAATTCGCCTCCAACGTCGAGGCCGCAGGAAAGCACCTTTTTACCACATCGTCGCTGCAGATGCGCGCGCTCCGCGCGACGGCCGATTCATCGAAAAGTTGGGCACTTACAACCCACTGACCCAACCCGCTACGATTGAACTGAACGTTGACCGCGCCTACTATTGGCTCATGAACGGAGCGCAGCCTACGGATACAGCATTAGCCATTTTGCGCTTTAAAGGAGTGCTTTATAAGAAACATCTTATGCTGGGCGCGAAAAAAGGAGCTTTGACCTTGGAAGAAGCCGAAGCTCGCTGGAATGCCTGGAAAGAAGCTAAAGAGGCCAACCTTCAAAAACGCCGTGAACAAACGGCTGAAAAGAAGCGCCAATTTTTGAATGCCGTAGACGGTACGCTTAAAGCAAAACCACAGCCTGCGACGGAAGAAGCGGCACCACAAATAGAACAAACGGCTGCAGAGAACGAGCCTGCACCAACACCCGAAGAAAATTCTGATAATTAAGCGGCCCTTTAGACGCGAAGGTTTCCCTACCTTTGTTGCCGAAGTTGGGTTTTAAAAGACCTGGCAAAGCCCTTGGGCGCTTTGCCAGGTCTTTTTTCAAAAAAATACCTTATCAAAATCGCTTAGTTCATCTTTATGCAACCCTTAGACGATAAATACTACCAGCGCCTCAACGAGATTGCCTACGCTATCCAGGAGTCGGATATCTTGCAACATTACTGGGAGAACGAGACAGAAGAAAACTACTTGCTTCTGCGCCAAGCCCATGAGCCGGCCATTGCTCATCTGTATCACGAGGTAGCTGAACACGCTCCGCTTCAACTGCTTGAATTAGAAAAAATGCTGCTCAACCCGATATTTGAAGGGTTGTTTCTGCCACGCATCCTAGGCTACTCCGTGCTGCGCGGCGAAATCAATGAGCAGTATCGCTATGTTCGGCCCAACGACCACTTCAAGGAAGTCTTACTGGCCATTTGCAGCAGCGTACACTTCGACCACCTAAAGAAACGCGTTGGCCAGAGCATTCAGGTAGGCTTTGCGCTCAGCAGCGATATTTGGATTACCAACCTACTGGACCAAATCGAAAACCGCCGCGTGCGCTACTTCCTTCAGCAGCAAAAGAACGAGCGCTATCGCGACCTCAAGGAGCGCGAAGCCCTCTATCGGCGCTACATTAGGCAGTTTCAAAACGAATTTTTTTATTCTGTCGAGTTCCCACAGACGCGCGGCGAAATGAAGGCCAATTTTTCGGCACTGCGCTTGTTTTTGCTCAAGCGCTTTGAGGCCGGAGGCGACAATACTAGTTTGAAGGCGCAAACGTTAGCGTTTTTAGACAACCCTGAATTTCAAAATACTGAAGAATACCTCCAGATGCTGGCTCTTGTGGGCAATTTTCTCGATCTGACTGAAGAAGAGCGCCAACAAGTAGCGGCACATTTTGCCCGCGAACAAGCCAACTTCTCAGACTTCGAACTTCACTACCTGAGGTTTCTGACTCAGCTCTATCAGGAGCACACTTCGCTCATGACGCCAGAGGCCGACCTGCGCATGGTGCGTATCGTTGACCTCAAGCAACCTGGCAGAATCGCCGACTTCTATCGGGTGGCTCAAGTCGTGCACAGCTTAGGTTACATACATCCCGATGTTATGGATGCTGTTCGGGAGTTTTACAACTCTCACGAGGGCCTCTCTGTCGAGAGTAAATGCCTTCGGCTGCTCATGCTTCGCTATTTCACGCAGTGGATGCAAGGTATTACCGAAAGGGAGTACGGAGATTTCTTTGAGATGAGCAAGTTCTTCCATTTCTATATGCGCATTTTTGGCGATCAAGAATTCAATCAAGCCTTGAAAAAATCGGTGCAAAAGTATCTGGAGCGCCTACTCAAGACCTACACTGACCGCAGAGGAAAGGATTATCAGGACATTCGGAAGTTCGCTAAAAATCAAATGGTCGAAATAGGGTTACTGACAGAGAAAGAGGCCGATACCATCTTCCGCATTCGACGTTCGCGGCGAAAAGCCGATGCTGTGGAGCAAGACAGTAAAGAGTGAACACCTACCGTCTAAACACTATCCAAAATTAATTGCCGCCCGACGGCCTATTCACATTGCCATCATGGAAGTGCTGATTTTCCTGATTGTCTTGTATGTCTTGCTCTCTTTGAGCATGGTTCCGTTGTTTGAAAAAGCCGGCATTCCGGGTTGGAAGGCACTGGTGCCCGGCTTAGCGTCGGTTGAATGGTGTAAGTTAGTGGGGCGCAAGCCAGCTTATGCTGCCTGGCTGTTGTTTCCGATTGTCAACATCTTTATCTACGCGGGGCTTTGTGTAGATACGGTGCGGTCTTTTGGCAAGCACTCTTTTTGGCAAGCAGCCTTAGCAGTAATATATGCGCCTATTCCGTTTTTTCTCATAGGTCGCAACCCAAAAGATCAATATAGAGGACCCGTCCTGGAGCAAGAACGCGCGTTTCGTCGGCAGTATGAGGAAGCCAAAGCCAAAGATGACAAGGTAACCTTGCGGCGTCTGGAGGCCAACAATCCCTTTAAGAAGTCGGCCTTTCGCGAATGGGTAGAGGCTATCATCTTCGCCGTTTTTGCAGCTGCATTCATCCGCATGTTTCTCATCGAGGCGTTTGTCATTCCGACCTCTTCAATGGAGGGTAGCCTCAAGGTGGGGGATTACCTGTTCGTTAGCAAGGCGCATTACGGCATTCGCACGCCCATGACGGTGTTGCAGTTTCCGCTCATTCACAACCGCTTCAGCCAGCAAAGCAGTGGTCTGCTGGCGCGCGAGTCGTATTTGCGTAAACCATCGTTGCCCTATTTCCGCCTGCCCGCTCTGGAACAAATAGACCACAACGAACCGGTGGTATTCAACTTTCCGGCGGGCGATAGCGTCATCATTACGCCCGGACGCAC
>CALHAM010000031.1 GCA_937934275.1 uncultured Saprospiraceae bacterium | reverse complement strand
TGGGAAGAACTTGATTTTCGAAATACACAGAATCCGGGCTGCAAGAAATCCCTCCGGGCGGATTGTTTGGATTAGGTTCATCTTCGACGGGAATGAGTGGGTGGTGCTTTCACGCAAAAAAGATACCTAGAACCAGAAGGAAAAACATTACCAATTTTTTCATCATGGAGTAATAGTTAAACAAATGAAAAAAAATGGACAAAGGAACGGGCCACACGACGAGCTAATTGTTCAACGACCATGCACTTTGACGCTTTGATGGCGCTTGGGCAGTACTCCAGAAGTAACTACAATTTAGTATATGCCAAAAGCCAGAGGGTCGCCTCTGCAGGGATAATCTTCAAGTTATTAAGCGACAGAGTAGTATTAAAAAATTCAATCGTGATCACGTTGCCCGTAGCAGAAGGCACAAAGTTTAAAAACGCTGCTTTTTCGAACGGAAATAGATGAAAATTTTTTATGCGCTTGCTCTCCACAAAGTTGCTACCGTGGATGCTAGCGTCCCTTCGAATAGTTCCTCAAAGCGCCGAGTATCGCACACAAAAAAAGAGCCAGGACATTGCTGCCCCGGCTCCATGAAAACACCTAAAACCCTATTAACTAACCTTATGAAAACAACTCTACTCTCTACTTGGAACTATAACAACAGACAAGTCGGATGGTTTATGCACCCTTTCACTGACATTCATCCGTTCTATTTGCTGGATTACTCTAACTTTAACGAGGCCAATAGTAAGATTAATCAAAGTCAGCTTTAAAAACTTCGCTAAAGGCATAAAAGTTGAACGCAGTCAGCGAATTTTCTCACATTCTGCTAAGTGTAGCCAAATCGAGCCTTCGTATGTAGGGAGTTGGGTAAAAGAAAGATCCCTCGGGCCAACGTTTGTTGAACCGAGGGATAGCGACGGCAGAAATTCCCAACTAGTTTTCTTCGTCTTTAGCGCGCGCAGCGTATTCGGCCACCAGTTTAGCCTGAATGTCGGGCGGCACAGGAGCGTACTCAGCAAACGCAATGCTGAATTTAGCTTTGCCTTGGGTGAGCGAGCGCAAGGAGGAGGAATAGCGGTGCAGTTCTTTAAGGGGCACCCGTGCTCGGATGATTTGGTACTGACCCTCCGAATCCATACCCGTGATGATGGCGCGGCGCGTTTGCAGGTCGCCCATGACGTTGCCCATTACTTCGGCATCGCACATGACTTCTAAGTCGTAGATGGGTTCGAGCACCTGTGGGCCTGCTTGAGGGAAGGCCTCTTTAAAAGCCATGGAGGACGCCGTTTGAAAAGCCATATCGTTGGAGTCTACGGGGTGCATTTTGCCGTCGTAGATGCTAACTCGGATATCGCGGCAGTAGGAGCCGGTCAGCGGGCCTTCTTCCATTTTGGCCATAATACCTTTTTTGATGGCGTTGATGAAGCGCGCGTCGATAGCCCCTCCGACGATGGCCCAGCAGAAAGAGAATTTGCCGCCCCATTTGAGGTCTTCAACCTCAATGTTTTTCACCGTCAAATCAGTGGGTGCCGGCATGCCGTCGTAGTAAGGCTCGATGCGCATATGCACTTCGGCGAACTGGCCGGCGCCGCCGGTCTGCTTCTTGTGGCGATAAGCGTGGTTGGCCTGTTTCGTAATGGTCTCTCGATATGGAATGCGCGGCTCTTCGTATTCGATGTGAATGCCGAAATTTTGCTCAGACTTGATGCGCACAATTTCCAGGTGCAATTCACCCTGCCCATATACGAGGGTCTGTTTTAGCTCAGCGCTTTGCTCTACAATGAGGGTAGGGTCTTCTTCTTGGATAGAGTGCAGGGCGTGTGCCATTTTTTCCACGTCGGACTTGCTAGGGGGCACTACGGCCATGCGGATGCGGGGGGCTGGAAACTGTATACGCTCGATTTTGATTTCAGAGCCTTTTGGGTTTAGGGTTTGATTCGTGTGCGAGTTTTTGAGTTTTACGGTGCAGCCGATGTCGCCGGCCTGTAGCTCGGTAACGCTTTCGCGGTTTTTGCCTTCGCACACGTAAAGGGCGGTGAAGCGTTCGGCAGTGTTGTTGTCGGCATTGATTAATTCATCGCCGGCCTTCAGAACGCCGGAATAGACTTTGAAGTAGGAAATATTGCCGACTTTAGGTTCGTTGACGGTTTTAAAGATGAACACACAGGGGCGTGCTTTGGGGTCACAGGGTTTAGAGCCGCCACCTTCTAAAGCGGCTGGTGGGCGGTCGGCGGGGCTGGGGCAGATGTCGTGAATGAAGCCCATAATGCGGCCCGAACCCATATCGTTAAGGCCAGAAGCGCAAAAGACAGGGAAAAACTGGTGGTGAGCTAGGCCAATGCGCAACCCTGCGGCGAGGTCTTCCTCGTCGAGCGTACCGTTCTCAAAGTACTTTTCCATCAGCGCCTCATCGTTCTCCGCAGCCGCTTCTACTAGGGCATTATGCATGGCATCGGCGCGCGCTTTGTGTTCGGCGGGTATTTCTTTCTTTTCGGGTTTACCTCCGCCGGCGGGAAACACATACATGACCATACGCAGAGCATCTACGATCGCGTTGAAACCTGGCCCGCTATTAACAGGAAATTGTATGGGCAATACGCGGTGGCCAAAGCGCTCGCGTGCTTGTTCCAGGGTGCGCTCAAAGTCAGCCTTTTCGTGGTCCAGCTGGTTAATAACAAAAATAGAGGGTGTCTCGAAGCGGTTCACGTATTCCCAGACCAGTTCCGTGCCCACTTCCACGCCGCTGCGCGCATTGAGAAACACTAGGGCTGTATCGGCCACTTTGAGCGCCGTAATCACTTCGCCTACGAAGTCGTCTAAGCCCGGCGTATCCAGGATGTTGATCTTCGTTTCCTTCCACGTGCAGTGGAGCAGACTCGTAAACAGCGAGTGTCCGCGTTGTTGCTCCAGGGGCGTATAGTCACTTTGCGTGTTGCCGTCGCCAACACTACCGCGGCGACTAATGGCTTTCGCCTCGTAGAGCATCGTCTCGGCAAAAGTGGTTTTCCCACAGCCGGAATGCCCTACGAGCACGATGTTGCGAATGTTGCGGGTATCAAAGTTAGACATAGCTTGAGCAGAAACAGTTAACAGGTTAACAAAAGAGCGCCTTTGGCGCGGTTAAAGTAGGCTGCTTTGAGTTATGCGCCTTAAGAAACCGATAAAAATTTCTTAACTATAGTTTCATCCAGCCGCTTTTTAGGCGAGGAGCATAAAGCGTCTTAGGTGCCTTAGAGGGAAGGATACTCGCACTCAAGAGCGATTGCCGAACTACTGGGATGGCGGTGGGCCTATTCATTAGCCTTCCATACGCGCAGGGTATTCTGGTAGCATATTTTGCGCACCTCATCGTCGGTGTATCCACGCCGAAAGAGTTCTGCAATGAGGTGGGGATACATGCTTACGTCGGCCAGGTCAGGGGGGACGGCAAGCCCTACGCCGTCGAAGTCGCTGCCTATGCCCACGTGATCAATACCTGCAATGCGGCGGATGTGGTCGATGTGGTCGGCCACATGGCGTACGCCGAAGCCGGCTTGTGTGAGTTGCTTTTCCATAAATCGGCGAGCTTTTGGGCTTTCCTGTTTGATGTTTTGCTCCTTCAGTTGGGCTTCAGCGGCTCGGAAGGCTCGGCGACTTTCCGCGGTGAGGAAATAGTGGCTAAAGGGCACTTGGATGACGCCGCCTTTTTGGGCAATGGCGCGGATGAGGGTGTCGGGTAGGTTTCGCTCGAAGCCGGGTGTGAAGTGCCGGCAAGCGCTGTGGGTAGCTATGACGGGCTTGTTACTCACGGCCAGCACATCCCAGATGGCTTGGTCGCTCAGGTGGCTGACGTCTACCATGATACCGATGCGGTTCATTTCGCGCACGACGTCGCGCCCAAAATCGCTTAGGCCGCCGTGTGTGCGCGCAGAGTCGTAGGAGGAGTCGGAGAGCCGATTGTCGCGGCTGTGTGCCAACGTGATGTACCGAATACCTCGTTGGTGGAAGTAGGCCACGTCGGCAAGGGTCTCGATGGGTGCACCGTTTTCCATACCCATGGGTAACGATACAAGACCCTTTTTGAAGTTGCGCTCGATATCGTCAGCTCGGCTTGGCACGGCAAATTTATCGGGATAGGCACGCGCGACGGCGTGCACTAAGTCAATGAGCGAGTCGGCCAGGGCACGAGCACTGCCGGGTGGCTTTTGCTGGTAGGCCGCTGGGATGTAGATGGACATGAATGCCCCGTATAGTCCGCCTTTGCGCGCGCGCTCATAATCAAAATGGCCTTCTGGGTGGCGTAGGGCCAGCGCCTCAAAGCCGGCTTTGGGCCAGACGCCTCGTTCGAGCAGGCGATAAGGGAAATCTATGTGCGTGTCTATAATAGGTGTGGTTTGCAGCAACTGACGGGCGCGCCTGTCGGGGTCTAACCCGGCCGTGTCGAGCAGAGGAGCAGCCGGTTTCGTGATTTCGGGCGAATGCTCCGGTGAGAAGGCACAATTGGGAAGGGCCATCAGAAGTAAGACGTAAAGGACCGTTGTCGTGGTCATAAACAAGAAAAGGGTAAAAAAGAATAGATATTGTTGAGTGTTGCTAAGGTGCAATAGCACTACTTCCGCAGCGCAATATCGGGAGGGCTGTTGCATATGGCGTGGCAAAAGTGCTGCGCATGTTGCGCTTAGTTTGTTGCACAATCAAGATAGAATGCACCATTACTCTCGCTTCTGCTATTTTTACTGCTCAATTATAGCACTTCAGGTATTCTATGAGTATTTTTAATCCATACGCCCAGGTAGGCCATGTGGAATATAAAATCGTAGTCGCTCTGGAACGGTTGAGCGAAGCCTTTCGCGTGCTGTTGTGGGAGAAGGCTAAAGTATTGGGTCTGAGTCCTATCCAGATACAGTTGTTGCTTTTTATTCGCTTTCATTCGGAGGAGCGATGTAGGGTGAGCTTATTGGCACAGGAGTTCAACCTGACGCCTTCTACCGTCAGTGAAGCGCTCCGAACGCTGGAGCAAAAAGGGCTTCTGCTGCGCAAGATTGACCCCATCGATACGCGGAGCCATACGTTGGTACTCACGGAAGAGGGGCAGGCCATGGCGTCTAAAGTATCAGACTTTGCGGATGTGATGCTGCCGGGGCTGGCTCATCTTTCGCCAGAAGAGCAAGGCAGCTTGTTGGAGCATTTGCTCGGCCTTATTGCTCATTTGCAGCTTGCGGGCATTATTGTGCCGCAGCGGATGTGTTTTGCTTGCGCGTATTATCGGAAGACGGAAAGCGGGCATTTTTGCCATTTCATCAAAAAACCTTTAGAGATTCGGGATTTGCGCGTGGACTGCCCTGAGCACGTTCCACGCAAAAAGCAGGAAGCGTAGCCGTCGCTCAAACACCTTTTTGGTTTCCCCAAATCTGTACGTGCAGGCGGTCGGTGTAGCGAAGGCCGTGGGTTTTGCAGGCTTCTACCAACCATCGGCGTCGGCGAGCGAGCGCTTGGCGCGTATGGCCCTCGGGCATTAGCCATATTTTTTCGGAGGCGATTGCGTAGCGCTCTTGCAGTAGGAGCACCTCCTCCAAGTCTTTCAATTGTGCAACGACAAACTTGAACCAAGCCTTCGGATTTTGAGCAAAATAGCGATAGACGGCTGCTTTCTCGCGCAGACGTTGAGGGTTGTTGCTGTTGGCTAGCTTGGGCGACACGTTGTATTGGTCAATGGCCGCTTCAAAGTCGGAGTGAGGCAGTAGCGTCCCGTTGGTTTCTACCTCGAAGCGATAAGCGGCGTCGTGTTGCCGCAATAGGTGCATTAAAGCAACCAGGGCGGGCTGTTGCATCATGGGTTCACCACCAGTGAGCACGACGTTGCGCGCCGGATAGGCCAGCACTCGTTCCGCTATTTCTCCTACAGAGCAACGCGCCATCCAGGTTTTTTTATGGAACTTTCGATACTCCGGATTTGCATCGTTTACATGGGCAAAGGGCGTTCCTTCCCAGTTCCAGGTATAGTCGGTGTCGCACCAAATGCAGTGCAGATTACACAGGCTGGTGCGCACAAATACCGACGGAATGCCAGCGCTTTTGCCTTCTCCTTGGATGGAATAGAAGATTTCGAGCTGTCCATTCAAGCGGGCTATCTTTAGCGTGTTTGGGTCGGTACTCACAGGTTGTGGTTTGGGTGGCATTTAGTGCTTATTCAATCGAAGAGGGCCGTTTGGTTGTGGGCCTCTTCAGGCTCAGAGGGGGAAGAGGCTTTGGAGTCATCGCGCAGGGCGGGTGCGCTCTCGGTCAGCAGGCGTTTGACGATGCGCAATTGATATGTGTATCGCTTTTGTTCAAGGTTGAAGATGCCGAAATGGTCGAGTTTGTCGATGCGCACTTTTCCACTGGCGTGGATGATGTGGCAATCGGGTAACACGATACCCACATGGCCGATGTGCCCTTTACCGTCGTCGAAAAAGGCCAAGTCACCCAGGTGGCATTGTTCGGTGAAGTCCACAGCAACGCCTTCGTGCACTTGTTGAGTTACTTCGCGAGGCAGGCGTATGCCGGCCATTTTATAGACCAATTGCACCAATCCGGCAGCGTCAATGCCGAAGGGCGAGCGCCCTCCCCATAGGTAGGGCGCATTGAGATATCGACGCGCTGTGCGGACGATCCATTCGCCCGTGCGAGGCGCTCGTGAAGGCGTAACCACTGGGCCAGAGAACTGAAACGACAGGTTGCCTAAGCGGCAACGCAGCCCGTCGTAGCAAGGCAACATGGCTCCCATGGTCAGCGGGATGAAGTGGTCGGCGGCCATTAGGCCTTCCACCAGCGAAAGGCTCATGGAGGAATGCTCGGCGTATTCGGCGTATTCACTGGGCGTCAGAGGATGCAGCTGGCGCGCGTCCACCCAACCACTGGTGCCGTCCCAGGCGCATATGACGTGGCGCCACCCATCTTTGGCCTCGAGGGCCTCGACGGTTTCGCCGAACAACAGCTGCGATACCATTTCGCTTTTGTCGTTCGGATGGGCGCGCAAAGGCGCGATACTGACTTGGCAGACGGCATACGTGGACATGGCCTACAGCAGACGTTGGCGCAAATATCGGGAGCACTGGTGCAGCGAAAAACTAAGAACAAAAAAGTAGGGCCAACCGTCAGAACGGCTGGCCCTGCGCTTGTGCCTCGAAAAAGAGATTGTTCTTAATGCTGCACTACAAATTTCTTAGTGAGCGTGCCTTCTTTTGTAGCTACACGAGCCAAGTAAGTGCCCGAAGCCAATTGAGGCAGCGAATAGGTGAGCAAGTCGTTCGTTAGGCCTTCGCGGACTTCATAGGTGATCACGCGGCCGCTCAGCTCAGCAATCGTGATGGTCGCATCCGTGGGGCGGTCGAAGCCCATTTGCAGGGCCAAGCGACCGTTTGCAACAGGGTTGGGGCGCACCTGCATGACGTTTTCCGGTAGCGGCTTTTCGTCGGTGGTACTGATCAAGTCAATGTACATGCGCAAAACAGCGCTTGGACCGCCTTGGAAGCCGCCAAGGAACCACTGGCCATTGAAAACGAGGGTAGAAGGCGTAGGCAGCGGCACATCTTGGTCGAACGCGTGGAAAACACGCACAAAGTCACCACTGTACAGCACGGCGATGACGTAGCGCTTGCCGTTTTCGAGTTCCACCCCAAAGTCGCCCGTAGTCAGGTTGATAAGCTCCACCGTCTGGAGCTGATAGTTAGTCGTGCTCGAACCTGCCTGATAGGGTGCCGTACCTTGCCATTCAAAACTTTCTGACTCAAATTTGGTGTTATCAAAGTTACTATAGTTGGGTAGCACATCGTCTTTCACTTTAAAGAAGTAAACATCGGCCTGTACACTCGTTACAGGCACTTCGTTGGCGTTTGTGGCGAAGGTGAACTCGACGTCTTTAACCCGATATTTTTCCGTAACTTTTGGATTCGTGCTGTACAGCGCTCCTACGCCCCAACTATCGCCTAAAGAGCCTGGGCGAAAGCCGATGGTGGCGCCGTCGTCTTTAGCAAAAAGCCGATCCGTAACGTAGAAATTCGTTTGCGAGCGGCTTTCTGCCGGAATAACGCTACCTACGGGGTCGGAGTTGGCCGTGTATAGAAGTTTGTAGGTGCCAATGGGTAGCTCAGGCGCATAAGAACCTGGAATTACAAACAAACTGTCGGTGATACCCACGTCGAGGGTCGGAATTGTGGTCTGCGTCGAGTACAGTACGCTGTCGTTGGCCGTTAATACTTTGGCATCCAATACGACGTTGGTGCGTGGATCATTGCTGGTGTTGGAGAGCCAGACCGCGAAGCCAAAAGTATCTACCGGAATTTGATTGACTGGCGTTTGTTTGCTCGAAGCAGGGAAGAAGATTTGGTCTAAGCGCACCTCTGGAATAATAATGCATATTTCTACGGCTTCTCCCGAGTTAAGGGCAGCGTCTACATATTCAGCCATCTGACGGCTCATGAAAAAGCAAGGGATTGTCGTCTGGCCCGCTTGTGGCTGAGTGGCTCCCATATTCATGGCTGAGCAATCATTCTGAGCCGGATCTGCGTAGTGGTTCGCAATCAGAACCGCTACGGCCCCCGCCTTCTGAGCATTGAGGGCCTTGATCGAGAAGGCGCACACT
>CALHAM010000030.1 GCA_937934275.1 uncultured Saprospiraceae bacterium | reverse complement strand
GTAAAAAAAAAAAAAACTCTATCGCTCTAAGAACACAAGTAATAACTTATGCGGGCAACACCTTGAGCGCGACTGTAAATGTCTGCCTGGCTTTTTAATAAGAAATGGCAAAGCAGCAGCGTGCGCGCCTGCTTTGACTTTCCGCCATTCGTGCTGCGATCGCTTATTTCAAAAAATCGTCGGCAAACGCTGTATTTTTTCCCGGTTGCCTACTGCGCGCCTAAACAAAAAAGCCCCGCCGCAAGGGCGAGGCCTCTGCTTGGTGGCGGAGACAGGACTTGAACCTGCGACCTTCGGGTTATGAGCCCGACGAGCTACCAACTGCTCCACTCCGCGATTTTGGACTACAAATATACACTCCTTGAGAAGAACTGTGCAAGCCTTTTTATTTTTTTATTAAAACTCCAGACCTTTGCTTACATGACGCCGCGTTCTTGGCTTTCTTACCATATTTCTCCGTTAGAGGCCCTAGATGTTTTTCTGATACGCGCTTTACGACCGTTTTTGGAGCGATACGTGTGGGCTGAGCGCGGGGCACGTGCTTTTTTTATTCGGTACAATGACGAGCAAAGGCCACACATACGGCTACACCTGCACGGAACACCGACGTGGATGGAAGCCATGCCGGAGGCTGTAGGCGCGTGGTTTTCGGAGCGCGGGGCAATCGAGCAAAGGACCTACCTACCCAACAGAGACATCTTTCGGGAGCCAGAAGCATTGTACTGGAGTGAGGAGCACTTCCACCTTTCCTCGCGAGTAGCCCTCGAGCGACTGCGCCCTCCCTATACTTACGGCGATGCGCTGTTCGATGCGCTGCGCCTACACGTCATTACTGCTTATGCTGTAGGTTGGAGCCGCGAGGAGGCCTCCCACTACTTTGAGCGCCTATGCGAACAGTGGGCGCTGCTGTTTATTCGGCCCATTGAGGCCGACAACGGCACGCCTCAACGATGGCTTGAAGAACTTCGAGTGCTCTTCGAGGAGAGCTTTCGCCCTCAACAGGAAGACATCCGCCTATCTGTAGTAGAACTCTGGGAAGCCCTGCGCAAAGGCCGCTTTGATGGTGAGCAACCCGAGTGGGTGCGCTGGCTTCGGGGCAACGAGCTCATTTTGAGCCGATTGGGCAGTGCTTTAGCGCCTATCTTACCTACGCTCATTCACCAGATGAACAACCGGATCGGCATTAACCAGGCTGACGAGCCTTATTTAGCTTACGTCTTGTATAAGGCCCTGTAGAGGCGCTCAATCGAAGCGGCGTTTGAAGAACCAAGTGTCGTCGTTGAACGTGAAGCCCAACACCAGGCGCGCATACGTCTCTCGAATGCCTGTGCCGTGGCCCAGTTGCCCTAACTCAAAGGCGGTCTGGATAAAGGAGGACTGCTGGCGCGGCAGGATGAGCGGGAAGCCCATGCCCAAAGACAGGCCAATATCGTCCAGTTGCCCAGGGCCTACCACGCGCGGGTCTTGGCGATAGTAGGCGCCCAAGCGATAGCGGACGCGTTTGAGGTAGCGGTTGTAGGAGATGTGGTCAGGGATATACTCAGCACCCACGGCAACTTCGATGATGTTCCGGAAGTCGGCATCGCTGCTTCGCGCTGCATTCTCAAATACGGACCAGTTCTCGTAGACAAATTCGGCGCCTAAACGCATCTTATTGGCTTGCACGTACTGCACGCCGGCGCGCACCGAGGCCGGCAGCGTAAGGGTGTAGCGCCGACCGCTTTCCAGCAGAAGGGTATCGGCCGCGCTATATTGGCCGTTGGCCTGGCGTCCGCGATGCCGCACAAAGAGGCGATCGGCGGTGCTGTTAAGCTGCCGCTGCGTGCCACCGCTTATACCCAACGTAACCCACTGCTTGGGCATACTCGTATCCGTCTCAAAGTATTTCAGCACGAAGTCGTGCTGTACGCCCACCCTCCAGACGAAGCCGCCGATGTTCTGGTCGTCGCGACGCGTGCTGATGAAGGTGGGAAAGGAGTCTCTAAATGCCGTAGAGCCTTCGTAGGTCATCTTGCCAAATAGCCAGCCTAAGTCGATGCCAATGGCCGTTTGCTTGTAGCGCAGGCCGTGGCCCCACGATAAGCGGTAAGTGCCCCCATTGCCCTTGAACTCGCTGATGATTTTACCTAATTCTGGCAGTGAGTCGTTTATGGAGACGTTGTAACCCACCTGAGTGTTCGGCACTAAGGTCAGCCCTGTGCCATAGTGCCAGGGTGAGCGCTGGCGATCGAGGATGTCGTTGATGGCGTTGCGCAGGGGAAATCCTAGCGCCAAGTATGCCATGTTGCCCGTCCAGGCTCGTTGGCTAGCCGAAGGCGACTGGTAGGCGCCGTATTTGGCATAGACGCCGCCTTCGAAAGTAGCCGTGCGCAAAAAGGCGTAGGAGGCTGGGTTGGCCGAATTGAGGTGGTGATGGTCGTGAAAGGCGGCTGTCTGCTCTCCTAAACCTATTTGAGCGGCGAAGACGGAGCGCGCCGGATCGCCCAATCCGTAGCGCGAATAGGGAGAATTGAATTTGGGCTGTGCCCAAAGCCCAGAGACAGCACACAGAGAAAGAGCGAGCGGTATTGGCAATAACAACCTCATAGATAGCGGTTTTGAACAGAGGCTCAGGATGGAGAAGAGATGGTAGTGTTAAAGAGAAGCAGGTGGTTTAGCCCCCGCAGGGTCAGGTGTGGCTCTACGATTAGGTCAAATGGCAAGATGGCGCGGAAAAAGGTTGCATCGCCTCCGGTAAGAACGACGGTTAGGTCGGCAAAATACCGGCGGAAGATCTGAACAAAGCCCTCCATTTCCAGGGCGGCCCCGCGCAATGCGCCGTTTTGGAGCGCTGTGGTAGTGCTGTTACCGATGACCTCAGGAGGCATCTCTACAGGAGGCATAGGCAGTTGCGCTGTGAAGGTGTGCATGGCCTTTAGCCGCATGGCAGCACCAGGAGCAATATTGCCGCCCAAGTAAACACCTTCGGCCGTAAGTAGGTCGTACTTGATGCATGTACCGCAGTCTATGACTAAGCAATTGCGCCCAGGCCAGAGCGCATGAGCGCCTGCTACAGCGGCTATGCGGTCATGGCCTAAGGTGTGCGGTGTTTTGTAGGCGATGGTAAAGGGCGCTGGTGTCAAATGCGTAATTTCTAGCCAATAATTAGTCTGCTGTTTGAGCTGGGCCACTTCTGCCTGCTCAATCGGCACTACGGCGGCTAACGCCACTTGGCGCACGTGCCTCTCGCTGGCCCATTTGGCCACTAAAGCCCACTCTTCCACATGCCAATGGCTGTACTCCAACAATTGCTTACCGCGAAAAAGACCGCCTTTGATGCGCGTATTACCGATGTCAAGCGCTAAATTCACAAATCTGCACGATGAATGCCCAAGAACGGCGCGAAGGTAAGCCGAAAAAGGGGCTGAACTTACAAAGCGATGTGCTCAGCCTAAGTAGGCGCGCAGGGCATTGCGGTTATGCGACTTGCGCAAGCGGCGTATGGCACGCTCCTTGATTTGGCGCACGCGCTCCCGCGAGAGGTTGAATTTGTCGGCGATTTCGTCTAAGGAAAGCGGTTTTTGACCATCAAGGCCATAAAAATCTGAGATAACCTGCATCTCGCGCGGCGAAAGGGAGGCCAGCCCTTGGGCAATTTCTTTTCTAAGAGACTCGGTCATCAGCTCCCACTCCGGGTTCGGAGCCTCCTCAGCAGCGAAGACATCCAACAGCGTAGCTTCGCCATCTTCGGCGGAAAGCGGCGCGTCAAAAGACACGTGGCGGCTCTGTGCCGCTAAAATCGTTTCCACCTCCGCTACCGTCATCTCCAGCAGGTCAGCCAATTCCAGCGTTGTCGGTTCGCGCTCGAAAGTCTGCACAAAAGAAGAATATGCCTCATTGACTTTGTTGTAAGAGCCGACTCGGGTGGACGGCATGCGGACGATGCGGCTGTTCTCCACAATCGCCTGCAGGATGCTCTGTCGAATCCACCAAACGGCATACGAGATAAACTTGAACCCACGGGTTTCATCGAAGCGATGAGCAGCCTTAATCAGCCCTACGTTACCCTCGTTAATCAGGTCGGAAAGGCTCAGGCCTTGGTTTTGGTACTGCTTGGCCACAGAAACCACAAAGCGCAAGTTGGCCTGCGTTAACTCATGCAAGGCCTCTACATCGCCTTTGCGAATGCGTCGGGTCAGCTCCACTTCACGCTCTGGCGACAGCAGCGGTATTTTACTGATTTCCAGCAAATAGCGCTCCAGCGCCTGACTCTCTCGAGTGGTAATCTTGTGAGCTATCTTAAGCTGACGCATAGTGTAAACGGATTTTTCAAGGCTCCTAGCGATTACCGGATATTGCGTGGTAAAATTGCGCACAATCCCTTCTTTTTCGGGCAAAAAACTTGCTAATTTTTAGCACCTCGGGGCAAAGGCCTCAAAGGCGGCGTAAATTTCTGCGAAAGCGGTGCGTTGGGTTTGCTCATTGGTCTAACTTAATATTTTTACCTAGCGCAGGTTTACAACAACAGACATGCCTTTTAAAAGACAACCTCTGGAGGACAGCCTATCTTCTTGCCGTCGCCTAATGCGTCGCTATCCAAAGACGTGTGTAACGGCCATAACGCTGGTGGCGTTGTGGTTTTTTTGTCTGCCGCATCCGCTGTTCGATGTTCCGCTCTCAACGGTGCTGGAGGACGAAGACGGGCACCTGCTCAGCGCGCGCATTGCTGCTGACGGGCAATGGCGGTTTTCGACTGCCTCCGTGCCCGAAAAATACGCCATTTGTGTGGTAGCATTTGAAGATAAACTCTTTTGGTACCATCCTGGAGTAGATCCCATCAGCCTGGTTCGCGCCCTGTGGCTAAATGTGAAACTCGGGCGTAAGGTGAGCGGCGGCAGTACGCTGAGCATGCAAGTCATTCGGATGGCTCGCAAAAATCCGCCTCGCACTTTGTGGGAGAAGGTAGTAGAAATGTTCATGGCCACTCGCTTAGAACTGAGCTACTCCAAGCGCGAGATTCTCAGCTTGTACGCCACTCACGCCCCTTTTGGCGGGAACGTAGTGGGTTTGGAGGCGGCTTGCTGGCGCTATTTTGGCAAGGCTCCGGAGGCGCTCTCTTGGGCCGAGGCGGCCACATTAGCCGTACTGCCCAACAGCCCTGCCCTCATTCATCCGGGCCGCAACCGAGAGCAACTGCTACACAAGCGTAACCGCTTGCTGGAACGCCTGCGCCAACAGGGCGCGATCAGCGACGAGACCTGTGCCTTGGCCCAGGAAGAACCTCTCCCTGAGGACCCGCTACCCTTACCTAACCTAGCACCACACTTACTCGACCGCTTAGCCAAAAATCAGCCCAAAGGCAGCGGTGGTCGCTTCCGAACGGCCATTCGCCGACATTGGCAGCGGCAAATAACCGACATTGCCGCTCGATGGCAAGCGCTTTATCGGGGCAATGGCATTCACAACATAGCCATCGTCGTCTTAGAGGTACCCTCTGGTCTCGTGCGCGCCTATGTGGGTAATGCCCCTAATGCCGGCACCGAACACGGCGAACAGGTAGACATCATTGCTGCACCGCGCAGCACAGGCAGCATCCTCAAACCCTTTCTGTACGCCATGGCTCTCGAGGAGGGCCTTCTTTTGCCGCACAGCCTCTTGGAGGACGTGCCCACCCAAATGGGTCGCTATCGCCCTGAAAACTTTCGGGCCGATTACGATGGCATAGTGCCCGCTCATCGGGCGCTAGCGCGCTCGCTCAACGTGCCTTTCGTCCGGCTGCTGCAGAACTATGGGGTAGAAAAGTTCCATTTCGACCTTAGAGGGCTCGGATTTTCTACGTTCCGAAAAACGCCCAGTCATTACGGCCTTTCGCTTATTTTAGGCGGTGGTGAGGCCAATTTACTCGAAGCCACCAACGCCTATGCCGGCATGGCGCGACGCTTGAGCGCCTGGTATGAGCGCAGTAGCCGCTACGATGCTGGCGACTTTCGCTCAGCCCAATTGCTGGCAGACGCTCAGCCGCACCAACCTCGCCTCCAGCAGCAACCCAACGGGCCAGGCGCGGCAGCCATATGGTTCACTTTTGAAGCCATGCAGCGCGTAGAGCGCCCGCTAGGTGCGGGCGAATGGGAAGTTTTCCAAAACAATCGACGCATAGCCTGGAAAACGGGCACTAGCATAGGCTTCCGCGATGCATGGGCTATCGGCGTTACGCCACAATACGCCGTAGGTGTTTGGGTGGGCAATGCCGATGGCGAAGGCCGCCCGGGCCTTATTGGTGTCGAAGTGGCTGCACCCGTGCTTTTTGATGTGTTCGACTTCTTGCCTAACGATGGACGCTGGTTTGCCCCCCCTTACGACGATATGACACGCGTGCCAATATGCCAACTAAGCGGCTATCGCGCCGGGACTTACTGCCAAGCAGACTCCTCCTGGATACCGCGCAAGGGCCTTCTCGCTCCTTCTTGCTCCTATCACCAACTGCTCCATCTCTCTGCCGATGGCCAATGGCAGATTAACAGCGACTGCGCCCCCCCCGCGGAGATGCAACACCAACCCTGGTTTGTGTTGCCGCCGCTGCAAGAATACTATTACATCCGCCGAAACCCCGCCTACCGCCCCCCTCCGCCGTTGCATCCTAATTGCCCACAACAGGCAAGCGCAGATGAACACCGGCCTATGCAGCTCATTTATCCGCGCGACTTGCGACGCATCTATGTGCCCATTGACCTCGACGGTCAGCCTAGCCGCGTGGTTTTTCAGCTGGCTCATCGGCGGCCCGCTACGGAGGTTTTCTGGCATTTGGACGGCGAATATTTAGGCAGCACGCGTCATTTCCATCAGATGGCTTTGTTGCCGCCAGTGGGCCAACACGTGCTGACCGTCGTGGATGCGCAAGGCTATCGCATCGAACAGGCGTTTGAAGTCGTCGGAAAAGGTCGTTAATCGGACCTGCGCTTGTAGGCTTGGAAGAAGCCCTCTGGGCTGAACAGGCGATGACGATAGTCATCAGGCCTGAGCAGTCGCGCGCTCCCTACATCTGCAAAGGGTTTCGACCCATGAGCGCCCGCAGGGAGGTTGGTCTTCCTACAAGCTGTTTTTTTGAAGAAACAGAGCACTTCCCACTTACTTCAGCAATTGCGCTTCACCCTACCCATGCCCTCGGTTCCCCAAAAACCGGCCGCCCTGCCTCGGGAAATCCGGGCAGGGCGGCCGCCTTTCGTCGTAGTTCTTTCCACGCAGGTGCGGCCGCTGGGCCGCACCTGCGCCCTTCGTCCTTACTTCATCTGTATCATCTTGCGAACCGCG
>CALHAM010000029.1 GCA_937934275.1 uncultured Saprospiraceae bacterium | reverse complement strand
GCCTTGGGAGGTAGTCGCCTATAACATGGGCGAATGGCACAATTTCGCTTCGATTTTTAGAAGTAATTTCTACGACAGAGCTATTTTATTAGTTGTCTTTTTAATTACTGTCCTGTTTGATCTAGTATTGGCCATTGAAATTGGAGTAGTGCTAGCTGCCTTTTTATTTGTTAAGCGCATGGCTGACGCAACCCAGATAAGTATTATTGGAGAGTCCGGCTCGAAAGAGCATTTGCACAGCGACATTCCTAAAGACGTAATGATTTATGAAATCAACGGCACTTTGTTTTTTGGTACTGCACAACTCTTTCACGAAGTACTGAGACGCACTAATCAAAAACCCAAAACGCTGATTTTAGATTTGAGAAATGTGCTATTTATAGATGCTACAGGATTGTACCAACTCAGTGATGTGGTCAAACAGTTTAGTAAAGAGGGCACTAAAATATTTATTACTGGATATTCGGCAGTGGTGTGTTCAGAGTTAAAAAAATCAACTATCACGGACATAGCTACCTTGCATCCCTCATTAAATTATTGTTTGAAAAAGGCAATTCGTCAAGAGTAATTGCCCTTGGAAGACCGCTACAGATAACAGACCTATTTTTATCGGATATGCATTTTTGCAAACAGAAGATACGTAGCCAATACAAAAAATATTTACTCAATGACTATCTTACCCTGCTGTAAGATGATTCCCTCACGGCTAATTGAATAAAAATAAATTCCCTTATTCAGTTTGTTCAGATAGAGCATTTCGCTTTCCTGGGGTTTAAGTTCGGTTTGTAGGACTAACCTGCCTAAAGCGTCGAGTAATTCTATCCTGGACGAAACGCTTAGAGCACTTTTAATCTCAAGATATGACTTTGCAGGGTTAGGGAAAACCTCAATTAAAGTCCTTTCCGTCGGAATAGAAATAGAGGTAGTCTTTACCTCCTCCACTAAAATCGGCAATGATGACAGGCGAAACGTATATTGAGCACCCGCACTCAGATATATTGAGTCCTTGGAAAAGACTGCGGTCTCTCCATCATTGGAAATGTCCGAGGGAACAACACTTGTAACTATGTATTTTACATCACTGGCTGATGTCAATGAGTAGGTCTGCGCATCTCTGCTCCACATGACATATCTACTTTCGCCGTTTACTACAAATTTCATAACCCAAACTCCATTTCCTCCAATAGTAGAGTTATTATTATCCTCCACAATACCCATACTCTTTATTTGCGCAGAAGTGAAATTGGCTATCTTATCAGCTAAAAGCCGATAAGAGTGATAAGATTTCTTCTTTTTTCCAGTGTGGTCTAAAAGCCCAAATTCTGCCCATTCATTAGGAGGTGGACTACTCCACCCACTATGCCAGAAAAACGTATGGATGCCTTTAGCCCACGCAATAGTAGATCGCCTCCATACATCTGCTGCTTGTTCATCCACACTTGAGTAAGTCGGAGTAATCGCTGAAAAGTTGAGGGAGGAAACCGAGCTTTCTGTTATCCATACCTCCTTATCTTGAAGTCCATATAAGTCTCGAATCGCTAAAATGCTGTCGATGTGAAGGGGGGTTGTCCACCAAGCGTTGTAATCGTGAAAGCTAAAAATATCGAAATAGTTTCCTATATTATTAGAAAATAAGGCATGTAGGTCTTGATAAGTCTTTTGCATGGGAAAGCCATAAGTACCTACCGTTCCCGGCAATAAGACTTTAACTTGTGGATTTACCGCTTTTATCCACCTGTAATTATGTTTGACAAAGTCAACAAAAGGCAAAATGGGCATGCCCAACGGATAATTAGAATTTATAGACTCATTCCCAAGTTCCCAATACCTGACTTTGCTGGAATACCTATTTACACAAGTACTGAGGTAATCCATGGTGGCAGTGCTGTCTAAGTTATACCTCCAACCACAAAGAGGAGAGTTCGTGCAAGCCCTCCAAGGTACCTGATAGCCAACATTGCCATTATTGGTATTTGCAACGGTAAGAGCATATAAATTGGCTACGTACTCATGATTTAAATAATGAAAAAAAACACTATCGGGATACTTGAAATTCCAGTTATTATCTGTTGGTTCAACATGCTTCCAGATTAAGTCAGCGTAGGTCATTTGCCGATAAATGTGTGCTCCGCAGCCTTCCAAGCGGCTTATGTGATTAGCAATACTGGCGTATTCAGGGCCCCTAAAAGGAAAATTTAGCCCTAACCGAATGCCTTGTGAAAAGAGGTTAGCAGCTGTAGTCGCTAAAAAAACGATAAATACTTTTCTTCGAATGTACATAGGGTTTTGCCTTAAGATAAGTATAAAGTGAAGCCTTATCTTAAGGATTTACTGAAAAAGATAAAGCTTCCGTTTGAGGAAACGCTTTTTTGTTGTTATTATTCGACTGTACGGTTTAAAACAAATGAGATACGCACCTGCAGGAAAATCTTCGCCCTATCAAAGAATAGATCGCTTCTATGAAGATACTCATCTACAATAAATGACTTTTCAGAACACTATCGCTTAATCGTTGCGGTGCTCGATAGCCAGAATGCCACCCACTTCCGAAAGCAATACCATATTTGATACGATAACTGCTGCTGCTTTACCTTCTAGGGGTGTTTGAGCGTACGAAGGCTCATCGGCTTCGTTATCGTAAGGAACAACGTCAGCATAGAAGGTGCCACCATCGCGCTCTCGAACAGTAACCATAGCGAGCGTGTGCTCACTCGTAGGGAGGTGAATCACTTGCGTACCGCGGAAATATTGGCGAAACCACAAGTATTCGCCGCCAGAGGTAAAAATATACAGGTTATCTGTCTCTGGCCCAGGAAACATGTCTGAAAAGGCACCATTATCTATGCGGATGCGCTGACCCGTCTGCGGATCTATAGCGGCTATATCAATCGAATAATCCGTTCCAAAGGCTGGCCGGTCGTGAGTTAAGGTAGGAAAGCGCGTGCGAAACCAGGTAACCACTAAGTCGTTGTGGGTAATACCCACGCCAGCAAGGGGATAACCTACGCCCTCTATTGGCCCATTGGCAATTAAATAGGCAGTATCTAAAGTAGCGGTATCTAAGGCAAAGAGGTGTTGCCAATCGGGCGAAGCATAAAGAAAACCTCCCTGCCCGCGCAGGAAGGCGCGCGTAAGGTTCTCTTCTTCCTCTAACGTTTGAGCAGCTGCCAGTACATCGTCAAAGACAAACTCTGAGCCTACCATCGGAATTTGGCAAGTGGTTACCCACAACTTACCGGCAAAGACAACAGGGTGAGTGAGGCGAAAACTCTGACCAACGACTTGTTTTTCAGCCAACACATCTCCACTTTGAGTACTTAGGGCATACACCTTGAGATTTTCAGCAGGAACAAAAAGACGAGACTCGGTAGCAGCCATCTGTCCTTGTACGGGAGTCGGTAGGAGCACCCTCCAGAGCAATTCGCCCGTAGACCACTTAAAGCAATAAACAGTGCCGCCATGAGACGCCAAGAAAACGCGGTCTTGGTCTTTCAACAATAAAGGAGCCGTTACAATAGTGCGATCGGCCGTGTACGACCAACGCAGCTGTCCTGTGGCAGCGTCTAAGGCGGCAATATCTCCATATACATCAGCAAAAAGTACTTGGCCTGCGTCGGCGCAGGCAGTAGCAATAACCGGGTCGCCCATGTCGTATGCCCACAGCGTAGCGCCATCATCCAAAGCAATGCCATAAACGCCGCCTTCCTGAGTGCCCACAAACACACGCCCTCCGGCTACTACAGGCTCTACTCCTTTGGCAATAGTAACGGTGTAAGGACTGGGCACGGGAAAGGAGTAGTCTTCGCGGCTTTCTAAGTCATCGGGCCAAGCAGGGTTGGAAGCGTAGTTGCGAAGCGTCAACTGAGGGCCGAGCCAAAACCAACGCGCTCGAAAGGGCGGCGCTACAGAAGCGGCTGTGCGACCCGTGCGCGCAGCGTCGCGCTGCCACTGAGGCCAATCCGCTAAAGGCTGCGCCCACACAGAAGATACCATCAGGCCTAAGGAGGCCCAACATGCGACTATTTTCATGGAATAACCAGTGTTTGAGTGTGAATGAGGGAACTATGGTTATCGAGCAAAGAGATGCGATAGGCACCCTTGGCCCAATGATTGATCGAAATAGACACACTGCTTTGGCCAGGGGCGAAATGGCCGGTAGCCACAAGGCGTCCTTGAGTGTCGTGCGCCTGCCAATAGAGTGGGAAGGGCGCTACTTCCTCCAATTGCAGCTGCACTTGATGCGCTGCAGGGTTGGGCTGTAAGCGCAAACGCAAAGCAGGAGCATAGGCAAACGGCCGAGTATTTACGCTACCGTCCAGCCAAATCGGAGGAAAGGGCGTAGTGCGCACGTCGAGCCAGCGCGTGTTTGTCGCGTGCGCCTCTATGGTTTGCACCAACGCCTCTATCCAATAGCAATCGCCGCGGCCCGTAGGGCTACTGCGCATGAAACGGCGCAACTGACTGGCCGGTGTCTGAAGTATCCACGTTTCCACTGGATGATACATGCCGAAGGCCTCAGAAGGCACACCCACACTCTCGTCGCCCGTCCAGCGCGGGAAATATGTGGCTTGCATCAACCACCACAAAGGCAATATACGCTTGCCTTCCTCGTGCATAGTTTGCACTTGACCGAAACAAGAGTCGCGAAGAAAGCGCGCAATTTCCGGCCCCATATTGAGGAAGATGAAACCGCGATAAATCCAGCCATCCTTACGGGGGCTATACATGTCGTTGGTGGGCAAGCGGTCGTAGGGACCATCCCAGCCGTAAAGACCATCCCGCGCAAACGCATGCTTGTTCTGAACGTCAAGCCCATCCACCAGCTCTGATTGGAGCCGTTGCAGGGCAAAGTTGCGCGCACTAATATCGCCGTTTACGTGCGCTAAACGCGCCATGGCAAGGTGGCCACACATATCGCCATAAAGCCGCGCTCGTTGGTTTTGGTTAAAATAAAAGTCGCGCGCCCGAGCGTAGTACTTTTTCATCCACTCGGTTTGTCCGCTGCGGTAGCAAAAAAGCCAAAAACCATACAGCGTGTGCAGGCGCGGCCTGAAATCGCCAAAAGTGGCATCTAAGCCCCAAAGATCGGTAGACACGTACCACTCTCGTCGAGCGCCCACATCCCTCGGCATCGTAAATTCATTCGCCCAAGGCGCAAAAGCAGGGTGCTCGAGCTCTGCTTCGGCGTAGGCCAATGCACGTGCCTGTTGGGTCGGCGTCAAGTAGGGCCAGGCCCAAGCCAGCGTAGTTAAAATACGACCCGGCTCCTGATAGAGAAAGTAGTGTTCATAAGGTAAGTCTCCAAAAGCAAGCCGAATCGGCGCTAAATGACCTGCATCCAGCACCTGCTCAATTTCCCACTGTAAAATAGCGATCAAATCATTAGCCCCCCGAATAGTATCAGGCGCCGGAAAATGCCAAGCATAGGCTTCCGCTAAATTCATCTGACCTCTAACCTCCTTCGTTAAAACGAAGGGGCTAACAATAATGAAAAAAATGGGCAAAAACAGGCGAATTGCTATCATAACAAATGAACCTTTATTTTTAAACCGAATAAAATTCGTTAAAAACAGATATATGCCCCTATAGCCAAAGCAAAAATACTTGCCGCCAACGCTTCAATTCAACCCTGAGCTCACTATAAAATCTCAAGTAAACTGAGACCTCTCATGCACCCATGGCATCGCAGAAACACTTCCTGCACGACCGTCTCTATCAAAACATAAAAATTGCAAAATCCGTATTTTCAATGGATAACTATCTTTTGGGAGGCCTTCTCACTCTCCGTTTCTAGCGATATGAAATAAATACCCCTTTTCTTTATGCCTTCAATCTGCTTGGAATAAATGTTTTCCCCAACTTTTAAGTTAGAGAGTATGGTGCTTTCTATCCAGTTACCATTGGAGTCGTAGAGAGTTAACTTCGCCGTAGAAGGGCTTTTTAGGTTAAATTTCACCGTAAAACCATCCTTGCTGGGGTTGGGGTAAACCTGCAGCTGCAAGGTTCCGATACTCTGGATGTTTAATTCATGGGTGTTCGATATCGCGTTTTTAACGATATAAACTTTAAAAATCTGACTACTTGCACTGCTCTCGGCACCGGTATTGGTGAAAAATATATTGGGAGCGGAACTGGCAATGCCCCCATAAATGTATCCAACCAGGGTGGTATCCCTTTCGAAATCATCCAATTTTAAAACTCCATTGTGATACTTAGGCAAATGCTCCATAGGAATAAACTCTGACCCCGCTCCAAGAAAAGCAGGCATTTCAACAGGCAACTTATATTCTGCCATCATACCATTGGCATTCCTTGTTACTCGCGCTATGGTTTTTACGAAGGGAACATTGTTGTCTTGGACAAGGGTACCCTTATCGTCATAATACTGGGCTATCCCTCCAAAGAATACCGTGTGCATCTCTTTCTGAGCTGCACTGTACAACGGAATGTGAGCGCAATGATAATGGTTGTAATACTGAGAAAAGTCATTATTAACGAAATATCCTGAGCTGTCTATGTTGACAGAGTTTAGAAACGGCAGATTGGCATCCAATTGAAAAACACCCGAAAAAGCCGTTAAGCCCTCTTCTCCATTCGGCATAATCTGAGGTACAACATTATAGTCTCTCCTATGAAGATTGATGGGGTCGTATATCTCGGTAAAATGATGTACGACAAGGGTAGTGCCATCATCTATGATATTAAATCTCCTTATAGAATTCGTATATATCTGTACAAATCCGGGACCGTGGTTAGGTCCCATGGGGTTGTATCGGCCCATGAATTTGTTTCCGCCCGTTAAGTAAAAAGTATTATTAATTTTGTTGAGATACCCACCTGCTACAGCCAATAGGGTATCTGTTATTTGCCTAAAATAAGCACTAAAGGGCAGCCCATAAATGATAGCGTTTATCACATCCGGAACTTTTATGGCGCTAAGATTAGGGTAAGTAATGTGGTCGTTCGCTGTGCTGCTGTATCCTTATCCTCCAATCAAATACAAATAATCGCCCTCTTGATAAAACTCCATGTTCGTAGAGCTTAGTTGCTCCTGCAACCTCGTGGGTAAGGAGGTTAAAGGAACCGACCATTTCTGCTGAGAGACAGGGTCAATGACAAGCAATTGATTATTACTGCCCGCCACATCAAAAGCGGCAAAGGGTTGTCTGCGGTGCAAACCGTCTAATCGTCCGCCAACAATTAACCACTTACCCTCGTGTTGCCCCCACGCGTAAGACTGTATACCCCTTAAGCCAACTATAGGCATTGGCTCGAGGAGCACGTCGAAGGGAGACATCTGAGCATGACCATTGAAAGCCCAAAAAAGAATAAAAACAAATAAAATGCTTTTTTTTAACATATTCAAATCTTCTTTTAATGACATATAGAATTTAGGCCTATTAAAAATAAAACTCTAAACCTAAGACGCATCTTCTGCAGCTTAAAAATAGAAAATCATAAGTGAAAATCTCAGTGAGGAGCAGGGAGAGAATGCTCCAATACTTGGGATCAAATTTGAGCTTAGGTTTATTTCCGTCGGGTAAGTAGAACACATGAATGTCAACAAAAAACTGGCACTATTCTCTATTTTTGTGTTTGGGAGTGTGTGAAATGTTATAAAAGACAGATCATCAAATATGCACGTTATGAGCACATCTCATCGCCCTCTGATTGCGCGCAACGAGTCGGTATGGTTAGAAGGGCCGGGCAACCGACGCTACGAATTGGCTTTTGCCTTTCGCATCTTATGGGAGTTTATTCGCGGCATGCGAGCGCTTCATTTTATGGGGCCGGCCATCACCGTGTTTGGTTCGGCGCGCTTTCAGGAGGGGCACCGCTATTACGAATTGGCGCGAAGGGTAGGTTCGCTCATCGCCAAGGACTTGGGCTTGGTGGTCATGACAGGCGGTGGTCCGGGCATTATGGAAGCGGCTAACCGCGGCGCGCGCGAGGCAGGAGGTTGGTCGGTGGGATGCAATATCGTACTGCCCCAAGAGCAAAAGGAAAATCCGTATTTGGATAAATTCGTTCTATTGCGTTATTTTTTCGTACGTAAGGTTCTTTTGGTGAAGTATTCCTTCGGGTTTATCATTTTTCCCGGTGGCTTTGGCACTATGGACGAACTTTTCGAAACGCTGACGCTCATTCAGACGGGAAAAATCGCCAACTTTCCGATTGTGGTCATGGGTACAGATTACTTCCGCGACCTGCGCGATATGTTGAATGCTATGGTGAAAGAAGGGACGATTTCACCGGAAGACCTCGATTTGCTGAGGTTTACCGACGACCCGATGGAAGCAGTTGCGCACCTTCGGCAGCATTTGGTGGAGAACTACCGCATTGTGAGGCGCCGGCCGAAGTGGTGGTTGCTGGAAAAGCGGTAAGGGGGAAAATAACGCCTTTCCAGGAGCGGATTCAATGGATGCCTGATTATACTTATGCCTTCTTTTTAAAGGCCTCGATAGCCCGGCGCGAAAAGTCGGACAAGGCCAAACGGCCGCTGATGGCTGCGCGCTCGGGGAGGAGTTGCTCCCAGTGCTCTGTACCCTGCCAGAAGATGTGCTTCAGTTCGCGCAAAGCATCCGGATGATAAGAGCACAGTTGCTGGGTAAAGTGCTCGATATAGGCGTCGAGTTGCTCTACGGTATCGAAGACCTCTTGAAAGAGGCCTTTTTCCTTAGCCCAAGCGGCCGTTTGCCATTCGCTGGGGTTTAAGGCCATTTGGCAAAAAGCCGCCTTGCCTATCTTGCGCTCTACAGCTGGGCCGATGACAAAAGGCCCGAAGCCCACCGCCAACTCGCTCAGACGCACCGAAGCATAGCAGGAGGCCATGCAATAGTCTGTGCCCGCTGCCAGCCCTACACCCCCACCGACGGCTTTACCGTGAATGCGGCCGACGATGATTTTCGGACAAGTCCGCATGGCATTGAGCACTCTGCCAAAGCCAGAGAAGAAGCGATTGGAGGTCTCAACGTCGTGTATAGCCACCAACTCGTCGAAGCTAGCGCCGGCACAAAAGGTTTTGTGTTCGTCGCTGCGCAGCACAATGACGCGCACACCGGTATCTTCACCTAAAGTACGCAAAGCATCTACCAGAGCCTGGAGCAGATGACTGGGCAAGCTGTTGTGATTGGGATGATAAAAGGCCAAATGGGCTATGCCGTTGTCGCGGATATCGCTGCGAACGTAGCCCTGATGTATTATGTCTTCCATGCTGATGCCTTACTGTCGTTTTCCCTTGGCAAAGGAACGACTTTAGTAGCGCAGCCCCAAGCGTTGATAGATGAAACTCATTAGCCAAGCCGGCCCGATAAGCAGAAACTGAATGTCTTTGAAAAAAGATGGCTTTTTTCCTTCGACTTTATGGCCCCAAAACTGGCCTATCCAAGCCAGTACGAACAGGGTTAGGCACACTTGCCACAAAACCCATCCACTGGCCTCGATGCGCTGGGCCAGCCACAGGCAGACGATAGAGAAGAGGAGCATGCCTACAGCCAGCGAAGGCGATAGCCTGACGTAGTAGAGGACAGTAAGGGCTAATAGCACCATGGCCAAGTTGAGAGGTAGCCCAGGCATGAGCTCAATACCCAACTTGATGCCGTAGAAAAGCCCCACAATGCTGAAAAAAATGGTCGGTACACAAATCCAGTGCACGAGTTTGTTGGTCGGATGCTGATGGCTCTCGCCGTACTCAGATAACCATTGGCTGATGCTTTTCATAACACAGAGCGGTTTAGTATTGAAAAGAGAAACTTTTACTGCGGCGTTAGGGTCTGCAATTGTCGCTCAATTTCCCGCAAGCGCTGGCGTCGAATGGAGTCCGTAAGGACGGGTAATCGGCGAAGGTGCTCTAAGGCGCACAGGCTATCTATTTCTGCTTGTGCCCGCTGCATTTGGACCGTAGCTATCGAGTCTATTCGATAGCGCACCTTGGGTTCTAAGGGTGCGTTGGCGTTGGTGCAGGCCGCCAACACACCGACCAAAAAGCCTGCCCCAACAACACTCTTGGTTCGCCTGATCCAGCGCATTACCTTTATTCCCCAGCGCGACTGTACTTTCATATGTTGTGGTTTTATTGGCTCAAAAATCCGAGGTTTCTCCCAATAATACCGTATTATTTAGTCCTGTTTATTCGTACACCTCCCAACAACCTGTTGCAAAGCGTATTTTTACAAAAATAAATCGCCACATACTCGCCAACCCTATGATGATCACAACACTTCACTCATAAGATGAGACCATCCTAATTTTAGGCCCATGATTTTTGTGGAGAAAATAATCATCGTTTGTTTTGTCCGCACCCTTACTCACCTTTCAGGGCCTTGGCTAGCGAGGTGGAACCGCTTTCAACTGACTTCTCTTAAAGAAGAGCTCCATGCACATCCATTCTAAATTGCCTCACGTAGGGACTACAATTTTCACCGTGATGTCGAGCTTGGCACACGAGTGCGGTGCTATCAACTTGTCGCAGGGTTTTCCGAACTTCCATCCGTCGGAGCGACTGCAGCGATTGGTCTTTGAGCATATGCAGCGCGGCGCTAACCAGTATTCGCCTATGCCGGGGCTTTTATCGCTGCGCGAGCGCATCGCCGAAAAAATGGAGCGCCTCTACGGACGAGCGCTCAACCCAGATGCGGAAATCACCATTACCGCTGGCGGCACTCAGGCCATCTTTTGCGCGATTGCCGCTTTTGTCCATCCGGGCGATGAAGTCATTCTCATCGAGCCGGGTTACGATTCTTATCGCCCTTCGGTAGAAACCGTAGGAGGAATACCCATTCCTTTCGCCTTAAGCGCACCCGACTATCGCATCGACTGGGAGGCTCTCAAGCGCCGCATTACTCAGCGCACCCGGATGATTTGCATCAATACGCCCAACAACCCTACAGGTACCCTGCTGCGCGAAGAAGATATGCTGGCCCTGAGCCGCATGCTGAAGAACACAGATGTCCTGGTCATGAGTGATGAAGTCTACGAACACATCCTTTTCGACGGTGAACAGCACGCCTCAGCTTTGCGATATCCCGACCTCTACGAGCGCAGCTTGTGCATTTATTCTTTCGGAAAAACTTACCACAATACGGGCTGGAAAACAGGCTACTGCATTGCCCCGCCCGAACTGACGCGCGAGTTTCGGAAAGTGCATCAGTTCAACGTGTTTTCGGCTAACCATCCCATGCAAGCCGCTTTCGCCGACTTTATGGCCGACCCTTCGGAATACATGGGCCTATCTGAATTCTACCAACGAAAACGGGATAAATTCCAACAAGCTATGGCCGGCACGCGCTTCAAACCCCTCCCTTGCTACGGCACTTACTTCCAACTGTACGACTACTCCGCCGTTAGTGATGAACCGGACTTAGACTTTTGCAAACGCCTCACTGTAGATTACGGCGTGGCCGCTATCCCCATTTCGTCCTTCTTTTCTCACAAGCCAAACGACAAAATCATCCGTTTTTGCTTTGCTAAAACAGACGATCTGCTCGAACAGGCCGGCGAGCGTTTGGCAAAGGTGTAACTCTACACTGTTCCGTATCTATGCCTACTTTCCTCTATAACCGCATCAACCGCCGAGAACTTCGCCAAAGGCTGAAGTACAGCGCTGAAGCCCGCACGACGCTCTCCTTTTACCGCTACACCCCTATTGCCAACCCTGCATTTTTTCGCAACCACCTCTACGGGCTTTTTAGCGAAATCGGCGTATTGGGTCGCATCTACGTGGCCCAAGAGGGCATCAATGCTCAAATATCGGTGCCTACGCGCAGGATGGCAGATTTTAAGGCCGCCCTAGAGAGCATCTCCTTTTTGCAAAATCTACGCCTCAACATCGCCATAGAGGACAGCCAAAAATCCTTCTTTGCCCTGACCATCAAGGTACGCTCAAAGATTGTGGCCGACGGCATTGACGATCCGACCTTCGACCCGTCGAATGCTGGCATTCATCTGAGCGCCGAAGCTTTTAACGCTTTGACCGACGACCCGGAAACTATCGTCGTCGACATGCGCAACCACTACGAAAGCGAAGTAGGGCATTTTCAGGGCGCCATCCTCCCTCCCGTAGATACGTTTCGAGAGGAACTGCCTTACGTGGCTGAGTTGCTGGCCGACAAAAAGGACCGTAACATCGTCATGTACTGCACCGGCGGTATTCGCTGCGAAAAAGCTAGCGCCTACTTGAAGCACTTGGGTTTCAAAAAGGTTTTCCAACTCGAAGGCGGCATCATTGAATACACTCGACAGGTCAGGGCCAAAAACTTGCCCAACAAATTCGTAGGTAAAAACTTTGTCTTCGACGAACGCCTCGGCGAGCGCATCAGCAGCGAAGTCATCGCCCACTGTCACCAATGTGGAGCGCCCTGCGATACGCATACCAATTGCGCCAACAACTACTGCCACTTGCTCTTTATCCAGTGTAACAAGTGCCGAGAAAAATACCAAGGCTGCTGTTCGCACACCTGCCGCGAATTCGCACAGCTGCCCCTTGCCGAACAGCGGCAAAAGGCTTCCCACCTCATTTTTAATGGCCAACGGTTTCCCAACGCACACTTTCGCGCTAATTCGGAAGTTCCTCTGTTACCCCAAACTTAATACCCAAGCCTGACGAACGTCAGCCTCGCCATTGACAAAAAGGATAAAATCTGGAAGGCTCAGTGCGCTTACTTTGCCCCCAGAGGAGAGGAAGGGCTTATTGTCAAAATTCGGTAAGGATAACCGAAGGTGAACTCTAACGGAGAGCAAACAATGCCTACCTTTGTGGTGTTTGGATTTTGTCTAAATATTCCGCTTTATGCTTAGGAGGTATAGAACGGTAGAAAACTTAAAAGTACGCGAGTGTGCGCGAGCGCTGCGCATCGAGGACCCTTTCTTAGCCAGCCGCTTAACGGCAATGGGTCTACTGCCGGGCACACTCATAGAAATGATTCGGCGAGCGCCCTTCGGCCACACCTACTATATTAAGGCAGACGGCGTCCGTTTGGCCTTGCGCAAAGAGGAAGCCCAAAGCATATTGGTAGACGCATGAATGCAATACAGGTGCCTCGGATGCCTAATATTGCACTGGTGGGCAATCCGAATAGCGGCAAATCTACTTTATTCAATCTGCTAACGGGTCTAAGGCAAAAGACGGGCAATTTTCCCGGCGTCACGGTTGATATAAAAAAGGGGCGTTTTCGGCTACCTAGTGGAAGAGAAGTAGAGCTGACCGATTTACCCGGTGCCTACAGTTTATATCCTACGTCTGCCGATGAGCGCATTGTAGCGTCAGTTTTTAGCGACCCCTCTGACCCTAACTACCCCGATGTCGTAGTGTACGTGGCCGACGTTACCCACCTAGAAAAGCATCTGTTGTTGCTCACTCAGCTGTTGGATTTAGACCTTCCCATTTTGCTAGCACTCAACATGGCAGATGCGGCAGAAACGATCGGTCTGAAAGTCAATACGGTGAAACTTGCAGAAAAACTAGGCATTCCTGTGGTATTGCTCAGCAGCCGAACCGGAGAGAATGTCTCTAAGCTTCTTTCAGAAATAGAGAAGTTGCTGGAAGGCAACCGGCCTCCTCACAAGGGTTTTTACTCGCTGAACGAACAGGAAAAAAACGTCTCAGAGGCCATTCGAATAAACGCCGGAACCGACAATTCTTATCGGTCACTGTTGCTGGCTCACCATTATTCGTGGTTGCCTAAGTTGCCAGCGCCCATACGTCAGACCATTGGCGCCATTGTGTTTGACAAGCAGTTTAACTCCTTAAAACGACAGGTGGACGAAACCTTGGAACGATACGACCGATTTACGCCTATCGTGCAGGCAACCGTTCAATTTCCACCGCGTTTTCCGAGTACAATTACTGACCGCATCGACGTCGTACTCACGCATCGTTGGTTCGGTCCAGTGATCTTTGCCCTTATTATGTTACTGGTCTTTCAGGCCATTTACGACTGGAGTTCTGTTCCGATGGACTTCATTGAGTCGTCATTTGGCTGGTTGAGCAGTGCCCTCAAAGCCAACCTGCCCGAACACTGGACGACCCAGCTATTGACCGATGGCATTGTAACCGGTCTTAGCGGCATTCTTGTCTTCGTGCCCCAAATTGCCATTCTTTTCTTTCTCATCACCCTGCTAGAAGAGGTTGGCTACATGGCCCGCGTGGTTTTCATGTTCGACCGATTCATGCGCCGATTTGGGATGGGTGGCCGGAGCATGGTCTCGCTCATTAGTGGAGGGGCTTGCGCCGTGCCAGCCATCATGAGCAGCCGAACGATCGGCAATTGGAAGGAGCGGCTCATTACCATCTTGGTGACGCCCTTCATTACCTGCAGTGCACGCATTCCGGTATACGTCATTCTTATCGGGTTGGTTGTCCCTTCTAAAAAGATCTTGGGTTTCCTCTCGCTCCAGAGTCTCATCTTCGCTGGGATGTATGTCCTTGGGATAGTGGCAGCTTTGGGCACAGGGTATGTTTTGAAGAAAATCATGCGTACTCGCGAACTGTCCTATTTAGCATTAGAGCTTCCTGTTTACCGATTGCCGCATTGGCCCAATCTGTGGCTGACGGTGTGGGAAAAAGTTTCGGCGTTTATCTTCGGAGCTGGGCGTATTATTTTAATCATTTCGATAACGCTATGGGGGTTGGCCAGTTTCGGACCGGGCGATAGTTTGCCCAGCGCTGAGGTCAACGCGCGCTTAGAGGCTTTGAGCCGACAACTTTCCCCTGAAGAAACCGAGAATTTAGTAGCGGCCTACCAATTAGAAGCTTCCTACGCAGGTCGGATAGGTAAAATCTTCGAGCCTCTCATTCGCCCGCTGGGATACGATTGGAAAATTGGCATTGCTCTGTTTACTTCATTTGCTGCTCGCGAAGTCTTTGCCGGCACCTTAGCCGTTTTGTATCAGTTAGGAGATGCGGAAAAAGACATCACCGACGCCGATGAAAACGAAACTAAGGCGACGCTTCGCCAACGCATGCAAGCAGAGAAGTTTACTGACTCGGGAAAACCCGTGTATACTTTGGCCACTGCCCTTTCTTTGTTGGTATTCTATGCCTTAGCTATGCAATGCGCGAGTACCTTGGCTGTGGTGCGCCGCGAAACAGGTTCGTGGAAATGGCCACTGCTCCAATTTGCCTTCATGACCCTCATGGCTTACGCAGGTGCGTGGGTTGTCTATAACTTGTTTGTTTAAACACTTTACTGTGAATAAGAGAATGAGCTAAGGCTATAGTTTCCCACACCAAGGCATGGGCATTGCTTCCACCGAAGGTGTTCTCCGCAGCTACTTAAAGATAACTCGCTTTCTACTGAGCAATCCCCACACGGGATGGACGGAAGAAAAGACTCACAGAATAAAGCCAGTGGCTTTTGCACATTGGTGTGGATACCGACAAAACCTGCTGGTTATTAAGCCAATGTTAACTCATAGGCACGTGAAAAACTCTATTGGCGCTATGGAAGAAGCCCGCCGAGTTTTTCGATTGCGTTAAAATCCACAAATGCACAGCCCCTATGATGCGCGATGAATTTTTTTGAATAAAAAAATATTTTCACCTTCAGCAACCATTAGCGGTGTGGAAAAAATGCTGCATCCAAACGGCTGATTAGAGTGTTTACAGGCGTGTTCTAAAGGCAGTCATTTTTTCATCTCTACGGTTAATACCGCATCATGTTGGAAAGCGTAAAAGACAACACTCAAGTGGCGCGTGCTGTGCGCATTTGGCTATGGATTGGCGTTGCCATGGTTTTTCTGCAAGTAATTATTGGAGGAGTAACGCGCCTAACCGGTAGTGGGCTGAGCATCACACGCTGGGAGGTCGTTACGGGCACTCTTCCTCCATTTAGTGAGCAGGCCTGGGAAGAGGCTTTCGACCTGTACAAAGCAACGCCGCAATATGCCCAAATCAACCAGGGGATGAGCATGGCGGAGTTCAAGTTTATCTACTTTTGGGAGTATTTCCACCGCCTTTGGGCGCGGTTGATGTTTTTCGTTTTCATCATCCCCTTCGGGATCTTCTGGAAGAAAGGTATGCTTTCTAAGCGGTTGCTCAGGCAACTAACGTTTGTTGTCTTGTTAGCGGGTTTAGAGGGCTTTTTCGGATGGATTATGGTAGCCAGTGGGCTTATCCATAGGCCTTGGGTAAATGCCTACAACCTCACCCTACACTTGTGTATGGCTTTGCTCATTTTTTCTTACTTATTGTGGACGGTGTTCTCCACCTATGCTATACCGAGGGATAAGGGCTACACGAGTACCTGGAAAACGATGAGCTATGCCTTGTTGGGCATATCGTTTTTTCAGATTGCTTTGGGCGCCATGATGTCGGGAGCGAAAGCTGGGCTATTTTTTCCGACTTGGCCCGATATGCATGGAGTGTATTTGCCGGCTGTTTTACGAGAGGCGTCGTATTGGAACTGGGACAGTTTCACCCATTACGACTCTAATCCCTTTATGCCAGCGCTGATTCAATTTTTGCACCGGAATACGGCGTATTTGCTCACGCTCATCGGGCTATACGCAGCAATCCAATTTTGGCGGCAAGCTCAAACTGCACTTTTGCGTCGGAGCAGTGTGGCCTTTGCAGGAATGCTGCTTTTACAAGTGTTGTTGGGTATTGTTACCCTTCTAAATTGTCAAGGAAGCATTCCTGTCTTGTTGGGCGTCTTACACCAAATGGGTGCGGTCATCCTACTCGGTCTTGTCGTTTGGGTCATGCACATGATGTTCCGGAACTCCTCGGAAATGGAAAAGTTAGACTTTAGAAATTCTGCAAAACGACTTGCTTAAAGCCTAAGAATTAGGAAAGCGGAATAAGCCCTTAAGGGCGAGTATGTTTATGAGTTGAATATAAGCTCTATTTTTGCCGGTAGGCTTTAGCGTTTTTTTAATACGATGACGGTTTCTGTTAAAGAAGAAAGCGGTTTTAAGTACATTGAGTCTGGCGTCGATGGCGAAGTTTTGCTGTTATTACACGGGCTTTTTGGCGCCTTAAGCAATTTTGAAGCGCTGTACAAGCGCTTCTCAAAAGAGTATAATGTCGTCATTCCAATGCTTCCTATATACGAGATGCCCATTTTAGAGGTATCCGTATCGGGGTTAGTGGATTTTGTTACGCGATTTGTGGAGCATAAGGGTTTCGAAAAAGTACACTTATTAGGGAACTCGCTGGGAGGTCACATTGCATTGCTGTATGCTTTAGCTCATCCAGAACGCATTGCCTCGATAACCCTTACGGGCAGTTCGGGCCTCTTTGAGAGCGCTTTTGGCAGTGCATTTCCTAAGCGAGGCGATTACGATTACATCAAGAAAAAAACCGCCGACACCTTCTATGACCCGAAAGTGGCGACGAAAGAATTGGTCGATGAAGTGTTCAATATCGTTAACGATCGCTCGAAAGGGTTGCGCGTGGTGATGACGGCTAAGTCTGCCGTTCGGCACAATTTAGCCGATAAGATACATAAGATTGAGGCACCTACCCTATTGGTATGGGGGAAGCAGGATGCAGTAACTCCACCTTTCGTGGCAGAGAAATTTCATGAGTTGATCAAGAACTCGAAGTTGTATTTCTTAGATCAATGTGGCCATGCTCCTATGATGGAGCGCCCGGAGGAGTTTAATGAGATATTAGCCACTTTTCTGAAAGAGATTCCAGTTACCTCGGATAGGCATTTGGCGATTAAAGCTTGATGCCCCTCTTATCCAAAAGTATTGGAAAGCCACTTTCGGAAGAGAGCGTAGTCTACTGGCATAGGGGTAGCGCTTTTAGGTTGTTTGAGCAATTGTTCAAGGGGTTGAGGGAGAGGTAGGTCTGTCCTCAGTATTTTACTCACATCTTCTTGGAATTTAGCAGGATGTGCTGTGCCTAAGATGATACCGAAAGCGCGGATAGGCTGTTGGCTTTGGTAGGCTTTCCAGGCTAAATATCCGACGGCCGTATGTGGGTCGAGTACATATTGGTGGTCGGCATATACGGCCCGCATGGCGGCTTGGGTTTGTTCGTCGTCGAAGGCAAAACCGGAGATGTGCGCGCGCACAATGTTCCACGTGGAACTATACAGTTGCAATATTCGGGCGAAGTTGGAAGGGCTGCCAACGTCCATGGCATTGGAGAGGGTGCGTACGGAGGGTTTGGGTTCGAAGTGACCATACTTCAGGTACCTCGGAACGGTATCGTTGACGTTTGTGGCGGCGAGAAAATGTTGGGCGGGCAGACCCATTTGTTGGGCTAAGAGGCCGGCCGTTAGGTTGCCAAAGTTGCCGGAGGGCACAGAGAAGACGATGGGTAGGCCGAGGTGTTGCACTTGTTTGTAGGCTTCCCAATAGTAAAAAATCTGCGGCAACAGTCGAGCAATGTTTATGCTATTGGCAGAGCTCAGGCGCAGCCTTTGGCGAAGGTTTTCGTCTAGAAAGGCTTTTTTGATTAAATCTTGGCAATCGTCAAAGGAACCCTTTACTTCTATGGCTGTGATGTTGTGCCCGAGGGTAGTGAGTTGTTTTTCTTGTAACGGGCTAACTTTTCCAGAAGGATAGAGGATAACGACTCGGATACCGGGAGTTTTATAAAAGCCGGCCGCTACGGCGCCACCAGTATCGCCTGAGGTAGCTACTAAGATGATTAAATCGCGGGACGGATCGTCGTTGAAATGCGCCATAATCTGCGCCATAAAGCGAGCGCCAAAGTCTTTAAACGCTAGAGAGGGGCCGTGGAAGAGTTCTAAAATGCCCGTTTGTTCGTCTAAAGCGACTACTGGAGCCGGAAAGGTAATGGTCCGATGGATGATTTTGCGTAGAGTGTCGGGAGCAATCTCGTCGCCCATCAATGCTTCAGCGAGGAGGTAGGCGATTTCGCTAAAAGATAATTTAGGCAATTCTCGGAGGAAGCTTTCATGCATGCGAGGAATGCGCACAGGCATGTAAAGGCCATTATCGGGCGGTAAACCTTGAAAAAGAGCTTCCTGGAAGGTAGCGCGTAAGCTGGGGTTGTTGGTGCTATATAGTTGCATGAACAAAAACAAAAAGTCAATGGATCGAAAAAGCGTCAATGTTCCACGTGAAACCTAAATCATAGGCGCGTCACTCGAATTTCTACGCGTCTGTTTTGAGCGCGGAGCTCCTCTGTACTGTTGTCGTTGACGGGGCGCGAGGCGCCGAAGCCGATGCTTTCGATGCGCTCGGGTGCGATGCTGCGCGATACGAGGAAATCGCGGATGGCCTGAGCGCGCTGCTCCGATAGGCGCTGAAGGTCTTCTGGGCGCCCTACATTGTCGGTGTGGCCTTCAATGCGGATATTCATGTTGGGGTTGTTTTTGAGCAAGTCAGCCAATCGCTCCAGTTCGCCATAAGAAGTTTCCAAGAGAACGGGGAGCGATTGCTTAAAATAAATGGGAGCAAGTTCAATTTTACTGCCCACCTCCAGGGAGTCCATCCAGAGGTCAAGCCAATGGAATTCCTGAAAATAGTAATGGTTCCAGGGAAAGAGAATGGTCGTTGGTGTGCCGCTTAAACCGATTTTTTCAGGGGTAAGAGTGAAGGCAACCCCTCGTGGGATTTTGAGGGAAAAGAAACCATTAGTAGCCGATAGTGTGTTAGTAGGGCTTCCCTCGGCTCCGTATCGAATGCTTGCACCCGTTACTGGCCGATACGTCTTTCGGTGTAGGATGCGGCCGTGTATGATGCGCTCGGTAGGTTGTGGTGGAGCAATGCGAACGCGAAAAATGTCGCTGTTGCCGTCGCGCGTAGAGGTGAAATACAGGTAGCCGGAGCTCATATTGAAATAGGGCTGGCTATCGTCAGCGGGCGAGTTGATGGGGGGCGTAATTCGCTGAGGCTCCGACCAATTTTGCCAAGTGTCGTCTAAGCGTTTACTCATAAAGATATCGTTGCCGCCCATGCTTTCCCACCGATTTGAGGAGAAAAAGAGGGTTTGATTGTCCTCCGAAAGAAAGGGCGTTGTTTCCCGATAGCGCGTGTTTATTACAGGGCCTAAGTTTTTGGGAGCACTCCATCGGTGTTCTCCTTCTTTAAAACAAACGTACAGATCCATATCGCGCGAGTCGTGTCGAGTAGCCGAAAGGATAAGGACCTTGCCGTCAAAACTCATAGTCAAGTTAACCTCTGAGGTTATGGTGTAGTATTCCGCAATCTCAATAGGTTCTGGAAAATGCCAAATGCTGTCGGTACGTCGAATAATAGAAAAACCGCGCGTCATGTCGCCTTTAGGTGAAAATTGATTGATGCAGTAAAAGGCGTTAGGGTCGGGTGTAATGCACGTGATGCTGTTGGGGAGTGCGCTGTTGAGCGGCGGGCCTGGGTGCTGTAAAAAATAAAAAGTAAATACCGAGTCGGCCTCTGCTATCCAGACGTCTTGGTTAAAACTCGAAGTCGCCGGATGGTTGACGGGCCTTCGCTCTAATTCCGTATAAATATTGCGAAGAATGCGCTCGTAGTGCTCGGGTGACAGCTTTTCGTGTAGGTCAATGCTGTCTAAAAAGAGATAACGACAAAATTCCGGATAAGCCACCCGAGTGAAGAATAGGGTCTTTCCATCGCGACTGATAACTGGCGTTATCTCGTTGTAGGGAGAGTTAATAAATTCCGGAAGTTTTTCCAAAACGTACTCTTGGCTTTGCGCACAGCAAAGCCGAGGAGCGAAAGCCCACAACAACATTACTGCAACGAAGCCCTGTCTCATGGTAAAATCGATCTTCTGTAGATTGCCTTGGCCCAGCGGGTATTTGCTGTGGCAAAAATAGGGATCGCGTGTGAGTGCTGCAGGTGTAACCAAGGCGTTGACAAACCCTACATTAAACCTGCCGTTTGGCTAAGCTCTGCCCCCCTCACAAAACCTTAACCTATTGCCCTTTGCAGACGGTAGATATTTGCCCAAAAAACAACCAAAACATATGTCTGATTTTCGCAACATCATCTTCGACTTCGGCAATGTACTCTTTCACCTGGACTTGGGCGCTACAGAGCGGCGCCTTCGCCAATTGCTGGGCGATGGGCAGTTCGAGGCTGCCCGAGCCAAATTACAGGCAGCCGATGTCTTCAATCGCTATGAAACAGGAGCTTTGAGTACGGAACTTTTTGTAGATGCCCTTCGACGATCTGCTGAGCCTATGCTCACCGAAGCAGAGGTACTCGAAGCTTGGAATGCTATCTTCATCGAAATGCCGGCAGAGTATTTCGATTTGCTAGAGCGCCTTCGCGAACGCTATCGCCTCTTTTTACTCAGCAACATCAATGAACTCCATGCACGTTGGATCGACCAATATATGGCAGAAAAACATCAGCGAAGCGATTTTCGCCAGCGCTATTTCGATGCCGTTTACTATTCTCACGAAGTGGGCTTGCGCAAACCCGATACCCGTATTTACACATACGTGCTGCACCACGCCGGCCTTTTGCCCCAGGAAACGGTTTTCATCGACGACTTAGAGGTCAACGTACGTGCAGCAGAGGCTCTCGGCATTCGCGGTATTGTAAAACCTCCGCACGTAGATACGGCGCAATTGATGCGCGCCTTTCTAAATTTCTGAAGGGAGAGCATGCGAAAAACGACGCTTAGGCACTGGTCTTCCTTGCTTTATCTTCGCCGAATAATTTAGTTTGCCAAAAAATACCATGCAAGCATCAACTACAACAACGATGAGAAAAGCTTGGACGCAGTTCTCGGTTCGTGTTGCGCTTTTTGTCTTCATCACACCACTCTTAGCTCAAACGCCAACCCCTGCAGAAGAGCGACTGCGAGGCTTTGAACGGCATCGCTCCATGAAGGAGAACACGCTCCTAAGCAGCGTGAAAGCCATTAGCATAGGCCCATCAGTGTTTTCTTGCCGCGTAACCGATGTGGAGGTCAATCCCGACGATCCCACAGAGCTATACGTCGCCTATGCCTCAGGCGGCCTTTGGCACTCTACCAACAACGGTACGACTTTTAGGCCCATCTTCGACCAGGAAGCCGCCATGACCATCGGTGATATTGCGGTGGATTGGAAGCGCCGAGTTATCTGGGTCGGTACTGGAGAAAACAACAGCAGCCGCTCCTCCTATGCAGGTACGGGCATTTACCGCAGTGCCGATAACGGCAAGACCTGGGAATGGCGCGGCTTGCCCGAAAGCCACCATATCGGGCGCATTGTGCTACATCCTAGAGATCCACAAGTTATTTGGGTAGCTGTGCTGGGGCATTTGTACTCGCCCAATCCGGAACGCGGCGTTTACCGCAGCACCGACGGCGGTCAAACCTGGCAGAGAACGCTCTTTGTTGATGAAAATACCGGAGCGATAGACCTGTGCCTAGACCCTCAGAATCCGAACGTCGTTTATGCCGCTACTTGGCAACGCGAACGACGAGCCTGGAACTTTAGCGGTGCCGGCGAAGGCTCGGCCATCTGGAAAAGTTCCGATGGCGGCGCTACCTGGGGCCGACTGACCACCCCAAACAGCGGCTTTCCCACTGGCCCAAACATAGGGCGTATCGGCTTAGATGCCGGCATCAAAGACGGAAAAACCGTGCTCTATGCCTGTGTAGACAACCAAAATCCAAAGCCCAAAAAGGATAAGCCTGCCTCTGACGCCCTAACTAAAGACGCCCTGCGCACTATGAAGGCCGCAGCTTTTCTCAAACTCCCAGAGGAGCAAATCGAGAACTTCCTAAAGGCAAACCGCTTCCCGGAAAAGTACAATCCAAAGAATATCAAGGATTTAATTCAGAGTGGTAAGATTACTCCGCAAACCCTTGTCGAGTATGTAGAAGACGCCAATGCTCAACTCTTCGAAGTGGACTATATCGGAGCTGAGGTCTATCGGAGCGACGACGGCGGTCGAACTTGGAGTCGAACCCATTCAGAGCCGTTGGAGCAGATGAACTTCACCTACGGCTACTATTTTTCCAACATTCGTTGCCAACCTAACGATGCCGACAAAGTCTACTTGCTGGGGTTCTATATCGTTCGCAGCCGCGACGGTGGCCAGACCTGGAGCAGCATCAACGGCGACAATGTCCACGTGGACCACCATGCGCTTTGGGTCAACCCTAATCGGCCAGGGCATTTAGTCAATGGCAATGATGGCGGTCTAAACATTTCCTGGGACGACGGCGACTCTTGGGTTAAGTGCAACCAACCCCCAGTGGGGCAGTTCTACGCCGTAGCGGTTGACGATGCCCAGCCTTATCGCGTTTATGGCGGCACGCAAGATAACGGCGTGTGGGTAGGTCCTTCCACTTATCAAGCTTCCAGCAGCTGGCATCAGACTGGCCAGTATCCCTACCAAAGCCTGTTGGGTGGCGACGGCATGCAGGTAGCGGTTGACCCTCGCACCAACGACATCGTTTACGCCGGTTTTCAGTTTGGCAACTACTTCCGCATCGAACAAAAGAGTAACAAGCGCAAGGCCATCACGCCTAGGCACGAATTAGGCGAGCGTCCGCTGCGTTTCAACTGGCAAACGCCCATTCACCTAAGCTCCCATTTACCCGATGTCCTCTATCTGGGCGCCCACCGGCTGTATCGGTCTTTCAACCGCGGCGACGATTGGGAAGCCATTTCCGATGATCTAACCTTAGGCGGTCGCTCAGGCAATGTGCCCTACGGAACGATCACCACCGTTAGCGAAAGCCCGCTCAAATTCGGCCTCCTCTACACCGGCTCCGACGACGGCTTGATCCACGTTACCCGCGATGGCGGTGAAACCTGGACGCGCATTTCAGACTCCCTACCCCCTCTCCTGTGGGTATCGCGCGTCATTGCCTCAGCGCATCAAAAAAGCCGTGTTTATGCCAGCCTCAACGGTTACCGATGGGACGACTTCACCCCCTACCTCTATGCTTCGGAAGACTATGGCGCCACTTGGGAGCGTATCGGCACAGATTTACCGCTCGAGCCCATCAACGTTGTTCGAGAAGACCCCGAAAATCCCAACGTTATTTATGTCGGCACCGATGCAGGCGCTTATGTATCGTTAGATAAGGGTAAAACTTTCCATGTGCTCTGTCAAGACTTTCCTACAGTACCTGTGCACGATATGGCTATTCAAAAGCACGCTCGCGAACTCATCCTCGGTACACACGGTCGTTCGCTTTACCGCGTTAATATTGCGCCTATTCAACAGCTTACCCCTCAAGTATTGGTGTCTCCCATTTACGTCTTCGAACCGCCCAAAGTCAAATACAGCGAAAACTGGGGCAAAAAACAACCTTGGAGCGAGCTTAAAGACCCTCAGCTGAGCGTTTCCTTCTTCGCTTCTGCTCCGGGGAAAGCCTCGTGGAGCGTCAAAACCAAAGACGGTATTTTGCTCAACAGCGGGCAGATCGATTGTAAAACAGGGCTAAATACCTTTTCCTATACCTTAGACGTTCAAGAAACTGCTGTAAAACGCTATCAAAAAGCCCTGCAAGACGCTCAAAAAGACCCTAAAAAGACGCTCGAGCTGGTCAAGGCCGACACGGGAAAGTTTTATTTGCAAAAAGGTAGTTACTTATTGGAAATGCAAAAGGAAGGAAAATCGACAACCACTACCTTTGTTGTCGAGTGAAAAAAGTTAGGCTAACATTCAACATTCAAAAATCATTCTTATTACAATGAAGAAGCTAACCAAACGACTGCTCGGGTGGTTGACCCTCGGAGTAGTCTCCCTGCTGTTTACCAGCTGCCTGCACATCGTGGAAGAGATAACGGTTAAAAAAGATGGCTCTGGATCATACACGATGACCATAGACATGAGCGAAGTGAAATCGATGATGGATGCCCTAAAAAGTATGGGTGAACAAACCGACGAAGAAAAGTCTAGCGATCAACCCGAAGAAGCCAATGAAGAAGACGCGCAAGAGACTACCGAAGACAATTCAATGCTTCAGATGGGAACAGAACTCAGCTCCGTTGCCAATTCGCTGCGCGGCATTGCGGGATTATCTAACGTTCGGGAAATTAACGATACCTCGACTTATCTGTTTGGCTATTCGTTCGATTTCGCCAACATAGAGGTGCTCAACAAAGCCATTCGGATTATCAATCGTGAAAAGTACGACAGCAAAGTGGAAGAGGCATTTCGCTTCAAAAGCGGAAATTTTGAGCGTTTGAATGCGGCCGATATCGGCGAGCAATTTAAAAAGACCCTTACCGAAGTCGAAGAGGAAGACGAAGAAGGTAACGCGGATATGGTCAAGGCCTTCTTCTCTAGCATGACGTATAAGCAAGTCTATCGCTTCCCGGACGCTCGAATAAAAAAATCGTCTAACCCTCTCTCTGAATTGTCCAGTGACGGGCAGAGCGTTACTATTTTACTCAAGCCCTTAGATGAGGAGCAGCAAAAGAAAAAGCCCTCTGTGGCGACGGTTATTAAATTGAAGTAACGGACGAAGAGAGCCTTGCGAGGCAACTTAGAGAAAGGAACTCGCTAGGCTCTTATTTTTTTAAATAAAACCATGAGCGAAAAAGGTATTCCTACAGTAGACCTATCCGCCTACGTGCGCGGTACAAGCGCTGAGCGCCAAGCATTTGTAGCGGCATTAGGCGATGCCTTTCGCGAGGTGGGCTTTGTTGCTGTGGTCAATCACGGCATACCCAAATCGCTAGTAGATGACTTTTATGCGGCTTCAAAAGCATTTTTCGCTTTGCCTGAAGCAGTAAAGCGCAAGTACGAGATACCCGGTTTGGCCGGACAGCGCGGCTACACGTCTTTTGGAAAGGAACACGCTAAGCATTCAAAGGCCCCCGACCTGAAGGAGTTCTTCCAGATTGGACAGGAAGTTCCGGAAGGGCACCCTTTGCGAGCAGAATATCCTCCTAATGTAGAAGTAGCTGAAGTGCCCGAATTCCATCAATTGGGCCGCGAGCTTTACCGGGCATTCGAAGAGGTGGGCGCTAAGCTGTTGGAAGCCATAGCTATCCACCTCAACCTATCTGAAAAATACTTTGAACCGTACATCACTCACGGCAATTCCATTTTGCGCGCCATCCACTATCCGCCCATTACTCAGGAGCCGGCCAATTCCATTCGTGCGGAGCAACACGAAGACATCAACCTCATCACTTTACTGGTAGGGGCGAGTGCAGGAGGGTTGCAATTGCTCAACTCTCGCGGCGAGTGGGTGCCTATTTTGCCCGAAGACGACGAGATCGTCATCAACGTCGGCGACATGCTTCAACGCCTCACGAACAATTGCCTAAGGAGCACCACTCACCGCGTCGTCAATCCGCCGCGAGAGGAGTGGCATCTGCCGCGTTTAAGCATCCCATTTTTCCTGCATCCCATCGGTTCGATGCGGCTCGATTGCCTACCCTCATGCGTAACTCCCGAAAATCCGCTTCACTATGCGCCCATCACGGCTGGAGAGTACCTGGACGAGCGCTTGCGCGAAATCGGTCTGAAGAAATAAGAATAAGAAAAGGAAGTTGCGTTGTTCAGCCGGCCCAACCTTCGCGGTCGAGGCTGCGATAGTGGATGGCTTCGGAGAGATCTTCCAAGCGAATCGTTGGGCTGCCGCTCAAGTCAGCGGCAGTACGTGCCACTTTTAGGATACGGTCGTAAGCGCGGGCGCTCAATTGCAGGCGTTCCATAGCTGTTTTGAGCAGTTGAATGCCTTCCGTATCGAGGGCACACACTTCGCGGACCATGCGACTCGGCATTTGGGCATTGCAATAAATGTTGGGTGTGTTCTTGAAGCGCTCGGCCTGAATGACGCGCGCTCGGAGCACTCGCTCGCGGATATCGGCACTGCTGATGCGCGGTCGCTCTGCCGACGTCAGTTCGTCGTACGATACAGGAGTTACTTCCACGTGTAAATCGATGCGATCCAGCAATGGACCCGAAATTTTAGATACATATCGCTTGACGACTCCCGGTGCACACACGCACTCTTTTTCTGGGTGATTGTAGTAGCCGCATGGGCAAGGGTTCATGCTGGCTACTAAGATAAAACTGGCTGGATAGTCCACCGATACTTTGGCTCGGCTAATGGTTACCCGCCGTTCCTCCATGGGTTGGCGCAGCACCTCTAGTACGGTGCGTTTAAACTCGGGCAGTTCATCTAAGAAGAGTACGCCATTGTGAGCAATACTGATTTCTCCTGGCATTGGGTCGGAGCCTCCGCCCACCAGTGCCACATCGCTAATGGTGTGGTGAGGGGCGCGAAAGGGGCGTGTGGTTACGAGGGCCGAATGGCCCGAAAGGATACCGGCTACAGAGTGGATTTTGGTTGTTTCCAGGGCTTCGTGCAGCGTTAGCGGCGGAAGAATGGTAGGCAGGCGGCGCGCCAGCATCGTTTTGCCTGCTCCGGGTGGTCCGATGAGAATGACATTATGCCCACCCGCTGCCGCCAGTTCTAAAGCGCGCTTGATGTTCTCCTGTCCGCGTACATCGGAAAAATCCACGTCATAGTTGTTCAAGTTGGCGGAAAACTCCTGGCGAGCATTGACTTTGACCAAATGCTCCTGCCCAGCACCTGAGAGCACATCGATGGCTTGGTTGAGCGTTTCTACACCATACACCTCTAAGTCGGCCACGATAGCGGCCTCGCGTGCGTTTACTTTGGGCAGGATAAACCCCCGAAACTTCTCTCGATATGCCTGAATAGCGATGGGCAGTGCGCCTTTAATCGGGCGTAGAGAGCCATCTAACGAAAGCTCTCCCATAATGAAAAACTGCTCTAAATGGTCTGGCGGAATGACCCCGCTCGCTGCCAACATTCCAATGGTAATGGGTAAGTCGAAGGCAGACCCCTCCTTGCGCACGTCGGCCGGCGCTAAGTTGATGATGGTCTTATAGCGCGGCAGCCGCAGCCCAGAGTTTTTCAGAGCCGCCTCCATGCGTTGCTGACCCTCCCGCACGGCATTGTCGGGTAAACCCACGATGAAATAGCCCGGCTTGTCGGCGGTAGTGCCTAACGCACCGCCAGTGTTTACCTCAATGGTAATGGTCTGCGCATCCACTCCACGAACTGCCGCTGCAAAGGTTTTGACAAGCATGAGGCGAAGTTCGAAAAAAGGAGTACAAATACGCCTTAAAAAGGCAGACTTTTTGTCAAAAAACGGGCTGCATTCTCTTTCTTATGAGGAAACATTCTGCAGAAGTGCTGTCTTGTAAAGAAGGTCGACCAAGGATGCTTTTTGGGCATCGCCCGAGCCTCAAGGCCTTGCGCGAAGTTTTGAGTCTGCCTCAGTGCTAAGGGCACCAGGATGGGTGCGGTCGTCTCCGTATAACCACTGCAGGGTGTTTCGATAAAAGATTTTTTCCAGGGTTTGCGGCGGTAGTTCCATGCCTTCAATGAAGGCGCCGATTTCTAAGTCTCCAAGGGGAAAGGGGTAGTCGGTGCCTAAGCACACCTTATCCTCTCCGATCACCTCGAGCACGTAGCGCAGCAGCTGAGCATCGTGGGTGGCCGAGTCCACCCAGAATTTGCCCAGGTAATGGCGCGGCGGCTTTGGGTTGTCTACGGCCACCAAATCGGGTCGGCACTCAAAACCATGTTGAATGCGCCCAATGGTTGGAATAAATGAGCCACCCGCATGAGCAAAGCAAAAGCGCAGGTTGGGTAGGCGCTCCATGACGCCGCCAAAAATGAGCGAGCAAATGGCGCGACAGGTTTCGGCAGGCATTCCTACGAGCCAGGGCAGCCAATATTTGGTCATATACTCTTGCCCCATCATTTCCCACGGGTGTACGAGGATAGCCATGTTAAGGGCTTCGCAAGCTTCGAAGATAGGGAAGAACTCTGGCTCGCTGAGATTGCGCTGATTGATGTTGGAACCGATCTGGATGCCGGGAAAGCCCATGGCTTTTAGGCGCTGGAGTTCTTGAATGGCGATGTCGGCATCCTGCATCGGAAGGGTGCCTAGCGGGATATAATGCTCTGGATATTCTGCGGCAAGGGCGGCCAAATGGTCGTTGAGGAAGCGGGACAGATCCAAGCAGTCTGCTGGCTTAGCCCAATAAGAAAACATAACCGGCACAGTGCAGACTACTTGCACCCGTGTGTTGAAGCGCAAGTACTCTTCGATACGCACCTGGGGGTCCCAGCAGTTGCTTTCGATTTCGCGAAAGAAGGTGCTCCCCTTCATCATGCGAGCAAAACCTGGGCGGTGGTGCTCCAGGTGGATGAAGTCCCCATAACCGTACTTTTGGGCAAAATCGGGCAGCTTTTCGGGCAATATGTGCGTATGCATGTCGATCTTGTACATGACAGCAGGAGAGGTTTTGACCCTAGGGTAAAGGAGCGAATTTTGAATAGGGCATCACATACAAAGAACACGAGCCGCACCAGGAAATACCCAAAGCGGCTCGTGGGTTCGGTCTAATAACTTGTCGTGCTTTTTTAACTGAAAAGGCATCGGATAAACCGGGTGATCCCGACAGGATTCGAACCTGTAACCGACTGCTTAGAAGGCAGTTGCTCTATCCCTTGAGCTACGGGACCAAACAGAGGCCACTTCTTGGAACAAAATTAAGGCGCTAGCCGGTTTTAAGTAATGTTAAATTTTCTGTAGCAACCCTCGACACTTCGCGGTCGACCGTTGGCTTACAGCTCGAAATGCAAGGCCTGCACAGGCTTTCCGTAAAACAGGCTAGCTTTTTCATCAAAAACTTCGGGCGTTTCGGTAGTATAAAATACGCGCCAACCGTTTTTACTACAATGGGCATCTATTTCCGCGTGTCGATGCAAATAATCAGCTAAGCGCTCAGCCACCAGGCGACCTTGAGTAATCAAGGTGATGTCGGCGGGCAGATAGCGCCGAATTTTGTCTAATAAGAGCGGGTAGTGCGTACACCCCAGCACAACCGTATCGATGCATTCCGCTTTGGCCAATAAGGCGCGGATGTCTCGCTCCACAAAGTAGTCGGCTCCAGGACCGGTGTGCTCGTTGTTTTCGATAAGCGGCGCCCACATGGGACAGGCCTGTTGGTAAACGCGCACCTGAGGAAAGAAGTGGCCAATTTCGATGACGTAGGACTCGGACTTGACCGTGCCCGGTGTAGCTAAGATACCCACGCATCCGCTGCGCGTGAGATGGCCCACTCTTTCTGTAGTGGGGCGGATAACTCCCAGCACGCGATGGTCTGGCCCATAATGGGGCAAGTCGAGCTGTTGGATATTCCGCAGCGCCTTGGCAGAGGCTGTATTGCACGCTAAAATTACCAGTCGACAGCCCACCTCAAAGAGGTGTTTCACGCATTCAAGCGTGAACTTGTACACAGTCTGAAAAGAGCGGCCGCCGTAAGGTGCGCGCGCGTTGTCTCCAAAATACACATAGTCGTACTGCGGCAATAGGGCTTCTATTTGCCGGAAAACCGTCAGCCCTCCGTAGCCAGAGTCAAAAATGCCGATAGGCCCAGCCATTACTTGAGACCGAGTTTGGCCTTAACCAGAGGCATTAGGTCGAGCGCCTCTTCTGCATAGACTACGGCTTGGGTGCTGCTGTCGAACACCAGCCAAAAACCGTGCTCACGAGCCACTTCCTCCATGGCCTTATTGACGCGCTCCAGAATGGGGCGGTATTCCTCCTCGCGCTTTTTGGCTAAGCGAGCATACACTTCTTGCTCGTACTTGCCAATGGCTGCTTGCTCCTCTTCCAGTTTGGACATTTGCGCTTGGTAGTCGCGAGGTGAGATAGTCCCTTGCTCTTTTTTGCGTTCCAATTGAGCTGCTTTTTCCTGAAGCTCTTTGGCCATCTCTTCACCCCTTTTCATCAATTGCGTTTGGAAGGCCCTCAAGTTAGCATCTGCCTGCTTTACTTCGGGCACTTCGGCCAGTAGAGCAGAAGAGTTTAAATAGCCGAATTTTTGGGAAAAACCATCAGCCTTGCCCAGGAGCAGCAGCAAGACTGCAAAAAGCATTCTGTTCATAGTCAGGTATTTCAACAGCGGATGGGCTTTTTTAAACAGTGTGCGTGAGCGACGGGCCTTTTACCAGTATTTTGTCGTCTTCACCATCGGCAAAAGAGCACCGCAAAGGTAAGGCGCTTCAATTGCGCCGCAGCATGGCCTTGATGTCTTCGGTTTTGTCATATTTCTTATCGGCATACAACATACCGGAGGCGCTGCCTTTCTCAAAGATGTATTCGAAACCCTTGTCGGAAGCGTATTTCTCAATGGCGGCATAGACGCGCTCCTGAATGGGCCGGACGAGTTCCTCGCGTTTTTTAAACAGCTCGCCTTCGGGGCCAAAACGGCGGCGCTGTAGTTCGCGCACTTCTTTCTCTTTGTTGACGATTTCCTCTTCACGGCGGCGCTTTTGTTCGTCGCTCAGCAGCACTTGTTCGGCTTGGTACTTGCTGTACATGCCTTTGATGACATCTTGCTCCTGGGCAATCTCTTGGCGCCATTGGGTGGCCAATTTATCCAATTGCTCCTGAGCGCGTTGATATTCGGGTATGCTTTCCAAAATGGCGTTTATATCTACGTAGGCGATGCGCTGGGCTAGACCAGCAGCAGTGAAACTCAGGGATAAAAGGGCTGTGAAAAAGCATTTTTGAAACATAAAACGGTACTTTTTTAGTCAAACATTGTGTGGGACAAAGGTAGGATATCCGGGTCGTTAGGCTTGAGTTCATACGCCGAAGAGAGCCAAAGGTTGCGAGCAAGGTGTTAAGAATTTTGGGCAAGAGGCCTACACAGGTGCTGATTTTCTTGGGTTTATAAGGACTCTCAAGAAAAAAAGTGGGTGAGTTTAACCTCCTGTTAACGTGCGTTTAAGGGCTTTTAAGGCCTTGACAGCACACACGTGCCTTTCAGAGGGCGAGGGTTTTGGGCAGGCCGTTGCTTTTTAGGCAGTGAAGCGGCATTTCAGTCAGAGGTTATTCCCAAAAAGTGGAGCAGTTCGAGTAGCCGTACTTTTGCTGTGGCCATTAACCCACTAAAATAGAACACTTGACATGTACACCATTGGTCCGGAGCCTTTAGTCTTAAATGCGATAGAAGACATTGTCCGACATCGTCGCCCGCTGGTGCTTTCGGAAGCGGCGCGCCAGCGCCTCAGGGCCAGCTGTGAGTACCTAAGAAGTAAAATAGCCGATGGAATTGCCCTTTATTACGGCGTCAATACGGGTTTTGGAGCCTTGTGCAATGTGCGCATCACCGGCAGCGACATTGCCCAGTTACAGATGAACCTCCTGCTTTCGCACGCGGCGGGTATGGGTAGGGCAGTGCCGCCCGAAATCGCGCGGCTGATGCTGCTACTTAAAGTCAAGAGCCTCAGCTACGGCCATTCTGCCGTTCGCCTCGAGGTGGTGGAGCGGCTATTGGCCTTTTTTAACGAGGAGATTCTGCCCGTTGTGCCCGAACAAGGCTCCTTGGGGGCTTCAGGCGACTTGGCACCATTGGCCCACCTAAGTTTGCCTTTAGCCGGTTTGGGAGAAGTAGAATGGCAAGGCGAACGCCTGCCTGCAAGCGCTGTGTTGGCGCGCAAGGGCTGGCAGCCCCTGTCTTTTGAGGCCAAAGAAGCTCTTGCTTTGCTCAACGGCACGCAGTTTTCAACGGCTTATGCCGTGTGGTGCCTGTTAGAAGGGCGTCGCTTGCTCGAAGTTGCCGACCTGAATGCGGCTTTGGGCTATGAGGCTTTCCTGTGTCATCGCGCGCCCTTAGACGAGCGCCTTCACCGCATCCGTCCTCATGCAGGCCAGATAAAGGTGGCTCAGAACATCCGCCGTTGGCTAGAGGGTAGCGCTTTAGATGAGGTGCCCAAAGAGCACGTGCAAGATCCGTACTCCTTCCGTTGCGTGCCGCAAGTGCATGGAGCCAGTCGCGATGCTCTTCAACATGTAGAGCAGGTCGTCTTGACGGAGATTAACAGCGTTACCGATAATCCCAACGTGTTTCCCGACAGCGATGCCATCCTTTCCGGGGGTAACTTCCATGCGCAGCCCATTGCTCTGGCGTTGGATTTTTTGGCGTTAGCCTTATCGGAGGTGGGTAGCATTGCTGAACGGCGCATCTTTCAGCTCTTAAGTGGCCAGCGCGGCCTGCCCCCTTTTCTGGCGCCAAAGCCAGGTTTGCATTCGGGAATGATGATTGCTCAATACACAGCCGCTGCTATTGCTAGCCAGAGCAAGGTGTTATGTATGCCTGCGTCGGCAGACAGCATTGTGAGTAGCAATGGTCAAGAAGACCACGTCAGCATGGCTGCCAATGCTGGCGTAAAGGCCCTGCAAGTGGTGCAAAACACTGAGCGGCTACTGGCTATCGAGTTTATGGTTGCCATGCAGGCGCTCGATTTTCGCTTGCCTCTCCGCTCGTCGGAGCGCATCGAGGCGCTTCGCGCGCGCTACCGCGAGGTTGTGCCGCATCTAGCACAAGACCGCATCTTGAGCACTGATATGGAGCAAACGGTAGTTTTTTTGAGGACGGCCCTGAGTTGAGCGCGCGGTTTTTACGGTCAACAAGTAAGGTTTTTTCTTTTGAGGTGGAGGAGGTAGAGGCAGCGCCCAAAAGTTTAGGCTGCCTGGCAAAGCCTCTTTTGAATAGGCTAAGGAGGATAAGCATTTACTTTTACGCTCGCAATAACGGGAGTGCTGCCTCACAGATGAAGTCTGGTTGAGAGGGAGGCCTTGTTGCGGCGAGGGAATTCTCGTATGCAGGACGCAAATAGCCATTAGAGAATATGCCGCCTTTAGGATGGATATTTGTTACGGCGCTGGGCGCAACGGTATTTGCCACATTGGCCCTGCTTCGTGTGGCGAGGCGCCTGGGTTTTTACGATGTGCCTAACGAGCGGAGCGCACACCGCTATCCGGCGCCTTTGGTGGGCGGGTTGGCCTTTGCTGTAGGCACTTTGCTCAGCCTGATGCTTTGGGCGATGGAAAGCGCTCGGGTCTTATCGCCAGTATTGGTGTCGCTGGTCTTTATTGCCGTATTGGGCTGTTTAGACGACTGGTTTCGGTTGTCACCCGAGCGCAAGTTGTTGGGCCAGGTGGTGGTAGCTGTTCTTTTGGTCGGTTGGGCCGAAGTACGCCTCAATCATTTTGAAGGCGTTTTCGGAGTAGGGCCTTTGCCTCAGCCGATGGCTGTTGCCGTATCGTTGCTGGGCGTGGTAGGCATCATCAACGCGTTTAATTTTATGGACGGCATTGATGGCTTAGCGGGTGGATTGGGGCTTTGGGTGTGTGCTGCTTTCGGCATTTGGATGTACGGAGTCAATCAGGTGCCCTATGCGCTTTTTGCCGCGGCGCTAGCTGGAGGGATATGTGCATTTCTGTACTTCAATGTGCTATCGTCGGCGCGAGTGTTTATGGGGGATGCTGGTTCAATGTTTATCGGTGCGTCAGCGGCCGTGTTAGCATTAAAATTTGTAGAGTTTAATCGGGAGTTGCCCAACGGGCATGTCTGGCGCATGGCGGCAGGGCCAGCCTTGGCCATTTCGGTGTTGTTCGTGCCTTTATTCGATGAAGTGCGGGTGTTTTTAGTGCGTTTATGGCATAGGCGTTCGCCTTTCCGCGCCGACCGTATGCATGTGCATCATCAATTGTTGAAGAGAGGTTTTACCCATGTGCGGGCAGCGGCGTTGTTAATAGGGTGCTGTATTGGGGTAACGCTGATGGTGTGGTCTCTTCAGGCATTGCCCATCAATGACCTATTGTTGTTGGAAGGCGCGCTGGCTCTTGCAGCATCGAGGTGGCTGAGATAGCATTAGCGCCTAAGCCTCAGGAGTTGTTTGGAGTTTCTCCGAGCAATCGTTTTTTTAGTACCTCAGCGTAGCTAGGCCCGATGGGTATTTTTTGGTTATCGATGTAGAGGTATGCTTCGTCTACGGCCCTGAGGTGCTGGAACGAAACGATGTAGGACTTGTGGACGCGGGCGAAGCGCTCAGGTGGAAGTATCTCCTCTAAGTTTTTGAGTGACTGCAGGGCGATGAGGCTTCCGTTTGTTAAGTGGAATAACACGTATTCGCGCATGCCCTGAACGAATAGGATGTCGTCGAGGCGAATGCGGTGGGTGCGGTGTTCTGCCTTGACGAGTAAGTGGTCCTTTGCGGTGTTGGCCCCTTCAGTGGTTTTGGTGCTCGTGGCGTTGAGCTGGGCCTGACGCGTTTTAAGGTGGGCGACGGCTCTGGCCACAGCCTGAGCGAAGCGCTCGTAAGAGAAAGGCTTGAGCAAATAGTCGGCGGCATCCAGTTCGTAGCCTTCTACGGCGTATTGCTCGTAAGCAGTAGTAAAGATGACAATAGGCTTATAGACGAGCGCTTTTACCAAGTCAATGCCTGTAAGGTCGGGCATTTGAATGTCCAAGAAGAGCAGGTCCACAGACTGCTGATGAAGGGTGCTTACGGCTTCCATAGCATTGGCGCAGCTGCCCACCAGGCTGAGGTTGGGCGTTTGCTCAATATAGTGTTGCAGCAGGGTGCGGGCGAGTTCTTCGTCGTCCACAACTAAGCAGCGAATGAGCTTGCTCATGTTTTAGTTGGGTTTGTAGATGCTGGAACATGAAGATTGAGGTAGAGATGAACCCGAAAGCGGTCGGCTTGAGGTTGAATATCGAGCACATGTCGGTTGGGGTAGAGCAGCTCCAATTGGCGACGCACGTTGTGTAGCCCTATGCCGCCAACGTCATCTTTGGTGCAAGCCCCATCAGGTACGCTATTTTCAACATCAAAGACGATGGAGTCCTCGCTGGTGCTTAGGCGTATACTTATCCAGCCTTTTTCGCGGTCTTCCACCTTACTATGCTTAAAGGCGTTTTCGATAAACGGCACAAGCAGTAGGGGGGCGATAAGCAAGTGGGGCCGCGAGGCATCTAAATGGACTTCTATATTGAGACCTCGGCTGTCTTTGAGGCGATACAAGTCAATAAAATGGTGTAAGTATTCGATTTCTTTGCCCAGCGGTACGTAATCGGCCTTGCAATCGTGGAGCATGTAGCGGAGCATCCTCGACAGTTTGAGGAGCATCTCAGGGGCACGCTCCGACTTTGTTATGGTTAAAGCGTAGATGTTGTTTAAAGCATTAAACAGGAAGTGAGGGTTGATTTGCGAACGCAGAAACTTAAGTTCTGCTTCCAGTTTTTCGCCGCGCAGCTCTGCTGCCTCGCGCTCTTTGCGGTTGGCGTAGCGCGCTACCTCGAATAAAGCACTGCCAATAAGCGCCGTAAAATAGGGCATGGCCATGCCAATATACCTAAAGGCCAAGTTAGGCTTAACTCCCGATGAAGAGGCGCCACCTCGCGGGCGTTTGAAATGTTCTGCCCAAGGAGCACCGTCCCAACTGACCAACAATACGATGCCCACCAACAGCATCACGCTGACCAACACATATAGTGCCTGCTTTTTACTGAAGTACAGCTGGGGCAACAGTACCTCTACGTTGAGCCAAATGGTGAGCAAGATGCCCGTGAGAACCACAGCGCTCCGGACTAACACCCGTTCGGGGTTCTCCCAGTTGCCTAAAAGCACCACCGGTACCAGCACCCAGAACGACCCCCAAAACAGGATCTGTAACCATGTGAGTCGATTCGGCCAATATCTCATTCTCGAAGCAAAAGTGTTTACAAAGCTTCGATCCTGTCAAATTAAATCCATAAAACGCCTTTCTCTGGCGCTCGTCTTCGCTTTTGTCTCAACACAGCGCTCCTTACAACGACGGCATTTATGTCGCCTATCCGGCTACTCGAAGCGTTGGTAAAAAGGTACTTCATAGGCGAGCCAATTATTTTATTTGATGTCGATATTCCATCTGTCATAGTGGTGAGGAGAGCTGCTATGCCTACCTAATTAACACGCGATTTTGACAACTTCGACGCTTTGCTTCGCATAGTATGTCAAACATGCCAACAAATGCGGACAAGGAAGAAGAGATCTTCTCAAAAGGTCTTGATGAGAGAAATAAGGCGTTTGCTGGATAAACGCTTCCTTTGATTGAAATTTCTTTTAGGGCTTCGGCTAGAACGGCACTTTTGTACCGTTGAAAAAATAAAAACAATGAGGTATAAGAGTTTTGTGGGGGCTTTAGTTGTTCTCATAGGGGTAATGGGTGGGCTTTCAGCTCAACCGGGAGGCGAGGGTCGGTGGATGAACCCCGAACAGCGTGCTGAGCAGCAAACAGCCTTGATGAAGGAGCGCCTGACTCTTTCGGAAGCCCAAACGGCTAAGGTGCAAGAGATTAATGTTAAATACGCGCGTCAGCTGCAGGACGCGCGCCAGAAGAACGAGGGCGATTGGGAGGCTATGCGCACCCAAATGACGCGCATCCGCCAAGCGCAGGACGAGGAACTGCAAACCGTATTAACCCAAGAGCAGTGGCAACAGTGGTTGGCCGCTCGCGAAGAAATGCGCGAGCGCCGCGGCAATTGGGCGCCAAATGCACCATCAACTCAGGATAGGCCCATGCCCGACCCGAAAGGAAAAAACCGAAAAGACAAGAAAAACCGCAGCCGGGGCACTAACCCAAACGGCAACCAGTAGACACATCAACGCGTGAATACCCTCTGGAGCGGCCCTCGGTTCGGCGGTCGCTTTAAAGGTACCAACCCCTGCATCTTTTTTTCTTTGGGGCTATTCGCCGCTCTCAACGCCTTGCCTACATCAGCCACCCGCTGGCCCGTTCCTCCTTCAAATTGTTTGGGTTCTATGAAACACCTACTCGTGGCAGCAGTTTGGCTGCTCGCATCCGCTCTTTTTGCTCAAACGTTCACCATTCGAGGGAAAGTACTCGATGACCAAGGGCATCCTTTTCCAGGGGCTACAGTTAGCCTGCAACACCCCTGGGGCGAAGTGGTCAAGAACACGGCCTCCAATGAGGAAGGTGTTTTTACGTTCACTCAGGTGGAGCGAGGAGGCTACCGCATTGTGATCAGCGCTTTGGGTTTTAAACCTTTGCGCCGCGAAACTACGCTTGCCCAGGGCGATGTGCAGCTGGGTGTTCTCCAGTTAGAGGCTGATCAAGTGGTGCTTCAGGGCGTAGAGGTGAAAAGCACTGTGCCCATTGCACAACAAAGGGGCGATACTACGGAGTTCAATGCCAATGCTGTGAAGGTGATGAAAGACGCTGATGCAGCCGACCTGATTGAAAAGCTGCCGTCAGTCAGTGTTGAGAGCGGAGCCGTCAAAGCGCAAGGCGAAAACGTCGGACAAGTGCTCGTAGACGGTAAACCATTTTTTGGCAACGACCCTATGGCTGCATTGCGCAATCTGCCCGCTGAGGTCATTGACAAAATACAGATCTTCGACCAGCAGAGCGAGCAAGCACAATTCACCGGCTTTCAGGACGGCAACACCATCAAAACCATCAATATCGTAACTAAGAGCGACATGCGCCAAGGGCAATTTGGCAAAGTCTACGCTGGTTACGGATACGAAGACCGCTATCAAGCCGGGGGGAACCTCAACTTCTTTGACGGTCAGCGGCGCCTTGCCCTTATCGGGATGGCCAACAACATCAATGTGCAAAATTTTTCTGTAGATGACCTCTTAGGAGTCATGGGCGGCGGCGGGCGAGGCATGGGTGCGGGAGCGCGCATGCTTATGATGATGGGCGGTGGGCGCAATATGGGCGGCAGCTCCTTTGGCGGTGGTGGCGGATTGGGCGATTTTCTCGTGCGGCCCCAGGGAGGTGTCGCTACTACTACAGCCGTCGGCCTTAACTACTCTGATAAATGGGGGCAAAAAACAGACGTTACCGCCAGCTATTTTTTCAATCAATCCAACACATTAGCCCTGAACAACACCCTTCGGCAGTTTGTCAATAGCCAAAGCGACATGGCCGAATGGTACCGCGAAAACAGTGAAAGCCGTACTGCCAACCTCAACCACCGCTTCAATGCGCGCATCGAATACAAGCTGGACAGCATGAACTCCTTCGTGTTTCAGCCGCGACTCACCGCCCAACTCAACGATGGAACTTCAGCTGCGCTGGGCCAAACGCTGTTAGACAGCCTCCTTCTTAGCCAAACAGACAACCGGTACCGCTCCGACTTGGAGGGGCTAAACCTCAACGGCAACCTCCTGTGGCGACACCGTATGGCCAAAAAAGGTCGTACCTTTTCCATCAACTTCAACGGCGGCTACGCCCCTAAGCGCGGCACTTCCTGGCTTAACTCCGAAAATGTGTTTGTTCAACCGGGTGCGGTTACCTCTCTCGATCAGCGCACCTCTATAACTATTGGTAGCTGGAATGCCTCCGCCAACGCTGAATACACCGAACCGATCAGCGAAAAAGCTCAACTGCTGCTCAACTACCGCTACAGCTACCAACAAGAGGCCTCCGAACGCCTCGCCTATGATTGGAGCGAACAAGCCAACGATTATACGCTCCTCAACGAGCAGCTGTCTAATATCTTCTCTAACGACTACACTACCCATCAGACCGGCGCGGGCTACAACTATAACCAAGGTCGCGACCTCAACTTTAACGCGCGCATCAATGCCCAATGGGCGACGCTAATCAACCAGCGCACTTTTCCGCAGGAGGCAAACCTCCAACAGACGTTTTTCAACGTGTTGCCCTCAGCTATGCTGCGCTACGACCTTAACCGAACGCGCAATCTCCGCATCTTTTATCGAAGCAGCACCCAACTGCCCACAGTGGAACAACTGCAAGACGTCCTGAACAACAGCAACCCCGTACAACTCACGGTAGGTAATCCCAGCCTGCGCCAAACGTTCCAGCAGAGCGTCTTCGGTCGCCTTCAAGCCTCTAACCTTGAGAAGGGGAATACCCTCTTCTTTGGCGGAGGTTTTACATTCACCCAAGACTACATCGCTACAGCCACGTATCTAGCCAATAGCGACCACCCCATCCTCCAGCAATATCAAGTACCGCGGGGTGCTCGCCTATCGCGCCCGGTCAATGTCGATGGCTTTTACTCCATTCGGCTGTTTGGCTCTTATGGCATGCCTATTAAAGGCCTGAAAACCAATATGAATGTAGACGCCTTCTACAACTATGTGCGTACGCCGGGCCTCATCAACGATGCCCTAAACTTGGCCAATAACCACATCCTTTCGGCTGGTCTTACTTTCGCTAGCAACATCAGCGAGCGCCTCGACTTCACCCTGGCCCTACGACCCAGCTACAACATAGCCAAAAATACCTTCCAAACGCTCAATAATACGCGCTATTTGAGCCAAACCTCGCGCTTTCGCCTCAATTGGATGGTTTGGAAAGGCATCGTGCTGCGCTCCGACCTGACGCACTACCTCAATGCAGGCCTTAGCGAGGGCTTCGACCAAAACTTTTGGCTCTGGCATTTGGCTCTGGGCAAGAAAGTCTTCAAAAATGAGCGCGGAGAAATTGCATTGGCGATCAACGACGTGTTGGGTCAAAACCGCAGCATTAGCCGAAGCGTTACGGAAACTTACGTGGAGGACCTGCAAACCAACGCGCTGCAGCGCTTCGCCATGCTTTCGTTCACCTATAACTTGCGACATTTTCGCACCAAAAGAGCCTCTCCTGCGCCCGAAAGGCCAAACACAATGGAGCCTTGGGTGCCGCGGATGTGAAACCAGCAGAGATAAGGGATACTGGGGATGCCAAGCGAAGGCTGGGTTGGGGCGGTCCATCTTCGCACAATATAGCCATGCAACGCTATCGATACTTTGTTGTCTACAAACCCTATGGTGTGCTTAGCCAGTTTACCCCTGACCAGCCTGGACAGCGCACGTTAGCCGACTTAAAGGCGGATCTGCCCAGAGACGTCTACCCCATTGGGCGTTTAGATGCCGACAGCGAAGGTCTGCTGTTGCTGAGCAACGACCCGCGGCTGAATGCCCGTTTACTCAACCCTCTAAGCGCCCATGAGCGCATTTACTGGGCACAGGTGGAAGGCATTCCGACCAAAGAAGCTTTAGAAACCCTGCGCCAAGGCGTTGTCATTCGACTGAACGGAAAGCCTTACCATACTCGTCCAGCTCGGGCACACTTGTTGGAGACGCCGCCCATGCTGCCGCCTCGCCAACCGCCCATCCGCTTTCGAAAAAGCGTGCCCGACCAATGGATAGAAATCGCCATTACAGAAGGTAAAAACCGCCAAGTGCGCCGCATGTGCGCCGCTGTAGGATATCCTGTACTGCGTTTGGTGCGCGTACAGATCGGACCTTTGCGCTTAGGCGAAGGGCCGCTGCGCCATCTGCAACTGGGCGAAGCGCGGGAAATAGAGGGTACGCTCCTGTCGAGGCTTTGAGGAAGCAAAGCCTAACTAACCAAGCCAAAGTCTTGGAGGTAGGGGCGAAAACAGAAGGATTGCACAAGCAGCATCTTCGTTGGCACAGAATTAATACTCGTCGCCTGCCTTCCCGCGTACTTTTGCCCAGCAATCAAATTAAAAACAACCATGCAACTACGCTGGAAATGGGCAGTAACTTGCTGCCTGTTGGCTATAGCGCCGCTTAGAGCACAGGAAAAACTCGACCGCCCGCGCCTGGTAGTGGGCATCGTGGTGGATCAAATGCGCTACGACTACCTCTATCGTTACTACGACAGCTACAGCCCCGATGGCTTTCGGCGCCTGTTGCGCGACGGCTTTTCTTGCGAGAACACACTGTATAATTATTGGCCCACCTATACCGGCCCTGGACATGCGGCCATTTACACCGGCACGACCCCGAGCATCAACGGCATCGTCGCCAACGATTGGTACGACCGCCAATGGGGGCGACTTCGCTACGTAACCACAGATACTCTTGAAAGTGCTGTGGGCACCCTCAAGCCTAGCGACCGAAGCGGTCGCCACTCGCCGCGCGTCCTATTGAGCACGACCATCTCCGACGAACTTCGCCTAGCTTTCGCTATGAAGTCTCAGGTTGTTGGTATTTGCCTCAAAGATCGCGGCAGTATCCTACCTGCAGGGCATTTCCCTAATGCTTGCTATTGGTTTGATGACGCTACAGGCAACTGGATTACGTCTACCTATTACACTCAGCAATTGCCCGAATGGGTCGTGAATTTTAACCAACAGCAAAAGGCTCGTCACTATCTGGAAGGCGTGTGGGACAAATTACACCAACGCCCCTATCGCGAGAGCTACGACAATTGGCGCAAATACACCGACGGCAATTACAAACCCATGTCCCTCGTGTGGCCGCGCAGCTTCCCTTACGAATTGCGCTCCTGGCGCGATAGTCTGTATCAAAAATACGGCTACGGCCTGCTGCGTTTCGTCCCTGAGGGCAACACCATCACAGTAGACTTCGCTATAGAGGCCATTGAAAAAATGGAGTTAGGTCGCGATGAATACCCCGATATGCTGTGCTTAAGCTTCTCTACGCCCGACTATTGCGGCCATCAGTTCGGTATTCACGCCGAAGAAGTGCAGGACCTGTATTTGCGCCTCGACCTGGAAATTGCTCGCCTGCTCAGGTTTTTAGATGAGCAGGTAGGCAAAGACAATGTGCTAATCTTCCTCACCGCTGACCACGGCGCAGCAGAGACCCCCGCTCATCTCAAGGACTTAAACGCGCCGGCAGGTGTTTTTCCGGAAGGCAAACTCAAGGATACGCTGAACGCTTTATTGCACAGGCATTTTGGGAACCCCACCCCCCCTAAAAAGTATGTGTTGCACGTTGCCAATCAGCAAATCTGGTTTGATCACGGGCAACTTGGTGAACGCGATTTGCCCGTTGCCATAGCCCTGACCAAAGCATACTTGCGCCAGCAAGCGGGTGTTTACGATGTGCTAACGATAGAAGAGGTCATGCACCTGCCAACAGAATATCCATTCATCGCCGAAACTCGGCGAGGCCTACACCCTCGGCGCTCAGGCGATGTCGTGTTCTTGTTGGAACCGGGCTGGCATGCCGACGATGAATACTTCGGCAGAGGCGGAACGACGCATGGTTCGCCTTATCCCTACGACACACACGTGCCGTTGGTGTGGTACGGCTGGAAAATAAAACCGGGCCAGACGCTTGAAGCGGTAAGCATCACCGATGTGGCGCCTACGTTAGCGGCTTTGTTGCGCATTATGCGCCCTAACGGTAGCACGGGTAAGGTCATCGAAGGGCTTTGGAGACACTAAGGGAAAGAAAGGGTTCATCGTTAGATGTCGTTACCTCCTCCTCTAGCCATAGGGATGCTACTTTAAGCGTCGAAAAGGAGGAAACAAACAAGCGACAAAAAAAGAGGAACCCCGAGCGCGCCGCACATTTTCCTACTATCCAAACCGTTCTTAAAAGCCGAGGAATTCTGAGGATATTTGCCTCTGAAAGGCACTTCAAGAAAGCGCTACGCGACGGCCATATTTCATGCGCGAAACGGTTTTTATACGGCAAAATGAACAAAAGTGGGCAGAGTACGAGGCGTACTTGAACCAAGCCCAAATAGACCCTGACCACTTGCGGCAAATGTTTGTCCACATCACGGATGATTTGGCCTACGCACGCACCTTTTACCGCAACCGCTCGGTACATTTTTACCTCAACGGATTAGCTCAACGTATTTTTAGCCGTCTGCGCCGAGGATATCGCCAATCTTTTGGGCAGGTATTGACTCTGTGGACGGAGGACGTTCCGCGCATTCTGTGGGAAACGCGCCGGGCGCTATGGCTGTCTTTCGGCGTCTTTGTTTTGTCGTTTGCCATAGGTGTTGTATCCAGCCGCATAGACCCTAGCTTTGCTCATGCTATCTTGGGAGAGGAATACGTGCGAATGACTGTGCAAAACATCGAGGAAGGTGATCCCATGGCCGTTTATAAGGCCTCTCCTCCACTAATTATGTCGGCAGGGATTGCAGCCAACAATATAGTGGTAGCGCTTATGATGGTGCTTTCTGGAGTACTCACTTCCATCGGTACGGTGTTCATCTTGATTCGAAACGGCGTTATGGTGGGAGCTTTTCAGTATTTTTTTGTCGAGTTCGATTTATTCTGGCCTTCGTTTCTGACTATTTGGATACACGGTACGCTGGAGATCAGCGCCCTTATTGTAGCGGGTGCTGCAGGCTTGGTGGTTGGCTCGGGGTGGTTATTTCCGGGCACCTATACGCGTCGGCAAGCATTTCAGCGCTCGGCACGCAGAGGATTTCTCATTTTCCTCGGCCTGATTCCCGTGTTTTTGCTGGCCGCTTTTTTTGAAGGCTATCTGACGCGGCATACGGAAGTGTCCGATGAGCTGCGTCTGGCTTTCATTCTGCTATCGTTGGCGTTGGCGATCGGTTACTTTGTATTGTTGCCGTGGTGGAAGGCGCGGCGAGGGCATTTTGAGTCATCCGACCTTCGCGAGCCGCTCCCAGTAGCGGCAGCGCCGATCGCATTTACCACCATTAAAAATAACGCTGCAATCTTGGTTGACGCATTTCGGATGATGCTCCGGCATCCAAAGTATATTCTTGCGTTTGGATTATTAACTTCTGGGGTGGTAGTAGTTGCCTATTGGATAGCGAATGCAGATGGTAGCGGCTTTCGGCTCGGCTATGAAGAGGGCTATGCCGAGGTGAAGGTATCATCCTGGCTCGACGGATTGAGTTTCGCTAAAGCGCCGTTGATTTTTAGTGTCGAAGCCGCGATGCTTGTGCTCTTGACGTTAGCAGTACTGATGGCGCTTCGGCGCGAGATGCTTCTGTCACCCTTTCCTGTGCATTGCGGGCGCTGGAGCTTGCCTTTTGCCATGGGGCTTTTGGGGATTTGTGCGATGGTCTTATGGTTGAGCGACGCGCTGGGGCAACTGCGTTTCTTGTTGTTTCCGCTACCGGCACTCGTTGGATTTTGGTTGACTCGGTTGTATTTTGGAGGAAAGCACGTGGGCAGTTTGCTGCGCACCTTGGCCCTTCGGTCTTTAGTTCGCTCGGGCTTAATAGGTGCTGTTTTAGCCGTGCTTTATACACTCTTGGTCTTGTTTTTCGACTCTTCCTTGATGGCTAATGGAATTGAGTTCTTCAGTTGGTTGGTGCCGGCAAACGAGGAGTCGTTAGAGGTATATTATCAAAGCGTGCAAGCGCTGTTGAGTAGCTTTGCGTTGCACGCCTACTGGAGCTTGGCTGTTTTGGTCGGAGCATTTCGCCACTTTTCCGACGTGGAGGCGGAAGAGGCCCTGCATCTTCGCCAAAGCATTGAGCGCATCGGCACTCGCCCGCGCATTCGCGGCCTAACGCGCGAGTAAGTTTTTGCTTGTTTAATGCCCGTGAATTATGGAGATGCCGCTGCCCTTTGTCCGCCAAATGCGCGCCCTTTTAGGTGAGGAATACGAGCATTTCTGCGTTGCCCTGGCTGAGGAACCGCCTGTCAGTGTTCGCCTAAACCCGCGAAAACAGCTGAGCGGATGTGCCGACATTTTGGCTGGTGCAGTGCCCGTGCCTTGGTGTGCAGAAGGGCGATACCTAACGGAGCGCCCCAGCTTTACCCTCGATCCGCGCTTCCACGCCGGTGCTTACTACGTGCAGGAGGCCTCCTCCATGTTCCTATCCGAGGTTTTACGCCGCTGCGTGGCGACGAACCAGCCCTTGCGCGTTTTAGACGTCTGTGCGGCACCGGGCGGAAAAACAACGCTGCTGCAGGCCGCTCTACCTGCCGACAGCTTAGTAGTGGCCAATGAGGTAGTTCGCTCGCGCCTGAGTGCCTTGCGTGAAAACATAGAGAAGTGGGGCTACCTGCGTGCGGCGATGACTTCGGCCTCGGGCGATGAGTTGGAGGTCTTGGGGACGTGGTTCGATATCGTTGTGGTGGATGCACCGTGCAGCGGCGAAGGCCTGTTCCGGAAAATGCCCCAGGCTATGCTCGAGTGGTCGCCTTCTCACGTAGAAGCCTGCTCCTTTCGCCAGCGCGCTATTCTGACTTCGGCCGTCAGGACACTTAAGCCCGGCGGGGTGCTCATTTATTCGACTTGTACTTTCAATCGAAGAGAAAATGAGGATAACGCCACTTGGCTGGCAGAAACCTTTGATTTAGAACCTCTATTGTTCGAATTGCCCCAAGAGTGGGGAATTTGCCAAAGCGCACCGGGGGCTTATCGCTTCTTTCCCCACAAGCTGAAAGGAGAGGGTTTTTTCCTGGCCGTCTTTCACAAAAAAGAAGAGGCTCCTCAGTTGTTGCCGCCGCGTTCGCCAGCTACCTTTCGACACTTGCAACCACTAGAGCGCGCTAAATGGGCCACCGTACGCCCTTGGCTCGACGAAGCGTGCGAATGGGTGTTTTATAAAGCGCCTCAAGGTGCCGTTTTCGCCTTCCCTGCCGAAGGCCTATCCGATATGCACCTATTGGATCATGCTCTGACGAACAAATGGTTGGGCATCCGTGTAGGTCAATTCAAAGGAAGCGATTTTATCCCCGACCATGCGCTGGCTTTACTCACGGCTCTTTCGCCTCGAGTACCGACGGTGGAGTTTGACCGCGAGCAGGCGCTGCTTTTTTTGAAAAAAGAGCAATTTCCACTTAACGATGGAGGCTCAGAAGGGCGCGGTTGGGTAGTGGGTCGGTACGATGGACTGCCGCTGGGTTGGTTAAAAATACTACCCAATCGTTGGAACAATTACCTGCCGCCCGAACGGCGCATTCGCATGATGGTTGAGTAGAGGGATTTGGCGCAGGGTATAGACCTTTTGCTTCAGTATATTTTTCCGAAAACAGAAATTTGCAGCAATAGCCGATGGTTTGCAGCATCCATTAGCCCGTCGAGATTAGGAGAGAGTACAGACACTCCTCCTGGAGGGAGTTGGCGCCTGTAAGAGTCGAAGTATTGCCACTGCACTTGGGTGCAAAGTTCGACGCGGTGATTTAGGGCGTAGCCTACACCAGCCACTGCGCTGCCCTCCCAGCGGAACAGGCGCGCAGAAACAGCGCTGTTCATTTGGCGTGTTTCGTCGGCGTTGAGGGCTTGGTATTGTCCAGAAGAGGAGTGTACACTTCGCACGCGGGCGCCCAAGAGGGCGCCGCCCAAGCTACCGGCATACCCGCGCAGGCGCGGGGCAATCTGACCATAAATCAATAGAGGGACTTCCAGCCGGTGAGTGTGTGAAAGGCGAACCCATGCGCCATCGGCTTTTAGCGAAGGCAAATTGGGCGCTAGCTGCTCTATATCGGCGTATTCCAGGTAGGCCGTGGTGTTGGCCGTTAGTCGAGTGCCGGGTAAATGCGTATACCGATAGGTCAGGCCTATGCGCAAGCCCCAGCGTTTGTTAGTGCGCCAGTCGAGGGTAGGGCCGATCGCCAAGCCATACCCCTCGGTGTTGATCTGTGCAAAACTGCCGGCACTGAAGCCTAAGGACAAGCGCTTAGCACTGGACTTTGGTGGTTCGAGGACCTGGATCCGACAACCTAAAGGCAGCAATGGCCGCTGAGTTGTCTGTTGGACGATGGTTTCAGAGCTAGTCAACGGTGCGAGGCTTTGAGTGGTTTCGCTCTCGGAAGAAATGTCGGGATCAGAGGCTTCCAACGGCATAGGTGGGGCGTTCTCAGCGTCGGGTGGGGGAGGTAAATTCACCACATCGGTCCTCAACACCCGCCGGGCTGCTGCTGTTAGCACGGCGGGTGCTGAAGACTGGGCGTAGAGGCCAGCAGGTGGAGGTGTTAGCTCTTGCTTGAGCAGTTCCGAAGGCGGCGCCGTAAAGGCTGCGCGCGGCTTCGGCAAAAAAGGCCCGATAGGAGACACCTCCTCACTGGCCACAGGCCTTTCGGGCAAAGGCGGTATCGTGGGTTGTTGCTGCAGCTCAGTGCGATAATACTGCCACAGAGCACCGCCCACGCCCACCATCACCAGCCAAAGCCACCACAGCGCTATTCTGCGACGACGGCGCGAAGTGGGCATGTGCTCATCTAAGAGCGCCTCCATGGCGCGCCAACCTTTGTCTATCAAGCGTTTGTCGTTCATGTTCCACATGCGCAGTTAAGTGAATGGGGCAGCGCATCAACAGCTTTCATTCAGCTGCGTACGCGCTGTTCAGCAGCTAGCCATTCGCGCAAGCGCTGGCGGGCAATGGAGAGGTACCACTTCGAAGTGCCTTCGCTGATGCACAACTTTTCAGCAATTTCAGCATGGCTGTAGCCCTCTATGGTATAAAGGCGAAAAACGGTTTGGGCGTTTTCAGGCAAGGCTTCGATGAGCTTGAGCAAATGTGCTTCGTCAAAGGGAGCGTCTGGAGATAGGGTTTCGAGGTCTTCTTGGTCCTCTAACACTAAAAAATGACTGTAGCGAGCTGAGCGACGGAAGTGGTCGGCCATGGCGCAGTATACCAGTCGGCGTACCCATCCTTCGAGGCTACCTCGGAAGGCATAGGTGTGGATTTTTTGAAACGCCCGCAAAAAACCCTGGTTAACGATGGCGAGAGCTGTTTCCTGGTCACTGGTGTAGCGCAGGCAAAGGCGGATCATTGCCGGAGAAAATCGCCGATAAAAGGCTTCCTGAGCACGCCGGTCGTTGCGCGCGCAACCCTCTACCAGTTCAGCATCGGTGTAGTGCTTCTTTTTGCGAAAAATCATCCGCTCTTTTGCCTGTAAATGAGCTTGCTAAAGTAACAGACCTGCGTTAAGCACGAAGCGCCAGTTCGTGATTTGCCAATGCTGTTGGCCGTTAGCTCCCCAGCCGACCCAAGACGGCCTCCCGCTGCTCAAGCGCTGCCAGCGCACGCCGGTGTTTAGGGTGAGGCGATTGCCCAAACGATAACCAACCAACAACTGAGCCATGGGTCCGCCGCGGCAATGCCCAAGTTCCCATCCGCTTTGGTCTCCTCGTTTCTGATTGACGCAAAAACTTATGCCTGACCCTACAACCACAAAAGGTGAAAGACGATGCGGCAGCAAGTAGCTGCGCACTTCGGCAAAAAGCGGAAGTACCGGCGGCTGATGGTTGTAAAAATCGAAGAAATCAACCCCTATGCCGACGCCTACACCCAATAGGCGATGAAACATCCAGCCGCTGCTGTGCTGCACCTGAAGGCCGAGAGTCATTTGGCCAGTGTAGAGCTGACCGGGCAAAAAGCCCAGCCGCGAGTGGTGATACCAACCGCGTTCCTTAAATTCGTAAGGGAGCGGCCCAGCGCAGTACTGGTGAATGCGCTTCACCTGGCTGAGGGCGATGTCCAGCTCCTGGCCAGCATCGGTGCGTAAGACCAATACCTCTCCGCTGGCCTTGGTGGCCACGAGCTGGCCGCGCAGCACGATACCATCGCGTAGCCGTACGGCGTCACATCTCGACGGTGAGGTTCCCTGGCTCCACAGCGACGAAGCCAGTAGGGTGAGGATAAGAAGTGAGCAGTACTTTTTTTTTGTTCCTCATGTTTGGAGCACTTATTTATCGCCGAATGCAGCTCATGAGGCGCGGATGGTGCGGATCGCTGACGTCGTACTGAAAAAAGCCCTCTCGCCCGATGACCAGCAGATGTTTCGGTGTCAGGGCAATAACGTCATAGGTATCGAGGTCGCGCACATGGTTTAACAGCTTTAGTTCTTTGGGGTTGGTTTTGTCAAAAATTTTCAGCCCGTCGTCGCACAGGAAAAGCAGGTGGGGCGTTACGGCCAGCCCCAGAGGTTTTGTCATCGGGTAAGTGCGCACCAGCGATACGTGCGGGAGGTAGCGAATATCCAAAACATCCAGTTGGTTGAGCGTGCCGTTGCAGCTCGTCCCCGCATGCAGGGTTACATAGGCGTTTTCTTCGTCGCACACCACAGGGTCGCAGCCGGTAGTGTGCGAAAATGTCGCTTCGCGCGTCGGCAAGGTGGGGTTGCTCAGCTGAAAGATGTGTACGGCATTGTTGGAGCCAATGAAGAGGCGATTTTTCCAAGGGAAGATGGTTTCGATGTTCCAGCCAACGTGTTGGCTTTGCAGCAGAGCGGGGCAAGCAGGGTTAGCCGTGGAGAAGCTGTGCAACCGCTGGTTGTCCACGCAATAAAGGTAGTCACCCCATTGGCCAAATCGAGCGAAGGAGCCGGCAATTCCGGTAGGTAAAGAACCATTGCCGATGGCTCCTGGTAGGGAGGTCTCTTTTATGGCGACGGAGTAGTCGCCACACCAGTACCACTCTTTCCCATAGTTGGGGTTTTCGCAGTCAATTGTTTCGGTGATTTGGGTCTCCTGGTAGCCAACAAAATACCCCTTGCCCGGCCTGTAGCCCAGTAGCGAAAAAACGTCTTGTCTTCGGCAAATGGTTTTTGGCTGATGCACGTCGCTGACGTCTAAGGCCAGTAGGTCTACGTATTGGTCGGCGTACAGATAGTGACCGCGCATGGCCATGTCTACGTTGCCCGGAATTTTCCAAAACACTACGGGTATTGGGCGGTAAGGGTCGCTGTTGTCAAAAACGTGGATGCCTTCGTTTCGCTCGTTGATGAGCAAGTAATTGCCCATGAAGTAGATCTTACCGGGTTTTCGCAATGGGCGTGGCGCCTCAGCCTTGACGGTCGTGTTTCGAAAATCCTCGGGCATCGCGTAGATGGGGTCAAAGCGCACATAAGTGAGGGTGCTTTGGCATTGGTCGCGCAGGCAGCCGCTGAGCAGCAGAGCGCCGCTGCTGAGCAAGGTGCAGACGAGAAATAGGCAGGAAAGTCGCATGGGCAAGAGAGGGAAGAGAGGTGAACGTAAGGCCTTAGGCGGCTCCGTAGCAAAGTGTCTTTGCTCTCTTAGACAGCTGCGCAGGATCGAAAGGTTGGAAGAACGCATCGAAAGAGAAAGCTTCGATGCGCTGATGGCTCACTCGTTTTGCGCCCTGCGTTCTTTGGCTTGCCCATAGCAGCCCCCTAGGAGGGGGCTGCTAGTCGTTTCGGATAGCATCAGCCACCGTCCAACTTCCTCATGGGTGTCGGGGAGGTATGCCTGTGGAGCGCAAAAGATTTGATTTTCGGAGGGAGAGGTTTAACAAATGCAGTTTTTAGTCTTTTTGGTCAAGGATGTCGAGGATGCGGTTCAGTTCAGCGTCGTTATCAAATTTGATGACAATTTGCCCCTTGCCTCGCTCATTGCGTTTGAGGTCTACTTTAGTGCCAAAGAAAGCACTGAAGCGGTCCTGGATATGGCGCAGCGCGTCGGGCAGGCGTTTTTCAGCGCGCTTTTTTGGGCCTAGGCGCTCGGCCTGGTGGCGGGCAATGATGTCTTCGACGGCGCGTACAGAGAGATCGTCTTGCAAAATTTGACGCAAAAGCGAGAGCTGAAAAGCAATATCGCTTACTCCGGCCAAAGCTCGGGCATGGCCCATGCTAATAGAGCCGTTTTTAATGGCTTGCTGGATGTCTACCGGCAGTTTGAGCAACCGCAAGTAGTTGGTAATGGTGCTGCGCTGTTTGCCTACGCGCTCGGAGAGCTGCTCGTCGGTGAGGTTGCACTCTTCTTTGAGGCGCTGGTAAGAGATGGCGATTTCGATAGCATTCAGGTCTTGGCGCTGAATGTTTTCGATGAGCGCCATTTCGAGCATTTGCTGATCGTCGGCAATGCGGACGTAGGCGGGTATTTCCCGTAGGCCAGCCATTTGGCTCGCGCGGAAGCGGCGCTCGCCGGAGATGAGCTGGTAAGCGCGGTCGTGTAGGCGGCGGACGGTAATGGGCTGGATGAGGCCGTGGACTCGAATACTGTCGGCCAGCTCTTGAAGGGCTTCCTGGTCAAATTCCGTTCGCGGCTGGAAAGGGTTGGCCTCGATTTGTTCAATGGGCAGCAAGGCTACGCTGTGCGTTAACTCGCGCACGACGGCTTGAGGATTTTCCTGAACGGCTTGCTCCAATTCTGCTGGATTGGCCAACAAAGCCCGAATGCCTTTGCCGAAGTCTGTCCTGCTCAATTTTTTCGACATGGTGGCCATTAGTTAGCGGCATTGCGCCGCAAAAATTCGTTTGCTAAATTGAAAAAGTTGACCGCGCCCTTACTACTGATGTCGTACAGCGCTACAGGCACGTGTTGCATGGGCGCCTCAGCCACTCGGGCATTGCGGTGGATGATGGTTTCAAAGACGTAGTCCGTACTGCTGTTGCGCACCTCCTCTACAATCGCATTGGCCAAGCGCAGGCGGCTATCGTACATGGAGATGAGAAGCCCCTCCACTTTCAAATTAGGGTTGTAGCCCTGTTTTACCAGGGCAATGGTGTTCTTTAGCTTGGCCAAGCCTTCAAAAGAAAACATTTCGCACTGTACCGGGATGAGCACCGTATCGGCGGCCACTAGCGCGTTTACGGTGATGAGGCCCAACGATGGCAAGCAGTCAATGAAGATGAAGTCGTATTCGTCGCGCACTTGGTGCACGATGTCGCGCAAAATGTACTCGCGTTTGGGGCGGCTAACCAGTTCTACATCGGCGCCCACCAAGTTGATGCTCGAGGGTAAAAGCCACAAGTTGGGCGTTTCAGTAGCGACAACGGCCGAGCGCGGGTCAATGCCGCCGACCATGCAGTCATACAGCCCGACGCTGTTTTCGTCGGTGATAACACCCACCCCCGAGGAGGCATTGGCCTGAGGATCGGCGTCAATGAGCAACACGCGCTTTTCCAAAATAGCCAAAGAAGCGGCCAAATTGATGGCAGTAGTCGTTTTGCCTACGCCACCTTTCTGATTTGCTATCGTGATGATTTTTCCCATGGTGAGCTGTTTTTCTTCTGCCATAAAGGCGCTGAAGGGCAAAGAGTTTTTAAGCGGTTTGCACCATTGCGGCCCTATTAGCCATGAGAGCCGCCAAGCCCATTCGGAGGGATGGCAAGCTCGGCCCGCTGGGCTGCGTCAAGAGATATGAAGGGTTTCGCCAATAGCAAGCAAATGCAGTTGTTTGCCCCTTTCGGCGAAGGCTGCTTTGGCCTTTTCGTGGTCAATTTTGATGAAGCCGAAGGTGTCAAAGTGACAGCCGATGATGTGATTGCACGAGATAAAGTCGCTGGCCAATATAGCGTCCTGGTAATCCATCGTGAAATTGGAGCCAATGGGCAAAATAGCCGCTGTCAGCGGTGGACAAGTGCGCGGGATGAGTTGCATATCCATCGTCAGTGCCGTATCCCCCGCCACGTAAAGAACGCCGTCAAGGGTATCCAGCACAAAACCCACAGGTTCGCCGCCGTAAGTGCCATCGGAGAAACTGCTGCTGTGTACGGCGTTAACCATTTTCAAACGCCCAAAATCGAACGACCACCACCCTCCCTTATTCATAGGGTGCGCCGAGTAGCCTTTAGCACTGTAGTGGGCATAAATTTCCCAAATGCCCACAATAACAGCTTTAGGGTTGTGCGCCATGACTGCCTCTACATCTGCCACGTGGTCGCTGTGTGCGTGGGTAAGCAATACATAGTCGCAGCGAATATCTTGTACGCGGATGTTTGCCGCCAGCGGGTTGCCCGATACGAAGGGGTCGAACAATAGGCGCTTGCCGCCAGCCTCCACGACAAAGCACGAATGTCCAAGATAGGTGACTTTCATGGAAAAACCTTTTTTCAAAAACTTAGCAAAGATAGGTCGCCGCACAGCAATCGCTCTCGCTTGCCCTGCGTTAAGTTATCCACCCTTAAATGAGGAAAAAGCGAACTTAGGGCGTGGAAAAGCGTCCATCTCGCGCGTATTTTTGCCGACTTAAAAGGCCAATTCCAATGCTTTATGACAAAAGTCCGTGTGGACAAATGGCTGTGGAGTGTTCGCATTTTTAAAACTCGCACGCTGGCCATCGATGCCTGCAAGAGCGGGCGCGTACGCTTGGGTGGCGAGCCGCTCAAGCCTTCACACCTTATTAGCGAGGGCGATGTGCTCACGGTGCGCAAGGAGGGTTTCCACTTTCAATACCGCGTACTGCAGCTTATCGAAAAGCGCGTAGGTGCGCCCATCGCTGTTACGTGTTACGAAGACATCACCCCAGCAGAGGAAAAAAACAAGTATCAAGCTTGGTTTTTAAATACCTCTGGCAGCGCCGAAAAACGCGAAAAGGGAGCTGGGCGACCTACTAAAAAAGAGCGCCGCGAGCTCGATGAATTCAAAGAAAGCACCGTCTACTGGAACGACGAATACGACTAATGGCCGAACGAGTGCTTCGAACGATTGCCTACATCAGGCCGAACATCTTGGCGTATTTGAGCAATTCGCCGGGGTTGCGCACGGAGAGTTTGCCGCTCATCATGGCCATCATGGGATTTAGATCGCCCGCTAAAATCTTAGCAAAAGCCTCAGCAGAGGTTTTTACCGACGAGTTGGCCTCGCCTAAGAGGCCCTCACTGACGCTGATCTGACCGTTCTGCAGGCGGATGGTAAACTGGCCGGCATCGGCGATGTCGAAGTGGAACGTAGCCTGGTCGTTTCGGATGTCCTCCGAATTAACGCGGTTGGGTAGGTCAAGAAGGAATTGTCTAACGTCGAGCATAAAAAATGTGTTATTAAGCCAAATGAACTTAGCAGTTACGAATATTTAATCTGTGTCGGGCGGTTGTTGCCCCTACCTTTGAAGGGCGCCAAGAGGCGCTCAAAGAAACGGTATTGTCTATGAGTTTGCTAAACGTGCTTTTTAAAATTGGGCCCTTTTTGTGGGCAGCTCTCTTGCTTTTTTCTTGCAAATCTTTCGAGAAAAAGTCTTCGGTGATACCTCCTTCTTTTGATTGGCAAGGCCACCGCGGAGCGCGCGGTTTAGCTCCCGAAAACAGCGTGCCGGGTTTTTTGCGCGCGCTGGAGTTTCCACAGATAACTACGTTGGAGCTTGACTTGGCTGTATCGAAAGATGGCCAACTTATCGTGAGCCACGAGCCGTGGTTTAACCCCAACATTTGCCTGCAGCCCGACGGCAACCGCATACCATCTGGTGAGGCGGAAGGGCTGCTGCTGTACCGATTAACGGCTGCTGAGATACGCGCCTACGATTGCGGTAGCTTGCAGCACCCGCGCTTTCCCGAACAAACCCCTCAGCCGACGTACAAGCCCACTTTGCGCGAAGTGGTCGAGGCCGTGCGCGCGGCCTACCCAACCCGAACTGTGCGCTGGAACATCGAGATTAAAAGCCGCCCCGAATGGGACGGTATCCGCACTCCGCCGGTAGATACTTTCGCTCGTTTAGTGGTCGAGGAGATAGAAGCCCTTGGTTTGCAGGGTACTTGCACGGTGCAATCCTTTGACCCGCGCGCTCTGCGCGCCGTGCGGGTCCTTAACTCCGAACTAACCCTCGCTCTTCTGGTGGAAAACCTCCTCTCACCCGCTAGAAATATCGAGCTATTAGGCTTTACACCCGCCATTTACAGCCCTTACTATGCCCTTGTGAAACCCTCTACCCTGCGCTTCTGCCGCCAGAAGGGCATGAAACTCATCCCCTGGACGGTGAACGATACCGACGCTATGCTTCGCCTCATAAGTATCGGTGTAGACGGCATCATCACCGACTACCCGAATCGAATACCGCAGCAAATGCCTACTTCACCGGGCCGCTCTTAAAGCCCTAATGCGCTCATAAATTCTGGGCTGTCTGGCTTCACCTTAGAGCCGAAAAAGTGTGTTAATTCTCCTTTCTCATTGAGCAAATATTTGCAAAAGTTCCACGTCGGCTCCTGACTGTTCCAGCCGTTCTGTTGTGGGTCGGTCAGCCACCGATAAATAGGTGCCTTGTCATCGCCCTTGACGTGTACTTTCTCAAACATCGGAAAGGTAACGCCATAATTTTTCTGGCAAAACTCGGCGATCTCTTCTGCTGAGCCTGGCTCCTGGCCGAGGAAGTCGTTGCAGGGAAAGCCCAACACGACTACGCGCTCTTGATGCTCTCGGTAAAATTTTTCCCAGTCGGCATACTGCGGCGTATAGCCGCACTTGGAGGCGACATTGAGCACGACGATCTTCTTTCCCCGAAAGCGCTCCATCGGAACCGGTTGGCCGTCGAGCGAACGAAC
>CALHAM010000028.1 GCA_937934275.1 uncultured Saprospiraceae bacterium | reverse complement strand
AGGCGTCGCCGCTTTTGGAGTTGCTTTAAAACAGCTGTGTTCATGGCATTTTTCTTGTGCCAGTCGTCGCTGTTATCTCGGGTAAACAGGTGGAAGTAGAAGGTCCCGTGCGGTAGGTTGTCTTCGTGCAAGGAGCGGAGGCAGGCAGTAGTGTGCAGAGCATTGAGGTATTTGCGGCTTTCGTCGTAGGAGAGCGTCCAATGTTCGCTCGTCGGTAAGTTCACTAAGGCTTCGGTCAAGGCCTGCTGTTGGCAGTTGTAAATCCAGCCTGCGATCTGCACGGCAGTGAAAAGGCCCACCGAGAGCCATGCAATACCCTGCTGAAGCAGTCGCTGAACGGCAACGTGGTCGCAGAAAGCGCCGGCAAAAGACAGAAACGGGAGAAGCGGCAATACAAAACGCCCCTGAAGCACGAGACCTTTTAGAGGACCGCTTTTGGCTAAGGCATCGTAGCCATAGGTGCCGTACAACAGCAGCATGGCGACAACAGCCACCAGAGTCTCGGGCCAAAAAGGCATTTTTGAATGCTTCAGAAAAAACAGACCGCCCGGACACAATACAGTGAGCATCAGAGTGAAAAAGGCCAGATTTTTGGGCAGATGGGTGAGTGAGAAAGAGACACCCGGATCTCGAACATAAGTAAAATGGCCAAAACAAACCTTTGCCCACAGGAGCCGCGCTGCCAGGCCCACGGAAAAGCCTACCCATAGCCATCCGGCGCGCTGAGTAGGCCGCCCAAAGGCACCCACAAGAAAAGGTAAGGCCCACAGGAGGTTCGTTTCTCGGAAGAGCGCGGCTACCCCTGCACACAAGCCCGCGCTAAAGGCTCCCCAGCAGCGATGACCGTAAGCAGCATATGCGCACAAAAAGGCCGATGCCAAAGCCGAACTAGGCACATCGCTCATGAGGGTGCGCATCAACAGCAGACCAGGCACAAACAAGGTAGGATAAAGCGCCCACACGACCGGGCGTTGCCAGCGCCGCAAAAGCAGCGCCAATGCGCCAATATTGAGTAGTCCAAAAAGGCCGCCAACTCCAAAAGCCGCTTCGAGGCGCCCCGTCAGCCCTATGAATATGGCAGCTGTCAGTGCTACACCGGGCGGATAGCCGCTCCACTGCGCTGAGGTACACACCGCCGAACGTTCCAACAACTGCAGCGCGTCGTACAGATAGGCTACCTCGTCAGCAATGAGCACATGGGTGGGCCACGTGAGCGCGTACAATGCCCCCATGAGCCACATCCAGCCCGCTAACCAGCGAATATCGGCTGCCATAATGCCGCGAAGATGTGGCAATAAAAACATTTGGGCGGAGCTGGCTCGCAGGGAGGTAACAAGCGTTCGGCAACACAAGGCTACCCAAAAGAGGAAATCTCACCCCCGCTGGGCTAAAAGCGAATACCTATCTTTGCGCGCCTTGGGGTAGGAACACTCGCCTACCCTACTCTACGCGTATGGAAATTCACAAGGCAGAATTTGTGTCTAGCTTCGCGGCAGAAAATCAGTGCCCGAAAACGAGCTGGCCGGAGTTTGCCTTTATTGGGCGTTCCAACGTGGGTAAGTCGTCGCTCATCAACATGCTCACTGGGCGAAAAGGCTTGGCTAAGGTGTCGGCCACGCCGGGTAAAACGCAGCTGATTAACTTCTTCAACGTCAATGACCAATGGTATTTGGTGGACTTGCCCGGGTACGGCTACGCCAAAGTGTCGAAAAGCCAGCAACGTACCTTGGCTAATATGATCGAGGGCTATTTAGCCAAACGCCAGCAGCTAGCTCTAGCTTTTGTGCTGATTGACGCGAACGTACCTCCCATGCCTATAGATGTGGCTTTCATCAACCACTTGGGCGAGTTACAAGTCCCTTTTGCCCTGATCTTTACGAAAACCGACCGCCAAAAAAAAGGCGTCAACCACACGGGTAATATCACCGCCTTTATGGAGGCCTTGAGCCAAACCTGGGAACCTTTGCCCCCGCATTTTTTGTCTTCTTCCGTTACTGGGGCCGGTCGAGCCGAAATTCTCGGTTATATCGCCCGAGTTTTGCGCAGCCTTTCCACCTGAAACACGTTGGAGCCGTGAAAAAGGACCTTATTATCTATCCGCACCTTTACGAAAACATGGAGGACTGGCCCATCTATCGGTTGAGCCAGGAACGCGCCCATTTTATCCGCGAAATTGAGGAAGTCACTTTTCAGCGCCTGTCATCGCGCAAATTTCAAGCAATGGTAGACACCCTAATGAAAACTATCTATCAAGAGCGCATTCGCATCAAAGAGTCGCCCTGGAAAGTGGACCCACCCAATGAGCGCGTTTTTTGGAGCAAAGTGAGCAAGCGTTTGGTAGAGAAAGCGCTCGACCGCCCCGAAACAGAAGGCCGCGCCGAAGCAGAAGAGCTGCTCCGCCTCATCATTCACCGCTATGCCGAAGAGATCGTAGGAACGTTTCGCATTTCGACGTTTCGCTTCGCAAGGCGCTTTCTGACGGTGTTTTTCAACCGCCTGTTCAACGCGGCGGTAGACAAGAGCATAGCCAGCTTGTGGCGCGGGAGGCGGCAGTTGTACGAGCGGCTCAATGTGGTAGGCGATATTGAGACCGTGCGCAGCCTCTTTGAGCACGGCACTGTGGTGGTGGCTCCCACGCACTCCAGCAACTTAGACTCCATTCTGGTGGGTTATGTGATGGACCAAATCATGGGGCTGCCTTCTTTCTCCTACGGCGCCGGGCTAAATCTATACAATTTTGGCCCTGCAGCCTATTTTATGAATCGGTTGGGCGCCTATCGGGTCGATCGCCGCAAGAAGAACATCATCTACTTAGAAACGCTCAAGACCATGAGCCGGCTGAGCATTCAGCGCGGAGTTAACAGCCTATTTTTCCCGGGCGGCACCCGCGCCCGCTCCGGCGCCTTAGAGCGCGAACTGAAACTAGGCCTCTTGGGTACTACTGTAGAGGCACAACGCGCCCTGTGCCAACAGGGTTCGAACAAAAAGGTGTTCATTGTACCTATGGTGCTCAGCTATCACTTCGTATTAGAAGCGCCTTTTCTAATCGAAGAGTATTTGCGCAGCGTTGGTAAAGAGCAATATGTACGCCTGCGCGACGAGAGCTACAGCGTGCGCAGTTGGTTCCGCTACATCTGGCGCTTTTTCTCGACCACTAGCGACATCGCCGTCAGCGTAGGCAAACCCATGGACGTCGTAGGCAACCTTGTAGACGCACAAGGCCGCAGCTACGACCGCTTCGGCAATGAGGTGGATATTCGAGACTACTTTCGCAACATCCGTGGCGAAATTAATGAAGACAAACAGCGCGAGAGCGAATACACCCGCATATTAGCTGAGCGTATTATAGAACGCTACACCGCCGACAACGTCGTCTTGAGCAGCCACCTGGTTGCTTTTGCCGTGTTCGAAATCCTGGCGCATCAAAACCCAAGGCTTGACCTATTCGGACTTTTGCGCCTCCCTCCCGATGACTACCGCTTCCCCTTCCGAGCTGTGGTAGAGGTGGTGGAGCAAATGCAGCGGCAGCTCTTCGAGTGGGAAGCCTCCGGTAAAATTAAACTTTCCGACGAAGTGCGCTGGCCAGCGCCCGACTTGGTGCGCCATGGCGTGAATAAGCTGGGCATCTTCCACCGCGAAAAACCGCTCTACTTCGTTAAAAATGAGGCTATTGTGTCGTCCAACTTCCGAGTGCTCTACTTTTATCACAACCGCTTGGAAAACTATGGCTTAGAAAAATATGTTCACTGGAAATCCGAAGAAATCGAAGTGTGGCGAAATGAATAACCCCACTTTTCACTTTTCACTTTTCATCTTTCATTCTTCACTTCCCACTTTCCACTCCCACCCATGTACGAAAATTTACGCATCGAAAACCAGGCCGGTATTGCCGTAGTAACCATCAGCCGCGAGAAGGCGCTGAATGCGCTAAACACGGCGACGATGAGCGAGCTGCGTCACTTTTTCAGCGAAGAAGCACCAAAGACAGCGGGCCTAAAAGGTGTTGTTCTCACTGGCGCTGGCGAGAAGGCTTTTGTGGCAGGCGCCGACATTACGGAGTTCAGCCGCCTAAACGCTGCCGAGGGCGCAGCTTTTGCGCGCAATGGCCAGGAGGTGTTCGACCTCATTGAGCGGTTTCCGCGCCCGGTAGTCGCCGCTGTTCAAGGCTTTGCCTTAGGTGGGGGGTGCGAATTGGCTATGGCCTGCCACCTGCGCGTAGCGGGTGAGCGCGCCCGCTTTGGGCAGCCTGAGGTAAACTTAGGTCTGATACCGGGCTACGGTGGCACACAGCGGTTAATTCGATACATAGGCCGCAGCAAGGCGCTGGAGTTGCTAATGACGGCCGACATGATTGGGGCGGAAGAAGCCTTGCGGTTGGGCTTGGTCAACTGCGTGGTGTCGTCTGGGCAAGAAGTGGCTAAAGCGTGCGAGATGGTTGAGAAGATTGCTGCAAAAGCCCCTGTAGCCATTGCCAAAATCATCGAGTGCGTCAATGCTTATTTTTCCGCTGAAGCAGATGGCCTTACCCTAGAGGCAGCAGCTTTTGGAGCCTGCTGCGACACGGAGGACTTTCGCGAAGGTGTCAGCGCCTTCATCGAGAAGCGCACGGCCCATTTTCAAGGCAAATGATGGATGTCACTCTATTGAGCAATCAAAACCACTCAAAACCCTTAACGCTGGTTCTGACCTTTGCCGCACATTTTTTCAGGAGGGTATTTCATGGGCATGAATTCCACGTATATCGAGACCGACATCATTATCATTGGCGCTGGGCCGGTGGGTTTGTTCGCTGTTTTTGAGGCGGGGCTGCTGAAAATGCGGTGCCACCTGATCGATGTCTTGCCCCAGCCCGGCGGGCAATTGACCGAAATTTACCCAAAGAAGCCTATTTACGACATACCGGGTTATCCCAGTGTGTTAGCGGGCGATTTAGTGAAAAACCTGTTAAAACAGATTGAGCCATTTCGCCCGGGTTTCACGTTGGGCGAACGCGCTCAAAAGTTAGAGCGCCAAGCCGATGGTCGTTGGTGCGTCGTTACGGACCGAGGTACGGTGCACGTGGCTCCTGTGGTGTTTATCGCTGGGGGATTAGGCTCGTTCGAGCCTCGCAAACCGCCCATTGGCAACCTTGCCGATTACGAAAATGGGCGCGGTGTAGCCTATTACGTGCGCAACCCCGAAGATTATCGCGGCCAGCGCGTTGTGATTGCAGGCGGTGGCGATTCGGCTTTAGACTGGACCATTTACCTGGCCGATGAAGCTAAGTCGCTCATCCTCGTGCATCGGCGCAGTGAGTTCCGCGGTGCTCCCGATTCGGTAGAAAAAGTGCAACGCTTAGCTCAGGAGGGCCGCATCCGCCTTATCACTAATGCACAGGTAGTAGGGCTAACGGGCAATGGACGACTGGAGCGAGTAACCATTCAGCACGATACCGATGGCGCCTTCGAGGTGGATACCGACTATTTTCTGCCTCTCTTCGGCTTGACGCCCAAACTTGGCCCCATCGACGAGTGGGGGCTACACCTGCAAGACGGCGCCATTTTAGTAAACACTTACGATTATAGTACCAACTTGCCGGGCGTGTTTGCTATTGGCGATATTAATACCTATCCGGGTAAATTGAAACTCATCCTGTGCGGTTTTCACGAAGCCACACTGGCCTGCCAGTCGGCGTTTAAAGTAGCCTTTCCGGACAAAAAACTCTCTTTCAAATACACCACCGTTACCGGTATCGAAGGGCTACCTGTGGAAACACCGGCCTAATCCAAACTGCCTCTTGCCTCGCTCATGCCCGAACACGTCATCACCATTACGGTTATTGACCGCGAAAACCATACCCATTGCCTGGAAGCACCCACTGACATGGGCCTGAGTCTCATGGAACTATGCAAGAGCTATGGCCTTCCCGTGAAGGGCACCTGCGGAGGTATGGCCCTGTGCTCTACTTGCCATGTATATGTCTTGAGCGAACACGAGTTGCCGCCACCGTCGGACGACGAACTGGCCGCGCTCGACTCAGCTTTCTTCGTAAAGACCAACAGCCGCCTGAGTTGCCAAATACGCTTGCGCGACGAGTTAGAAGGCTTAAGGGTTGAACTGGCCCCCGAGTCGGAATAAAACAAGTTTTCATCTAATTTTAGCAGAGGATACCTCTATTTTCTCTGTTCTTTGCGCTTCTGCTTCGTAAGACTTCAACTCTTTGCGCGCTATGAGCCAATTTTTCAAATTTCTATTTGCTTCTTGCTTAGGGACCTTTTTAGCTCTGTTACTGCTTTTTTTTGTAGCCATTGGCTCCCTTACTAGCTTAATTTCTGAAGGCTTAGAAAAAGCCAAAGTAGAGATTAAACCAAACTCAGTACTCGAGATCTCAATAGACCACTTCGTTCCAGAAAAGACCAACAACATATCGTTTTCGCCCTTCGAACTCGAACAAAAAGATATCCTTGGCCTGCACGACTTGATCCGGGCCATTCGGCGAGCCAAGGAAGACCCAGACATTAAAGGTATTTACCTCAGCAAAACTATGCCCTCCATGGGCTGGGCTTCATACAACGCGTTGCGCAAAGCTTTAGAAGATTTCCGGTCGTCGGGCAAATTCGTGGTGTCTTATGCTCACGTGTATAGTCAGAGCAGCTACTATTTGGCCTCGGTGGCCGACGAGGTATTGGTCAATCCAATTGGTGGGGTGGATTTCCGCGGCCTGTCGAGCACAATTCTATTCTTTAAGGGCATGTTGGATAAGTTAGACGTGCAAATGCGCGTCTTTTATGCCGGGAAATTCAAAAGCGCTACCGAGCCATTTCGCCTGGATAAGATGAGCGATGAAAACCGCCTGCAGGTGCGCGAATATGTAGCGGCACTTTACGAGGAGATGATTGCCCACATTGGTGCTAGTCGCAACATTCCAGCGCAAGAGTTGCGCCGAATCGCTGATAACTTTGAGGGACGCACGCCGGAAGGTGCGCTCAATAGTCGGCTGGTGGATCGCTTAGCCTACGAAGATGAAGTTTTAGAACGCCTAAAGGAACGGTTAGGGCTAAGCAAGGAGGACAAGCTATCCCGTATCAAAATTGAAGACTATTTTGAAGCTCGCGTCAGGAAAATCGATCTGAAAAACAAGGACAAAATCGCCGTAATCTATGCAGAAGGTTCCATTTCCGATGGCGACGAAAGCATGCCGGGCGAGGTACTGGATGGGCCTTACGTAAAAATGCTGCGCCGCATTCGGCAAGATAAGGCCATAAAGGCCGTTGTGCTGCGCATTAACTCGCCGGGGGGCAGTGTGCTGGCTAGCGAAAACATTCTGCGCGAGATAGTTTTATGCCGTGAGGCAGGCAAACCCGTCATGGTTAGCATGGGCGATGTGGCGGCCTCAGGAGGTTATTACATCGCTTGCCAAGCCGATAGCATCTTTGCCGAACCTACGACCATCACAGGTTCCATTGGGGTCTTTGCTGTCCTTCCCATCTTGCAAAACACCATGAAGAACAAATTGGGCATCACTGCTGATACGGTGCGCACTCAGCAGTACTCGGCCTTCGGAACGCTGTTCTTCGATCTATCGCCCGACGAAAGTCGGCTTATCCAAGGGCAGATAGACCGCATCTATGCAGATTTCTTAGAGCGGGTAGCCAAAGGCCGTAAGATGACGCCTGAACAGGTGCACAAAATTGCTCAAGGACGCGTCTGGACGGGGCAAAAGGCACGAGAAATCGGCCTAATCGATGATTTGGGGACACTGGATCGCGCGCTGAGCGCCGCTGCCCAACGCGCGGGTATCGAGAAGTACCGCATCGTCGAATACCCAACGACCAAGACGCCACTGGAGCAACTTATCGAGAAGCTCACGCGCAAAGGCAGCTCCAACGACGAAGTACGCACCTGGATGATGCGCTCTGACTTAGGAGAGCTCTACCCGGTATATCAAATGTTGCGCGATGTCCGCAAAAACCGGGGCATTCAGGCCCGGCTTCCGTACGACATTGCCATTCGTTGAGGCGGCTATTTACCGCAGAGCCTCGTGGGCCTTAGAGTGTATGACCTTTTCAAAATCAGCCATTTAAGGCGACACCGAACTGCTTAGAGACGCTAAGTGGCGCGTGTTAAACTTTTTGACTCCCGCTCAGGCAGCACTGAATTGGTATAGTTTTTGGCGCCTAAACGACAGATATTTCTGGATCGCCCTTACGCGCCTTGCTGAGAAATTAGCCGTTGTATCTGGCGTTTTTAGCGTAACCTTGCGCCCCGCTTTTAATCCGTTAATCCTTTGTCCTGCGGTCGGTTGTAATGCAGTTGGCTTTTCCCGTGTACATCTCCAGTGAAGTCTTTCACCCGGTAGCCTATTACTGCTTTTAGATAATGCTTTTTTCCACACAAACCGATCACACTCAATGCAAAAAACGGTACCCTCAATCCGAGTTCTCACCTCTGTTTTTCTTCCCTTATCCTCAATTTTTACGACCATGAACAGTACCTCGACGCGGCGGTGGCTGCTTGGAGCAGTTGCCCCTTTGGCTTTTTTGCTCACCGTTGTAGTAAAACTGCCTGCCCAGCCTTGCTCCATTACCTGGCCGGGCTTCCCCAATCCGGTACCCATCAACCTTACTTTAGACCCGCTACTCGGTACCGCTACGTTAGACTATAATGTGGTAGTAGGTTCCGGTGTTACGAGCGTTGCACCCTGTACGCCAGTCAGCGATGATCACGTGCGCTTCTATGTCGACTCCCTAAAGACGGCGTTTTTTGACCCGATGAACCCAGCGGTTTTGTATTTTGATTGCTCGCATACGGTAGCACCTTTCACGATTTGGGTAGCCATCAACGACGGCACGAGCGGCACCATGAGTATAAATCCCTTCGGGGAAAGCCAGGCAGTTAGATTGCAAGTTACTATTATAGACAATACACCACCGGTCATGATGAATCCGGTACCTACTGCTGTAGCCAACACCTCGGATGATGGCACCGGCGACTGCTGGGTGAGCGACCTTAACACCTGGAGTGGTCAGGATATCGCTATTAATGGAGAACTACCCGGCTTTTGTGGCTTTTTCCCAGGTACAGGCTGTTTTGAAGACAACTGCCCAGACTCTATTACGGTGACATATACGCTTACGGGGGCTACTACAAAAGGCCCATTGCCAGCGCCTTTAGTATTTCTTTTTCCTCCCGTCTGGGATGCAGGGTTGGATACCTTCTACGTGGGAACAACAACCGTAACCTATTTTGTCTACGAGAGAGGAGTATTTCGGTTTAGTACCACGACAACCGTTACGGTAAGCGATGACGAAGATCCGAGCATTACCTGCCCTCCCAATGCTTCTTACTTCACCGATCCAGGGGTTTGTACGCGAAACGCCTCTATCCCCATACCTTCAGCAAATTACACGGACAACTGCGCCGTGACAGCATTAACTTGGATGGCTCCTGGAGCTACGCCTGCTGCTTCGCCTTTAACTGGTATTAACGACACGATAACGGCAACATTTTCTTTAGGTACAACTACGGTAACCTTAGAAGTTAGCGATGCTGCCGGCAACACGAGCAGCTGTATGTTTGTGGTTACGGTAGCAGATAACGAACCTCCCACTATTGTATGCCCGGCTTCCCTAACGGTATCTGCCTCAATGCCTCCCGCTTGCGACTATACGGCTGGCACCGAGTTGGACTACACCAGCGCCAACGACAACTGCCCTCCGCTGGTCTCTGTGGTGAATGATTACGATGGCATGGCTACCTTAAATGGAGCGGTCTTCCCATTGGGTTTAACGGTGATTACTTGGACGGCTACTGATGGCGCTGCTAATACGGCGACGTGTTCTCTGGCGCTGACCGTAGTGGATATTACCGCTCCTGATGGTCCAGTAGCGCCTTTGCCGGAGAGTCAGGTCATTACGGTCAACGTAACACCGGGGGATTGCTCCAAGACGGTTACCTACGAATACCCAGGCTTTTTCTTCCACAACCCGGCCGACTGTTCTCTGCCTGTAACGCTCACGGAGGGGCCAGCGGTGGTCAACGGCGTGGTGGATCCTGCGTTTTTCAGCTCAATTCCGGCTTTCAACCCGACGTCAGGCCGCATGGCTTTCATCTTTGGCGCTGCGGCTACACTGTCGTTCCCAGTAGGTCAGACCGTTATTTATTACACCTGGAGCGACGCCGTTGGCAACAAGACGGTGGACTCCATCGTCGTCAATGTGCTTGAAAATGTGCCGCCAGTGGCGAAATGCAAACCCAGTGTCATCACCTTACCCTTAGATGCAAATGGCTCTGCCACTTTAACGGCGAACCAGGTGGATAACGGCTCGTTCGACAACTGCGGTTTAGATACGCTGACCATTGACATTACAGCCTTCACCTGTGCCGACCTACCGGGTACGCACACTGTAACGCTCACGGCTCAAGATTTGGCCAGTAATACCTCGACGTGTACGGCTACTATAGATGTTGTAGATAACCTCGCTCCCACTGTGCTGTGTCCGGGTAGTAAGACCGTAACTACCAATATGGGCTGTACGGCCGTAGGAGTAACGGGTATTGACTTAAATCCAGGGGTAGCACCGCTGTCGCCCGGACAATACTTCGACAATTGCCCAGGCAGCAGTGTGAGCTGGCAACTGACGGGCGCCACCTCAGGCACTGGCACTGGCTCTGTGCCCTTAACTCAGGCCTTCAATTCGGGCGTTACGACGGTAACGTATACGGTTACGGATGCCTCAGGAAATAACGCGGTGTGCAACTTCTCGGTAAACGTTTCCGATAATACGCCTCCCGACTGGACGGGCGTGGGCCAAGCGGCTGGTTCGACGATTACGGCCAATGCCAACCTCGGTGGATGTACAGCGCAGGTCAGCTGGGTAGAGCCGACCTTTGCAGATGCCTGCACGCCTCCTGTAACCGTAACCAAAACTCACTCGCCAGGTTCGTTCTTCCCCTTTGGCAACACGACGGTAACTTATACGGCCACCGATGGCGCCGGCAATGTGCGCGTGCATAGTTTTACTGTCCAAATTGTGGATACACAAGCGCCTAACGCTCAGTGTAAGAACATTACGGCCTATTTGAATAATGCCGGTACTGTTACTGTGAACCCTAGCCAGGTCAACAACTTCAGCACCGATAATTGCTTCTTCAATTTCACTTCTGCATCAGTAAGCTACGACTGCGCCGATTTAGGACCCAACATTTACACGTTGGAAATTACCGACGGTTCGGGCAATACCGCTACGTGCGTGGCCACTGTAACAGTATCCGATACCATCAAGCCTGTGGCCAGTTGCCAGGCTATTCCCACCATTGACCTGGACGCCAGCGGCAACTTCAGCCTAGCGGCCACTGCAGTCAACAATGCCAGCACAGACAACACAGTACCTCCCTGCGTGCTTACCTACGACATCGCCGTAGATGGTGGGTCTTTTACCAATACTTTTAACTTTATGTGCAGCCATTTGGGCAACCGCTTACTGACCCTGCGCGTCACGGATGCCGCTGGCAATACTGCTACTTGTACGCAGATTTCCTTAGTCCGCGATGTTACGCCGCCCACTATCAGCGCACCTGCCGATAAGACCATCGAATGCGACGAGTCGAACTTGCCGGTCAATACCGGCCTTCCTACGGGCATTGCAGACAATTGCGATTTAAATCCAACCGTAACGCTGCTGCCCGATATTACTCTTCCAGGCGGATGCGCGAATGCGTACACACTTATCCGCACTTGGCAAGTGGCAGACGCCTCGGGCAACACGAACACGACTTCACAGACTATTGTCGTCCAGGATAGCCAAAAACCTGTGTTCAATATTCAAACGGCTTTCTATATTGATACCGACGATCCAAACTTCTGTGATGCTCCCCTAACACTTCAGTTAACACAAGATAGTGTCTCGGATAATTGCACAGTATTCAGCACCTTAGATATCAAATACACGATAGACTACCCGACACCTTCCTACAGTTACATGGACGTGAGCACTCCGGTATCAGGGGCTACTATTCCCTCTGGACACTGGCCCATTGGAACAAGTGTTGTTACGTGGTTTGTAACCGACGAATGTAACAATACGGCCTCCACGACGGTAACGGTGGTGGTGACGGACACGCAAGCCCCCATATTCACTAATGGATACGACACGCTTTGCGGCAAGGCTTTTGTTCTGCCCAATACGACGAATGCATGTTCTAACCTGTTTACTTGGGCGCGTCCAAACTTTTCTTTTGGCCACGTAGCCGATTGTTTGAACTTTACGGTTGCGGAAAACATCTCCAATGCTACAGTGCAGTCGGCGCTGAATTTGACCAATCCTTTCAATTACTTTGCTCCTTTCCCCTTCCAGTTCTTCCCTTCAGCGCAGTTTCCAGTAGGTATTACAACAGTGAGCTATACGGCCACGGATGCTAATGGCAACAAAAACACTTGCTCTTTCACTGTAGAGATACAAGACACGCAGGCGCCCACGCTGACGTGTCCGCCCAACCAGACGCTGTCGGCCACGTGTCCAGATGCTGCTATACCAAACTATACCAATTTGGTATCGGTGTCGGACAACTGCCCAGCAAATGTTGCGCTGACGCAGAGCATCCCTCCAGGCACGACCTTAGGGGCAATCTTTGCACCCAACCCGCCGCTGGCAGGCGACCAGTTTACGCTTACGATGACGGGCAATGACGGCTACAATACGAGTAGTTGTTCTTTTGTTGTAACCCTGCAGGATGGCCAGGCGCCAGTGCCCGTGTTGGCTACGCTTCCCGATCTGGTTGACTCTTGCGGTAGCCTCATTGTGTTTGCCCCCAAAGCCCTTGATCCGTGCAACCCTCTGGCGGACACCATCTACGGAACACCTTCAACCCCTGTGGGCACATTCTTGAACACTAACCCGCCGTCGTATCAGCTCAACCCGGGCAATTATGTGATTACGTGGGTGTACAACGATGGAAACGGAAATATTAGCACGCAACCACAAAATATCACGGTGTTGAACGATGTCTTCCCACCAGTGGCCATTTGTGTATCCAACCTCACTGTAGATTTACATCCGACTACTGGGAAAGCACCCATCAATCCAATGGCGCTCAACAACGGCAGCTACGACCCCAACCTCTGCGGTCCGCTGACGTTTAGCGCCTCCCCCGATACCGTAAATTGCTCGCACGTAGGCACTACGACGATAACGCTCACCGTGCGCGACCACAAGAACAATCCGGCTACCTGCACGACTACGGTTACTGTGCGCGATGTAACGCCACCTACTATTTCCGGTGTGCCGGCGAATGTAACACTTGAGGCTTGCGACACAATACCTACAGCTCCTCAGCTCATTGCTTCGGACAATTGCGCCGGCACTTACCCGGTAACGGCAACAGAGACCTCGACCCAAACAGGTTCGGGCTTCCAGCATTACAACTACGTCATCACGCGTACGTGGACGACGGCCGACGCCTCGGGCAACTCAGTCACGGTTAGCCAGACCATTGTAGTTAAGGATACTAAGAAGCCGCAATTTGTCGGCGCACCGGATACAGTAATAGTGGTTACTGATGCTGCACGCACGACGTGCGATGATACGGTCAACGTCAACGTACTGCCCTTTGTAACGGATTGTGCCACAGGCGCCGACTTGACGGTAACCAATAATAAAGAACCCGGCGACGGCGGCGACCTAAGCGCCATCTTCACGGTAGGCACGCATACGGTAATATTTACGGCTACCGATGTGTCGGGCAATGTGCAGACAAAAGCAGTCACAGTAGTGGTTAAGGACGGCACGCAACCTACCGCTGTGTGCATCAACGGTGTGAGTGCCAGCCTCCAACCTTCGGGCTTCGTAGTCGTCACGACCACGCAGTTCAACAACAACAGCTACGACAACTGCCCAGGGCCGCTCGATTTCAAGATTCAACGCCTGGATAAGTTGCCGCTTCAAACGCCGAGCAACACGCTCACTTACGATTGCGCCGATGCCGATGGCGTTACACAACACCCTGTAAAACTGTTTGTTACCGACCCAGCGGGCAACATGTCCATGTGTGAGACGTATATCGTCATTCAGGATAACGTCAACCCAACGATTACACTTTGCCCTAACGACAAAACGGTGCTGTGTACCGATAATCTCTCGCCCAGCATCCACGGCACCATCTCGGTGAACGACAATTGTCCGGCCAACTTAACTATTTCTTATGAAGACATCTCAGCTCCCAACGATGACTCTCTCAACATCGCTTGTTACTTACTCAAGCGCGTTTGGACAGTAACGGATTTGGCCGGCAATGACGCTACCTGTGTGCAGACCTTCTCCGTTATAGATACGGTAGCGCCTATTCTGTCGCAGTATCCGCCTAACGTAACCCTTACTTGCGACCAAACGCTAGCGCCGCCTATTGCTGTTACGGCCTCCGATGCATGTACTCCTTTTGTCGGTGTAACCTTCGTACAGGATACCATCGCCAAAGCCATGGGGCCTTGCGGCAATTACAGCTATACGATCCAACGCACGCGCTCTGCAGTGGACGACTGCGGAAACGTAACTACTCATACAAACACCATTACAGTGGTGGATAACACGCCTCCGACTTTCCCGGGCTTGCCAGACACCATCGTGGTTAAATCGTCTAACTTCATCAACACGAATAACTGCCTTATTCCGGTAACGCTCGATGTTGAGAATCTGATTGTAGACTGCGCTCCTGTGGCAGAAATGGCCATTACCAACAATGCCCCGCACGGCAACGGCACGACGAACGCCAGCGGTAATTACGAGGCAGGTACGTATAAGATTATCTTTACGGCTATTGACCCGTGTGGCAATCAGGGCAAAGACTCGGTGATCGTCGTTGTGATTGACGACAGTAAACCCACTGTCATTTGCAACAACAATGTCGTCGTTTCGCTTGGCTCCAACGGGACAGCCACGCTCCAACCTCAGGACATTGACCTGGGCAGCACCGATAACTGCGGCATTGACACTATGTTCTTGAGCAAGTCTGTGTTCGACTGCACCAATTTAGGCGTCAATTCTGTAACGTTGACGGTGGTAGACAACTCCGGTAACTCTAACGTTTGCACTGTAGACGTACAAGTATCCTTGGGCAGCGGTGTAGGCTTTACCTTATCCGTGAGTAGTACGCCAGAGAGCTCTTTGGGCGCCCACGATGGTCAAGCAACGGCTGCAGCTAGCGGAGGATCGGGCAACTTCCTCTTTGTGTGGAGTACGGGCGACTCTACAGCGACTATTACCGGCCTGCCGCCCGGCATCTATTACGTGACGGCTACCGATCTGAATTCAGGCTGTATGCGAACGGACTCCGTAACGGTAGAGCCCGGCCCAAGTCTGACGATCACGGCGGGTATGGGCGGCGGCCAGCAAGGTGCCACCATTCAGATCCCCGTAACGGTAGACCACTTCCAGAACATGCTCGGCATGTCGTTCACCCTGCAGGTGGACAACACCGTCGTGGGCAACATTACGGGCGCCACAGCCACCGGAGCACTTCCGGGCACGCTGACTTTAAATGTGGTGGGCAACTTCCTGACGGTATCCTGGGCTGGGCCGGGCACACCCGTTAGTTTGCCCAATGGGAGTGTCATTTTCAACATTGATGTGCAATTAGGCATGGCCCCCGTAGGCTCGACCAGCCCTCTGAGCTTCGTGAACTCGCCTACCATCATCAGCTTCCAGCAAGACTCGTCGGGCACCCCAGTATCTATATTGGCTAACCTTATACCAGGTTTGGTGAAGATCGACAGTGCGGCATCGCCCGATTTGGAAGTTGCCGGTGATATTAAGACGTGGTGGGGAGGCGGCACTCCAGTGCCCAATGTTAATGTGGCTTTGACAGGTACTGTTTCTGCCACACAAACCACAGGCATGGCGGGTGCTTACTCGTTTAACGTACCGTTTGGTGCCAATACAACGGTTACGCCAAGCAAGTCGGTAACGAGCAATTTCAGCGCAGGCATCAATGTGGGCGACCTTTTGGCCATTCAAAACCACGCGGCGTCTGTGCTGCTGTTAGCTAATCCGTATCAATGGGTAGCGGGCGATATCAACAACAACGGCGCGGTGGACATCGTGGACTATTTGCTGGTGCAACAGCTCATCTTAGGTACTGTGCAGCACTATTCGAATGGGGCACCTGACTGGAAGTTCATCCCAGCCGACTACGTGTTTCCTTCGCCAAATCCGCTCTTACCGCCTTTCCCACAGGCAATCTCGCACACGAGCCTGGCAGCTAGTATGCTTAGCGACAACTTTGTAGCTGTTCGCATGGGCGATGTTACGGGCAATGCGCCTGTAAACAATGTGCAAAATCCGGTGCAAGATCGCCAGGGCGAAACGTTCTTCTTCCGCTTAGAAGACCGCCCCTTGCGCGCCGGCGAAGTAGTTTCTGTACCGTTCCGCGCGAAGGACTTCGTAGAGCGCCAAGCGTATCAGCTGACGATGGCCTTCGACCCGGCAGCACTCGAACTCGCAGACGTTCAACCAGGAGCGTTGCCAGGCCTTAACATGAATAACTTTGGCCTGGCCTACGTCGAGGAAGGCTACTTAACGCACCTGTGGGTGGGCCAAGTGCCGCTGACACTTGCGGACGACGAAGTGCTGTTTACCCTAACCTTCCGAGTGCGCGAAGACCGCGCTGCTTTGTCGAACGTACTTCGTCCGTCGTCGCAAATCACGGCTGCAGAGGCCTTAGATGAGGCTGGCAACATCCTTCCAATCGCTTTTGACTTTGCTAAAACTACCCGGATAGAGACTCCAACGGTGTCAGAAACGTTTGCGCTGTACCAAAACCAACCCAACCCGTTCCGCGAGCATACGCTTATTCACTTCCGCTTGCCGCAGGCTGGGCGTGCTGAATTGCGCATTTTCTCGGCACAAGGACACTTGGTCAAAACCATGGTAGGTTCCTTCGACGCGGGCCACAACACCGTATGGTTAAAAAACAGCGACCTCGGCGCGCCAGGCGTCTATTGGTATGAGTTGCGCACAGAGACACATCGCGACAGTAAGAAAATGATCCTAACGGATTAAGTTTTGAATAAACAGGCAGGGGGTATTCAAACCGCCCTGCCTGTTTCCCCTTTTAAATGGGAATACCTTTACTCGCCCCTTTATTGGGTTTTTTTAACTCATGCTAACTACATCCATGAGACACGCCATACTTCTCGCGATCTTCTTCGCGCTTTCCCTAACTCCGACGGTGTTGCGTGGGCAAAGTATTCGCTTAACGGCCGACTCTTTAGCAGTGCCTTGCCATAATACCGACACTTTTCTAATGCCGATCCGCCTGTTCGATTTTGACAGCATTGCAGCGCTGCAATTCACCTTCGCCTGGACGCCTGCACACCTGCAATACATCCATATTCGAGACCTTCACCCGGCATTCACCAGTGCGGGTTTAGATACTGTTACGTTTCGCCCACAGGGAAGAATTACCTTTTCCTGGACAACACTGGGCAGCACCTCTCTTCCGGACAGCACGGTGCTTTTTTCGGTAGCCTTTGTGCGCGTGGGTGGCCCCTCTACTTCGACGCCATTCGTCAAAGTGCCCACAGACATTGTAGCATTCGACGCAAATTTCAACGAGATACAGGTGATTACTCAAGCGGGTAAAGTGTCGCCCATAGACCAGCAACCTCCTTTTATCGCCTGTCCGGCCAGCGTTACTCTTGAAGGTTTTGGCCCTACTCCAGTAAACGATATTGGTCTGGACTCTTTGCTCGACAATTGCTCGTTGGAAAGCATTGGTTGGTCTACAACGGGTGCTACTGTGGGCAACCACCCGAACAGCCCAGACGCCAGTGGTTCAATCTTTAATTTGGGTGAGTCTATTGTAACGTACATTGCCACAGATGTAGGAGGCAATACAGCAACCTGCACATTTTCTATCACCATCAATTTGATGCCTGGCGACTCTCTGACGTTGGTCGCCTCTAACCATGTTACCAATTGCGGCCAAACAGTAACGGTTAACATTTCGGTGCTCAACTTCGACTCTATTAGCGGCTTGCAGTTTTCTTTAGGATGGAACCCCAACATCATCATCTTAGATACCATCGTCAATGCCCATCCGTCTATGGCACTTAATCCGAGCAACTTCGGATTTACTCTGGTAAACAGCGGCTTTTTGGGTTTCGCCTGGACAAGCCCAATCCCTGGAGGGCTAACGCTTCCCGATGGTGCGGTGATGTTTTCCTTGCAGTTCACTGTAGTAGCCGCCAGTAACGGGAGCTCTTCCATTACTTTTGGCGATACTCCTACCGCCCAAACGGCGTTTTTTGGCTTTCCGCCTGAGGAAACGGGCTTCCTGACTATTCAAGGCTCAGTAAGCGTCAACGACAATGTGCCGCCTATGCTGGTTTGCCCTTCTAATGTTTCAGTCTCCACGCCGCCAGGAGTGCTGACACATACGTTCAGCAACCTGGAGCCTACAGTACTGAACGACAATTGTAGTGCACCTGTACAATTGACTTATACGCGCGCGGGTACAACTCCTGGCAGCGGCAATGGGCCAGCGAACGGCACTTACAATGCGGGCACAACGGTGGTCACGTACACCGCCACCGACGGTGCCGGCAATACGAATACGTGTTTCTTTACAGTGTTGGTGGATGCCGGCACGCCATTGACACTCATCCTCGACACTGTTGCCATTGACTGCCAGGACAGTGCAGCACACTTTGCCGTTGATGTCCGAGTGCGCGACTTTGTCAACATTACGGGCTTACAATTCGATATCACTTGGGATTCTGCCCGCATTAAATTTGACTCAGTTGGCAACCTGCGCCCAGGTTTTGGTTTCAATGCGACGAATTTCTTCGGTTTTACCTCTGCTACAAACGGCAACACGCTGAAGTTCTTTGCCGGCAATGCCGGGGGCTATCCTAACATCCCGGATGATGAGGTATTGTACACAATTTATTTCTCCGTCAAAACGCTGGGCAGCAGCCCGCTGGATTTTACGGGCACCATTAATGCGGTCAATACGAGTTTTCAGCTTATTCCAGTATCCCTAATCCACGGACTGTTCTCCATTGTAGATTTATCGGCGCCTATTATTGCTTGTCCGCAAGATTTGACTGTCGCCGCAGACAGCGGTGTATGCACCAAAACTTTTGTACTCGACTTGCCTAATGCATCGGATGTCTGCAGTGGGATAGCTAATATCATATCAGATAAACAGGATAACACTTATCCGCCCGGACCGACGGTAGTGGTCTTTACGGCAACAGACAATGCTGGAAACTTTAGCACTTGTTCAATGACGGTATTTGTAGCTGGCTCGACGGCTCCACAACTAAATAATTGCCCTAACAATGTTGTTGTAAACACAGACTCGAACAGTTGCTCGGCTAAGGCGTTCTGGGATTTGCCCCAGGCCATCAATCCTTGCGATGGGTCTCCGTTGTCTGTAACTGCTTCTGATACTTCGGGGACTTCTTTCCCGCTGGGTATGACTACGGTAACGTTTAAAGCCGGTACGGGAAGCGATACGAGCACTTGTTCCTTCACGATAACAGTAGTGGATGCTACTCCTCCGCAGATTGAATGCCCATCCGATCTAACCATTCAAATTCCGCCTAATAGCGCCAATCCTTGTGGTAGTGCAGTCTATTTTAATCTACCCAATGCCTCCGACCCGTGCGACAGCAACCCTTCTGTAAGCAGTAGTATCCCTATTGGCGATACACTTTCGGTTGGCGTTACCGTAGTGGTACTCACAGCTACAGATGCTTCAGACAACTCGGCTACCTGCCAGTTTCTCGTTACTGTGGTGGATGAAGCACCTCCTATCGTCAGCGGTTGTCCTGGCGATACTATTGTTCTGTATACGGCTGCCGACTCATGTGGCGCCACTGCTTCTTGGGGGAATGTCTCCTTTGCAGATGATTGCAGTGCGACGGTTGCGGTAGACCCGCCTAACTACACGTTCGACTTTTTCCCCGTAGGCACTCACCTGGTAAACATCACTGGTACGGATGCAGGCGGGAACACAGCAGTATGTTCCTTTGCGGTAGTAGTGAGGGATACGTTTGCTCCAGTGCTGACCAACTGCCCAAATCCTCTAATGTTTGTGCTGCCAGAGGACTCCTGCTCTAAGACCGTCTCTTGGACGCTTCCAACGGCTACTGACAACTGTGGGCAGCCCAGCCTTAATGGTCCGCAAGCCTCCGGCATATTCTTTACAGGTACCCACAGCATTGTCTATGTGGCTACAGATGCCGCAGGCAATGCCACTACTTGCTCGTTCACCATTTCTGTATTGGATATTGTACCGCCCACCTTCACTTCTTGCCCTCCAAACATTACTGTTTCTCCTGCCAGTCCTTGTGGAAATGTCGTGCCTTGGGACTTTCCCGCAGCGACCGACAATTGCCTTTTGGATACGATTATCGCAACGAAACTCCCAACCGATACCATCTTTGCTCAGGTAACCAACGTAGTTATTCGAGCTGTGGATGCTTCGGGCAATGCCGACACCTGTTCGTTTACGATCACTTTGGACGTGCTCATCATCCCGCCGGCCTTTGCCAATTTCCCACCCGACATTACGGTTTACGGCTGCTCTCAACCCGTCAGTTGGACGCCGCCAATATCGAACGGAAAGGCATGCCATCCGGACACTATTGTTTTTAGCCCTAACCTCCTACCAGGCGATACTTTCCCGCAAGGGACTACCGTCATTACCTATTATTTGCTTGACCAAGTAAATGGAGACACCTTGGTACAGAAGAACCTACTTATTTCAGTATTGGATACTACGGCACCGGCATTTACCAATTGCCCAGCAGCTCCCATCGTGGTACACGTAGGCGGTGAGATAGTGTCGGGCAATGCGAGCGGCTTCGTTACTCAGGTAGACACGACGGGAAATTGCGAGGGAGTGAAACTAACGTTTATTCAGCCCAGTGCTTCCGATAACTGTACCGTTCCTGTTGTAGCGCAGGTACAAGGACCTGCACCCGGCGGTGTGTTCACCCTGGGGGAAACCACTCTGCTGACTTTTAGTGCTACCGATGATAGTGGTAACTCCGCTCTCTGCTCGGTCGGTGTAACGATAGTAGGCCTAGAACCTCTGCTTGTCAGCATCGACCCAGAAATCGCTTGTCCAAGAGAAGAAGTGATCCTAACAACGCTGCTGCTGCCCAATGCCACTTACACTTGGCGGGGACCAACTCAACAGACATATCCCAACAGCAGTCAGATAACAGTGCTGGCCAGTCGCGAAAACACTGGTATCTATACGGTACAGGCTACCATCAACGGTTGTACTTCACAACCTGCTTCCATAGAAGTGAAGATGGCTTCGGTAAAGGCTGTTCCTGACACCATCCGCATTCCTTCGGGCGTTTCTGTAGACACCTTCAGCGTTGTGCTAAACGACGTGATCTTCCCAGACAGCGCTTTCACGGTCGAGCCTCTAGGTAATATGCCGGAAGGGCTAACCCATTTGGGTAAGGGGGTTTTCCGCTATCAAGTACCTGCTAATTTCCGGCCAGTGTCTTTCCTATACCAACTGTGCTCGTCTATCTGCCCGGACCTGTGCGACACAATACAACCGGTTATCATTCGCCTGGAAGAAACCGATTGCTCTAACATCCCCAATATTTTTACTCCCAATGGCGATGGCGTGAACGATACTTTCCGCATTCCGTGTATCGCTTCTGGAGTATACCCCAACAACACGCTCATCGTGTACAATCAGTGGGGCGACAAGGTCTTTGAGGCCTCTCCATACGACAACAACTGGAAGGGCACACTCAACGGCCAGGACGGCAAAGACCTCCCCGATGGCGTTTATTACTACATTTTCCGGCCTAACCCAGGCGAAGCCGTTCGTAAAGGCTTCATCCAAATTCACCGATAACGCAGCAGCTACTGCACTCATTAGGTTTAAAAGAACAACCCATGAAAAAGACTGGTTTTTCTCTCCTCATATTAGCCTTAGTGGCTGTGAGCAGCCGTGCCCAACAGCAACACCACTACACGCAGTTTATGTTCAATAAACTGCCGTTCAATCCCGCCTATGCGGGGGCGCGCGGCGTACCCACGGTAACGGCTATTTACCGCAATCAGTGGATGGGCTTCGAAGGCGCTCCACAATCGTTTTTGGCCTCGCTAAATACGCCGTTCATTACGCCTCGCGTAGGCATGGGCGTAGTGCTCTCCCATGTGTCGCTGGGCCTAAATCGCGATTTTATTGGCTCGCTTTCGTACTCCTACGATTTGGTCAGTCATGAAAAACTCTCGGTGCGCGCTGGCCTCATGGGTACGTTCCGAGCGCTGAGCATTGACTTCACTAAAGCTAAGCCCGACGAACAGTTCGATCAGTCGCTCGACGTTGTGCGAGAGAATAACTTGCTGATGAATGTTGGTGCCGGTCTGTATATGACCTACGATAATCGCTTCTATGCTGGCTTTTCTGTACCGCGTATCTACGCCAACACCATCGGCCGTAATGAAAACTTGCTGCAAGGGTTTGAAACGGCGCGAGAGTTTCAACACTTTTACGGCATGGCAGGTGCCGTTCTGCCGCTGGGCGATGGGCTAAATTTGATGCCAGCCCTCTTCGCCAAATATGTGACAAATGCACCCTTAGATGTAGATCTCAACCTGAATTTGGAAATTAGCGAGAAGTTTATCGCAGGACTTTCCTACCGCTTAGGCGGTGATGGTCCGGGCGAGTCGGTAGATTTAATTCTCTTTTGGCAGGCGCATCGCCAGTTTGGCATAGGAGTGGCATATGATTTTTCGCTGTCGCGCATTCGGGATTACACCGCTGGAAGTGTGGAGGTGTTGCTACAAGCCGACCTGAAAGCAACGACTGGCAAACGGAAAATGTCCAATCCGCGTTTTTTCATGTAACCTCAAGGGCGAAGTGCGTCCAATCGTTTACTTAATCTTTTAAATGACTATGCAAGCCTGTAAGCACGCATCGCTGTGTACCCTCCTAGCGCTTTTGAGTAGTTGCGCAAGCGCTAACGCTCAGACCATCCCCCAAGCTCAGCCACCTGTTACGGTAGAAATTCGCAACGAAGCCGCCATCAATACGGAAGGGCTGGATTTTAGTCCGACGTTTTATGAGGATGGCATTGTTTTCATCTCTACCAACACCGCTGGTATGAAAAAGAAAACCGATGACCGTCTGAAGCTTCCAGCCATGTCTATCCTGCGCTCGCGGCGCAACAGCGACGGCAACTTGCTACCTCCTGAGCCTTTTGCCGCCGAGCTTACGTCGCTTTACCACGAAGGCCCCGTGTGCTTTGACCGAACTGCCGAAACCATCTTCTTTTCGCGCAACGCGCTTATCAATGGAAAGGTGAAATTGGCCAAAGATGCTACTCAAAAAATGCGCCTATACTGGTCGAAAAAAGAAGGCACGGGCTGGAGCGAGCCGTTACCCCTGCCGTTTAACAACAACGAGTTCGACGATTGCCACCCCGCTATTAGTATCGACGGTGATAAACTCTTCTTTGCTTCTAATCGGCCTGGAGGCTTTGGTGGCATGGATCTGTACGTCTCCTATCGCGTAGGCGATACCTGGAGCGAGCCGATCAACCTCGGCGCCGAAATCAATACAAAAGGCAACGAAGTCTTCCCGTTCATCCACGCCGATAATACCCTTTACTTTGCCTCCGACGGCTTGCCCGGCGGCAAAGGCAAACTCGACTTGTACTACGTGGTGCAGGACGGCTCAAACTGGACTAAGCCCATTAACCTAGGCGAACCCTTCAACACCCCAGGCGACGACTTCGGCCTCATCGTCGACCTGAATAAGATTAACGGCTATTTCTCTACCGATGGCCGGCAATCGAAAGGCGGCAAAGGCGACGATATTTACAGCTTTCACGTAGAAAACGGCAACCTCGATGACTATTTGCTGCAAAACCAACGCGTGCCGAACCGGAGCTTAGATGTCTTAGTAACGGTAACCGATAAAAGCACGGGACAGCCACTGGAAGGCGCTGAAGTGCGCATGCTCAACTACGACGCCAGTACCGTCATCGGACGCGACGAAAACGGCAACCTCATCAGCATCCAAAAAATAGATGGAAAAGAAGTCATTGCCGCCCTGCCGCCCGACAAAGGCATCAGTGGGTTCACCAACAGCGGTGGGCGCTTTTCTACAGAGGTAAAGCCAGGCAACTATGTCATTATCGCCTCCAAAGATCTTTATCAGACGCGCCAAGTGCGCCTACCTATCGCGAAGGCAGGGAACGAAATGACCATTGCCCTGGAGCGCTCAGCCAACTCGAACAAGGTGCGCTGGAACGCTTCAGTGTTCAATTACGTAACAAACGCTCCACTAGCCGGCGCCGTGCTGGTGCTAACAAACCGCACAACTTCGGCAAAAGACACAGTTGTTACCGACGCCAATGGGCAAATTGACTACTACCTGGATAAGAACACGAAATACAAGGTGGATATGTTCCAAGGCGGCAAATTGGTGGGCAGTTCTGAAATCAATACCGCTGGCTGGAGCCTGCCCAACCAAATCATGATGCAAAACTTTTCTGTAGCGCCTTTGTTGCCGGGCACCGTTATTGAACTGCCCAATATCTACTACAACTTCAACGACGCCACCCTTCGCCCCGATGCTCGTAAAGATTTGGACCTGGTAGTTTCGCTCCTCAAACAGCAGCCCAGCATTACCGTGGAAATTGCCAGCCACACCGACTGCCGAGGGTCATCCAAATACAACGAGGAACTCAGCCAGCGCCGTGCCAATGGTGTTGTAGAATACTTGGTACAAAACGGCATTAATCGCGAACGCCTGCGCCCAGTGGGCTATGGTGAAAGCGAGCCGCGCAACCACTGCCGCGATGGCGTACCTTGCACCGAGGCTGAACACGCGCGCAATCGCCGCACGGAAATTCGCATCCTCACCGGCATCGAAGGCGCTGCAATGGTCTACGTAGACGGCAAACCCACTACAGCTCCAGATAATACAGCACCTGTTCTGCCGGATAAAGCCATGCCGAAGAGGAACATTAACACACCACCAGCCAATGCCGCAAGTACGCCGATAGAAGCCGACCACTACTACGTCATCGCCGGCTCCTTCCAAGAGGAAGCACGCGCTCAGGTCCAGCTGCAAAACATCCAAACCGCAGGATACGAAAATGCCCAAATCGTGCAGTTCCCCACTTCGCCTTACCACTCTGTTTGCGTAGACAAATTTGCCAAACGCAAAGACGCTGAAGCCTTGAAGCGAAAATTAGAGCGCGAAAACATTCCGGCCTTCATCCGATACACACCCAAAGTGCAGTGAAATTGCTGAGGAAGCAATCTACCTTTACTCGGCCTAAACCAGCCGGGCTTTCGGCTTGTTCACGCGGAGTAAACTTGTTGTACCATCATGGCCATCATTATCACGGACGAATGCATCAATTGTGGCGCCTGCGAGCCGGAGTGCCCCAACAACGCCATCTATGAAGGCGGTGTAGAATGGGCCATTGCTGACGGATCCACCGTTCGAGGAACCTACACATTAGAAGACGGGCGAGTCGTGGACGCTTCTGCCAAACAGCCTCCTATATCCAATGATTACTATTATATCGTGCCCGACAAGTGTACTGAATGTGTAGGTTTCCACGAAGAGCCACAGTGTGCAGCTGTCTGCCCAGTAGATTGCTGTGTCCCCGACCCCGACCGCGTAGAAACCAAAGAACAACTGCTTGCTAAAAAAGAGCGCTTACACTTGTAGCAGCTCAGAGCGTCGAACCTCTAAAAGGAGAATAGTTTTCATGGTTCATGTATTGTCTGCTGTACTTCGGTGCAGTGGACAATTTTCTTATGCTAAAGGCGGTAAAATTGCTCGGCAGGTGTTAGGTCTGCGCGCTGTCTTACCTTCGCCCCACAATGTTCTTAAGTGACATGACTGCACGTTTTCGCCTCTGGCTTTTGGGAATGGGGGTGGTACTTACAGCTGCGCTCTTGGGTTGTCAAAAAGAGCGTTTCACTACTGACCCAGAAGACCGACTCACTTTTAGTACCGATACGCTTCGCTTTGACACGGTGTTCACGTCGCTGGGTTCCGCGACCCGTATTTTGAAAGTATATAACCCCAACAAGCGCGAGAGCCTCCGCATCCGTCGTATTTATTTAGAGAATGGCGCCCAATCGCGTTTTCGCATCAACGTGGATGGCCTGCCTGGGCCCTTGCACACGGATGTAGAGATAGCCCCCAACGACAGCCTATATGTTTTTGCAGAAGTAACCATCAACCCCGATGAGCCGCCCAGCATTAGCCCATTTGTTATCACTGAAAACTTAGTTTTTGAAACGAACGACAACGTTCAGAAAGTTGTACTGGAGGCATGGGGGCAGAATGCCGTCTATTTGCCCTCTCGTTTCGGCAAGGGCGGCGCCGTTCTGTATGCCTGCGACGGCGGGGAATGGGTTTGGGACGATCCTCGGCCATACGTGATTTACGGCATTGTTGTTATCGACAGTTGTACGGTGCGCATTCCCGCCGGAGCTCGCATACATGTACACGGCGGGCTAGTGCGCACCTTGCAAGAGGATAGCATGGTAGTGCGCTACAACGATGGCCTTTTGGTTTTTCAAGGCACAGGGCGACTCATAGTAGAAGGCACTGCCGAACGCCCCGTTGTGTTTGAAGGCGACCGCTTAGAGCGGGAATTTGCCAACACAGCGGGGCAATGGACAGGACTTTGGTTGCGCGCAGCCACCTCCGGACACCGCATCGAGCACGCCATTATCCGAAACAGCATTATCGGCGTGCGCGTAGACTCTGCCGCCGACCTAACGCTGCGAAACGCGCGGATTTACAACACCACAAATAGCGGCCTCATCGGCGTGCACGCATACATCCGCGCCGAAAACTGCTTGTTTCACTCCAACGGCGCCTTTGCTATTCAACTCGAGTACGGAGGCGACTATGAATTCAACTATTGTACTGTAGCAAACTTCGGCGGGCGCAGTGAGGCTCTGCGCATGAGCAATACGCTGTGCCGAGATCCGCTGTGCGAACACTTCGACGTCTCCCCATTGCATGCTCGCTTTCAAAACAGCATCTTTTTGGGCAGCCGACCTGATCAGATTACGCTGTCAGACGCAAAGGGGAGAGCCACTGATTTTGTGTACCGCTTCGAGCACTGCCTGGTGCGCGTGCGCGATCTAGTGCGCCCCAACGCTTGGCCCGACTTCTTCGACCACTGTCAACCCTGTCTTAACCTGTCGAACACCGACTCCGTGTTTCTCAACATTGCGGAGCGCAACTTCCGGCTCGACACGCTTTTTTCAAAAGCTGACGGCTACGCTCGGCCCATTGCCAGCATAAGTGCCGACTTGGAGGGTACACCGCGCGACCCTGAACATCCCGATGCGGGTTGCTACGAACGGCAATGAGCCAGCCGCTAGATCGCTATTTTTGCCGGCAAAAAGACCGCTCCATGATACAACGCATTCAAACCCTTTGGCTATTGGCCGCCGTAGCAGCAGTGGGCGCTACATTTGTCTTCCCGTTTATGCAAGCGCCCGACGGCGATCCTGCCCGTAGCGTGAGCGTTTTAGCCGATGGCGCACTCACCCCTTCGGACAACACAGGGTTATTAGGGCTTTCTGCCCTGGGGGCGATAACGGCCTTTGGCGCCATTTTTTTATTTAAAAATCGCGCTTTACAAGGGCGTTTGGCCATGGCAGGCGCAGGTATTGGGGTGTTGATGTTGGGTTTGGCAATTTTGGCCGTCAATATGACTCGTGCACAGCTGCCTCAACAAAATCAGGCGAGTGTAGGCTTAGGCATCGCCTTACCGGTGCTGTACGGGGTGTTTTGCTGGCTGGCGGCCCGCGCTATTCGACGCGACGAGGCGCTGGTACGCTCAATGGATCGCCTGCGTTAGAGCGCTACTTGTAAGGCGCCAATTTCAATAGAAAAGGTGGCAGGCGTTTCTCCTAAGTATTCACCGTCGGCCTCCAGCCCGATGGGTACATTGCCGATGTGTTCTACTCGGAGCGCTTTCGTCTGAAAGCCTCTGACGCGAGAGTGTCGGAGCAAGGAGCCGTTGTAAAAGCGCAGTGTTTGGAGTAAGACCTCCCATTTGGGTAAGCGCGGCGCATAGGTAACGGCCAGCAAACCATCGTCAGGTACAGCGTGTGGCACCAATTGCATGCCTCCCCCCGAATAGCGACATATGCCGACATTGATGGTGTAGAAACACTCCTCGGCAGTACATTCGGCTGCGTGAAGGCGTCCGTGTACCGGCTCGTAGGCAAACAAATAGCGCCCCACTGAGAGTAAATAATGGATGTGAGAGATAAAGCGGCGCTTCTCCGTTTTTTGGACGATGAAGGCATCATAGGCCATACCCGCCACGTTGGCGAAATAACGCTCAGCGGCCGGATCGCCGTTGCCATAGTAAACCACTTTGCCTACGTCTTGGCAGACACATCTGCCCTCCAGGAGGCGTTGTAAACGCGCACGCGGGTCAGCCGGAATACGATAGGTGCGCGCCCAGTCGTTGCCCGTACCGATGGGCAACATAGAAAAGACGATGTCTCGAGGCGACACATGCGGTTGTTGCAAAATGCCGTTGACCAACTCATGGCAGGTGCCGTCGCCGCCGACGCCGAGAAAGTAGCGATAGCCCTGGAGCACTGCATCGTCTACCAGACGAATGGCGTGGTGTCGGTACTGAGTAAAGCGCACCGTATAGCGGAAGCCCAGCGCCTGCAGCAAGGCCTCAATGCCGGCCCATCGCTTGCCTGCGCGACCGTTTCCGGCAGTAGGATTCACCACAATACACCAAGGCTGCATGGGTTTCAGGCGAATGTTCGTGTAGTGTGAGATGTGTTTTGAGCACCCTATGCCCTTCTGTTGTTCTTCCACACAGATAAAAGGAGAGGCGTTGAGAACCTTAGCATAAGACCTGTAAAGCTCTCATTTCGGCCGGCTAAGGTCATCTAAGATGCTCTTGAGCAACGTATAAAAGCGCTCCACTGCTGGGATGTGAACGCGCTCGTCGGGAGAATGGGCACCGGTGATGGTAGGCCCGAACGAGAGCATTTCCATATCCGGATATTTGGCACCAATGAGGCCGCACTCTAAGCCCGCGTGAATGGCTTCAATACGCGGCGGATGGCCTAAAACACGCTGGGCAGCACTGCACCCAATGGTCAATAAGCGGGCGTTTACATTGGGTTGCCAGCCCGGATAGCCATCGCTGTGCGAAACTTTAGCGCCTGCTAGTTTCATGCCGGCAGCTATAGAAGCAGCTAAATGCTGTTTGGCAGGCTCTACGGAACTGCGCTGGCTGGTGCCTATGGTCAGGCGACCGTTTTCTTGGGCGATAGTGGCCAGGTTGGTAGATGTTTCTACTAATCCTGGAATGTCTGCGCTCATTCGGATGACGCCATGCGGCAGAGTTAGTAACAGTTGCAGAAGGCGATTGGCAAATCGCTTAGAGTACACATGCTCAGGCACGGAGACTACTTCGCTACTGAGGTGCAGTTCAGGGTCGGTGGCTCCAAATTCACTTAAGAACATTCGCTGGCATCGCGCCAGATGAGACTGCACATGCCCAACCTGGTGGGAGCCAACAACGAGGATGGCTTCGGCTTCCCGTGCGATGGCATTGCGCTTACTGCCCCCCTGAAGCGAGGCTATGCGCGGCTTTAGCCCAGACAGCTCATGCAGGGTTCGGGCTAAGAGTTTGATGGCATTAGCGCGGCCTATGTGAATGTCCATTCCGGAATGGCCGCCCTTAAGCCCCCCGATGCGCACAGCCACTGCTACCTTACCATGAGCATCGGCGGGTTCGGTAGGCACGGCGAAGGTGCCTTTGGTGTCTATGCCTCCAGCGCAACCGATGCAGAAGACTCCGTCCTCTTCCGTATCTAAATTGAGCAAATAGCGCGACTTTAATATTTTAGCTGACAATTTTTGGGCGCCATTAAGTCCGGTTTCTTCATCTACCGTAATGAGTATTTCTAACGGACCGTGACAGGCCTCCGGATCGGCAGCGACGGCTAAGGCAGCCGCCATACCAATGCCGTTGTCGGCTCCGAGAGTAGTGCCCTCGGCGCCTATCCATTCTCCCACACGCAGTAAACGAATAGGATCGCTGTCGAAGTCGTGCTGCGTGCCTCGGTTTTTCTCACATACCATATCGCTGTGGGCCTGAAGGGCTACCAGGGGAGCACCTTTTCGCCCGCGCGTGGCCGGCACACGTGCGACGATATTACCATGTTTGTCGCGAAAGTATCGGAGACTAAGCCGCTTAAATTGTTCCTCTAAGTAAGCCGTAACGCGCTCCTCCTTTTTTGAGCAGCGCGGTATCTGACTGATTTCGTAAAAGTATTGCCACAGCAGCTGAGGCTCAAGCCCTTCGATGGCGGCGCGAGAAGAAGCAACAAACATAAATGAAAATAGGGTTTCTTTTCAAAAGAGAGAAAAAAAATAGTGCACGACACAGACCAATACGCAAATGTAGGTTATTCCTTTATCGAAGTGCCTCACTCTTGACTACTCGCTACTCAAAAAGTGTATGGGCTATTCGGCTGCGCAATTGCGCCTAAGCGCGGACGACATCGGTTGAAATGTTTTCGTATCATTGCGCCCAAATCTGAACCAGTACTCTCAAACGTTTCGTCGTCATCCGCCATGAAAAAGATTTTCTTTTTGTTAATCTGCTGCCTCCCTAGTTTACTTCAAGCACAAACACCCAAGACTACTCGTGATTTTTTTGACAAGAGCACTATAGGCGAAATTCGCCTAAATCTCCCTGTAGCTAACTGGAACGAAGTTTTAGACTCGCTGCGCATCTACGGAAAAGGCATGTTAGTAGGTAGCGCTATAGTGGACGGTATCAGCTACGAAGGCGTAGGTGTCCGCTTCCGAGGCAACAACTCCTATCAAACCGGCCTGAAACGCAATCCTTTTCAGATTCAGCTAAATTATACGGACAAGTCGCTCCAACACCAGGGCTGTACTTCTATTAAGTTATCTGCCGCATTGCGCGACCCTAGCATGGTGCGCGAAATGCTCTTTCACGAAATTGCGGCCCAGTACATGCCCTCGCCGCGTGCTTCATATACCAAACTATACGTCAATAACGAATATTTGGGCGTATTCATCAATTTAGAAAGCGTAGAGGGTCAGTTTTTGCGCAAGCATTTTGGCTCGGACGATGGCCCGTTGTTTAAAGCCGGCGTAGATTATAAGCCCGAAAACATTCCTTCCGGCTGTAAACAAAACATCTTCGGCTCGCTGGAATACGAAGCCAACATAGATTGTTACCGGCAGAATTTCGAGATGAAATCGGAACGCGGCTGGACGGCGTTGCAAGAACTGACGCGCGTACTCAACAACGATTTGGGCCAAATCAGCAAGCACCTCGACGTAGACCGCGCGCTGTGGATGCTGGCCCTCAATAACGTTATGGTGAACCTCAGCAGCTACTCCGGCGCGCGTAGTGTCAACTACTACCTCTATCAAGACGAGCACGGCCGTTTTCAACCTGTACATTGGGATTTGAACTTGGCGTTTGGCAGCTTCAAAAACACCGGTCAGGGTAGCGATTTAGACTTGCGCGGTCTGCAGCGTTTGGACCCGTTGCTGCACGCTGATAATCCGCTAAAACCACTGATTTCTAAACTATTGAGCGACCCTATCTATCGGAAAATGTACTTAGCCCATGTGCGGCAGATTAACAACGACTTCTTCGCCAACGGCGAATACGAAAAGCGCGCCAAAGCCCTTCAGGCGCTCATTGTAGTGCCTTACAACGACGACAAATACAAACCGTACAGCCTCGAAGATTTTCAAAACAGCCTAAAGGCCACGACAGGGGCGCGCAGCCGCATTCCGGGTATTGTTGAACTGATGAGCAAACGCTCGGCCTTCCTCAAAACGCATCCTGAACTGACTGCCCTCCCCTCCAACATCAGCGACGTTGGCGTACAAGGACGCGCCAAGTTTGAAGCGCAACCCGTTACCGCCTTCCGAATCTCTTGTAAAGCCGACCGCTATCCGAAACGCGTATTCATTTATTACCGCTTTCAGCAAAACCAGCCGTTCCAATCTGCCGTCATGCAGGAGGACAACAGCGCCGCCCTCTTGCCCGGCACGAAGGCTTTCACCATTAGCATAGACGCGCCCAGCAGCGATGCCGTGTTGGAGTACTATCTGATGGCCGAAAACGCCGGCACCGTGCAATTCTCGCCATTTAACTACGTTAAGGCGCCGTATCAAGTCAAGCTCGCAGACCTCAATAAGTAGCGCGCTCACCTTCAGCCGTACGCGGGTAAAAGGCCAAAGTTTGTTCGAAAATACAACCACAACTATGCGTAGTCTCTTTTTATCCCTCTGTTTGGCAATGGCGTGCACGGGGGCGCCCCTGCGCATTTCTGCCCAGGATTTTTACGGCAAAGGCATCCAGGAAATTCGCATCGAAATCCCACACCCCGACTGGGACTGGAAACTGGACTCGCTCAAAACTGTCAATCCAGAGGGGCGTCTTTTGGCAACAGCCTTCGTCAACGGCGTCAAATTTGATAGTGTCGGCGTGCGCTACAAAGGCAATAGCTCCTATTTCCGCACTCGAAAAGAGACCTCCCGCAAATTGCCCATAAACATCAAACTTAATTATCGAATAAAAGACCAAAAACTTAAAGATGGCCATACGACCCTCAAACTTTCAAACGGCTTTTTGGACCCTAGCTTCGTGCGCGACCCTCTGGCCTATCTGATTGTACGCCGCTACATGCCCGCACCACAGTGCAACTTCACCAAAGTATTCATCAATAAGAACTTTTACGGCCTTTACATCAACACCGAATCAATAGACGAACTGTTCATTGAGAAGCATTTCGGAACCCGAGCAGGTTACTTGGTCAAGTGCGACCCCGACCAATGGAAGCGCGTCCGCAGCCAAAGCGGCTGCCCCAAGGGCGAAAACGCTTCGCTCATGTACCTCAACGACAACCCCGGCTGCTATGAGGCTTTCTACGAAGTGGATGACCCAGCCGCCTGGCGACCGCTTATCCACCTTATCAAAGTACTCAATCAGCAGCCCCAACAGATAGAAACCGTCCTCAACATCGATCAAACGCTGTGGATGCACGCCCTCAACAACGTCATCGTCAATCTGGACAGCTATACCGGCTCGCTATCGCACAATTATTACTTGTGGATTGACTCTTCCGGGGTAGGACATCCTCTCATTTGGGACCTGAACATGGCTTTCGGTGGCTGGCGACGCGATTTCAGCTTCAGCACCATGAGCGACCTGGAACTTATTGAATACAGTCCGCTGGCCGAGTTCAACAATGCCAAACGCCCGCTCATTTCCAAATTGTTGCGCGTGCCCCTGTATCGCAAAATCTACCTCGCCCATGTGCGCACCATCGTCAACGATTGGCTGGCCAACGGCCAATGGCTCAAAGAAGCTCAAGCGATGATGAAGGAAATTGACCCTTGGGTGCAAAAAGACACGCTTAAGTTGTACTCATACGAGGCTTTTAAAAAAAGCTTGGACAGTACCTTAGTGGTCGGACCGGACAAAATCATAGGCCTTCGCCAGCTGATGGACCGCCGCTCGAAATACCTGATGCAGCATCCGGCGCTCAACAAGCCTGCTCCCATCATTGATGCTGTAAAACATGAAATTCGAGGCGACAGCGTGCTCATTACCGCCCAAATTAAGGAGGCCGAAAACGGCTGGGTGTACTACCGCAAACAGCGCTCGCAAGCCTTCCGACTTGCTCCCCTAAATGACGCCGGCGAAAACGGCGATACCACAGCAGGCGATGGCATCTTTAGTACTACCCTACCCTACACTGAAGTGGCACACTACTACATTGTAGGTGAAAACAAGGAGGCCGCTGCTCTTCATCCAGAACGGGCTTCACAAGAATTTTTGAAGATAAAAGAGAAGTTAGGTCCGCCTGAATAGACCATGGGTGTACCGACAAAAGACTGCTGCTGTTGTTGGACCTATCGCTGCTCTCCTCGGCAAATTTTGCTCGCGCCAAGGGCTTTGACGACTTTTGTGGGCAAAACGCTGCACCCTCGAACATGCCTGAAACGCCTCTACCTATAAGCGCCATCGTGCTTACCTTCAACGAAGCACGCCACATCGCCGACTGTTTGCGTTCGCTCAAAGGCCTTGTCGCAGAAGTATTTGTAGTGGACTCTGGATCTACCGACAACACGATAGACTTAGCCCGCCAATGGGGCGCCCAGGTCGTCTACCATCCTTTTGAAAACTATAGCCAGCAGCGCAATTGGGCCTTGCAAAACTTGCCATTGCGGTTTGAATGGGTGCTGCACTTAGACGCCGACCACCGCCTAACCGAAGGGCTGCAGCAATCTATACGCAACGCCTTTCAAAATCCCATCCCTAACGACGTCAACGGCTTCCTAGTCAGCCGCCGGACGATCTTCCTCGGCCGCTGGATACGCTACGGCGGGCATTATCCGGTTTATCACGCTGTGCTCTTCCGCCGAGGTAAGGGGTATTGCGAGCCGCGCCGCTACGACCAGCACTTCCGCGTCGAGGGCAAAGTCCTTCCACTTAAAGGCGATATCGAAGACATCGTAACCGAATCGCTGCACCGCTTTACGGAACGCCACAACATATGGGCGTCTTTAGAAGCCGAGGACCAACGCACTCCGACACAAAGAGCCACCGAACAATTAGTGAAACCCGACTTATGGGGTACGCCTCAACAGCGGAGGCGCTATTGGAAGCGCCAATACGAACGGCTGCCGCTGTTTGTACGGCCATTTCTCTACTTCTTCGTGCGCTATTTCCTTCGACTCGGCTTCCTAGACGGCCCGCAGGGCTTAATTTTTCACGTTCTACAAGGCTTTTGGTTTCGCTTTTTAGTGGACGCTAAAATCTATGAGCAACGCTACCGCTCCTGACTACACACTGGGCCTCAATGTCTATCACGCCGATGCCGCAGCAGCCCTCTTCCAAGGCGCCGAATTAGTTGCTGCTTCTGAGGAGGAACGCTTTCGGCGCATCAAGCACTGGGCCGGCCTGCCCACAGAGGCCATTCACTTTTGCTTACAAGAGGCAGGCATTGAGTTGCAGCAGGTGCGGACCATAGCCATTTCGCGCAATCCCCTTGCCCGCTTGGGGTATAAAATTGCCTACGTATTGCGCCGCCGGCTCTGGACGGAACAATTGGCTAACCGAGCCGCTAATGCACGAGGGGTGTTCGGCATCAAACAGCAATTGGCTCGTCATTTTAATTTAACGGCGAAGCAGTGGCCGGTGCGTATGCGCTGGATAGAACACCACCGCAGCCATCTGGCTTCAGCCTTTTGGGCTTCACCGTTCGAAAAAGCTGCCCTACTTTCTATTGACGGCATGGGCGATTTTACCTCATGTATGCTTGGTGTAGGTCAAAAAAATGCCATCAAACCGCTGCAAAGCATCCTATATCCGCATTCGCTAGGCTTCTTTTACACCGCATTCACCCAACTCCTTGGCTTTCCGCACTACGGCGATGAGTATAAAGTCATGGGCTTGGCCCCTTACGGGAAGCCTGTGTTTTTAGAGAAGATGCACTCAGTCATTCGCCTAAAGGCCAATGGTAAATTCGCCTTGCACCCGCCCTACTTTCGGCATTTCTGGGAAGGAGTTGAGATGTCTTGGGAAGGGCAACCCACGTTGGGGCCACTCTACACCGACCGACTGGCTCGAGATTTTGGACCGGCGCGCCAGCCGCAGGAACCTATTGCCGAATACCACTGCGACTTGGCAGCATCGGTACAGGCTATGGCTGAAGAAGTGATCTTCCATGTAGCCAATTACCTATACCAGCGAACCGGACTAAATACCCTTTGCGTGGCTGGCGGCGTAGCCCAAAACTCAGTGGCCATGGGGAAATTGCGCAAGCACACCCCTTTTCAGCACATCTATTTGCCACCAGCAGGGCACGATGCTGGCACAAGCATAGGCGCCGCCCTCTATACGCTGCACGCCATCGAGCAGCGCCCTCGGCCTACCTTAAGGCGCTGGGCATACACCGGCTATCGGGCCTCAGAGGCGGAAATTGAAGAGGCCCTGCGTCAACATGGCCTGGCGTACCAACGCCTGCCCGATGAGGTTCTCTTTGAGCGCGTTGCTGACTGCCTCATCCGTGGAGATGTAGTAGGCTGGTACCAGGGCCGCGCCGAATTTGGCCCGCGTGCTCTGGGCAATCGCTCTATATTGGCCGACCCGCGTTGTGTCCATGCCCGCGAGCGCATCAACTACAAAATCAAACGCCGCGAAAACTTTAGGCCCTTTGCACCGGCCATCTTGGCCGAGGCCGCTGCTGACTTTTTCGAAAACCCCGATGAGGTGCCTTATATGGAAAAGGTGTACGCCATACGCCCTGAGAAGCGCGCCATCGTTCCGGCTGTAACCCACGTAGACGGCAGCGGGCGACTGCAAACCGTACATCGGGCCGACAACCCGCGCTTCTACGGCCTGATTGAAACATTTGCTCGCAAAACAGGCGTACCCGTGCTGCTCAACACCTCTTTCAACGAAAACGAGCCTATCGTCAATCGCCCAGAGGAGGCCATTGCGTGCTTCTTGCGCACGCACATGGATGTGCTCGTGTTGGAAAACTACATCGTCGAGCGCAGCACAAGGCTTCAGACGACCTGACCTCCACAGCTCGAGCCTGCACCGGCTGTGCAACCGTAACAGTGTTGGTTGAGCACAATACTGCGCTGCTCCAGCGTCTCCAGATCAAAGTCGCGGATATGCACGCCAGGAGCATTCACCTTCAAATCGAGCATCTGGTTGAAGTCGCAGTCGTACAGGTAGCCCTCCCAGCTCACTGAAATCGTATTTCGGCACATGACGCCTGCCACAGCCGCTGGATTAAAGGCGTCGAGCAACGTTTGCATGTATGTGTCGTACTGGCCGCTTTCGAGCAAGTAATCCAAGAAGCGACTGATCGGCATGTTCGTAATGGCGTATAGCTGGTTGAAAACGACGCCGTATCTGCGCTGCAATTGCGCCTTGAATTCGCGTTCGAGCGCCTCCTGATTTCCCGGCAAAAAAGTGCCCGTCGGATTGTAGACCAGATTGATTTTCAAGCCGCTGTCGGGTTGGCCGTAGCCGGCTGCATTGAGTAGACGCAGGGCTTCAATACTGGCCTCGAACACTCCGTCGCCGCGTTGGCTGTCGGTTCGGCGCGCATTGTAGTGCGGCAGCGACGAGATCACCTCTACGCCATGCTGAGCAAAGAACTGCGGAAGGTCGCGATAACGCTCATGGACCAGGATAATGGTTAGGTTGCAGCGGTTGAGTACGCGTTTGCCCAAAGCACTGCACTGCTCTACAAACCATCGAAAATGGGGGTTCATCTCCGGAGCACCACCGGTAATGTCTACTGTCGGGATTTCGTAACGACGCAGCACTTCCAGGCAAAGGTCAAATGTCTCCTTCGTCATGTTTTCGCGCTTGCGGTCCGGACCAGCGTCAACATGGCAATGTGCACAGGCCTGATTGCATAGTTTGCCTACGTTCACCTGGAGAATCTCGATGCGCGTCGGCCTTAACACCCCATCCGAATAGCCAACCTGGCTAATGGTTTCCGAAAAAGGGGGGATCTTAGTATCGGTTAATGCCCGACCATTAAGTACTTCTAATTGAAAAAAGGTGTCGGATAGCGGGCTGTGCCGTCGGGCCAGCGTTTGTGTGCGCGGGTGAATGCTCATGGCAAGGTAGTTTACACGTAAAACAAAAAGCGGCGAGGTTACAGAAGGTCTTCCCCTCACATGGTGATTTCTTTAGCGTGGTTCATCATTTGAGTAGAAAACACTAAACTAGAACCCGCGCGAATGGCCGCTGCTACGTGCACAGCCTCCATCATCTGTTCTTCATCAGCACCTTTCTCCAAACACGTTGTCGTATATGCATCAATGCAATACGGACATTGAACCGTATGTGCCACCGCTAAGGCAATAAGCGCTTTTTCTCGCTCAGTGAGCGCCCCATCTTTGAACACTTCACCGTACCAAGCAAAGAATTTGTCGGCCATTGGCTTTTGCCATTCTCCTATTTGGCCAAACCTCTTTAAATCTTCTGGGTCAAAGTAACGCTTGTTGGACATAATACTTCTTGTTTGTGGCTGGTGTTTGTATTTGCGAGTCAGAAGAGAGGTAATCTGGATGATTTTATTCGTCAATAAAACAGAGATGCCTCAGAGAAACACGTTGACGTTTAGGCGCTGAAGTTGCCCCGCGACGCGGTATAGATACGGTGCTCACCTGCGTATGGTTTTAGTCTTTCTCATAAAAGTAGCATTTGCCCGGTACAAGAAAAAGGGCCTCCAGCTACGTAAAGCAACTCGAAACCCTTTTTCAGAGCAAAAGGGCAGGCGATTATAGACGCCCTAAAAGACCAGCAAGCGACGTGAAAACAAAGGGAAAGCCCACCCATACCCATTGAGGAGCGAGCACCAATAGAGCAAGCGTGCCCACCAAGCTGACGACAAAAATCAGCCCATCGCGTTTGCGGTTTTCTACGTATTCTTCGTTGTGGCTCATGATAAAACAGCGATTGATAACGTGGGCAAAGGTAAAAACGTTTCACACACCAAACCGAGCAAGGGGAGAACGTCATAAATTCTCGTTTCTTTGCTCCGCCATTCGGCTCACTTCTTCTACATTTTTATGGCTTCTACACCTCACAGAAAGATACAGGTTTTTGTTACAGGCGGCACTTTTGATAAAGAATACAACTACCTGACCGGCGAATTGTACTTTAAGGACACGCACGTCAAAGAGATGCTCGAGCGCGGGCGCTGCGAAGTGCCGGTAGATATTAAAACCCTCATGATGGTAGATAGTCTGGAAATCAGTGAAGACGAGTTGTCCATCATCACCTTCAATTGCCGAAAGACGGAAGCCACGCGCATACTCATTACGCACGGCACCGACCGCATGGTGGAGACCGCTCGCGTGCTGGCCGAAGCCAATATTGAGGGCAAGACCATTGTACTGACGGGGGCAATGATCCCTTATGCGTTTGGCACTTCGTCTGACGGTTTTTTCAACTTAGGCAGCGCACTGGCATTTGTACAAGTACTGCCCCCGGGCGTTTACATCGTCATGAATGGTCGGTATTTCCACTGGAACAACGTTCGCAAGAACCGTCAAACTGGCTCCTTCGAAGAGGTACAGACCGTGCCGGAATAGCGCCTATCAGAACCGAGTTTCGATGTAATACGGCAGCATAGCGCGCCAGGTGGGCCAATCGTGCGGCATGTCTGGCCCCCAAATATCGAGTTCGTGCGGGATGCCCTTGGCCGAAAGAATGCCCGACAAGCGACGCGAAGCCTCTGGGTCTTCGTAGTCGCCCGAGCCGGTTACTATATGGATGTGCTGCATGCGCCGCAATCGAGGCAAGTTGTAGTCGTCGTTCAAATTGGGCAAGTAGTGCACCGGTGAATTAAAATAGACGTCCTCGTCGAAGTAGCCTTTGGTATAGGTGCTCAGGTCGTAAGAGCCAGACATGGCAATGGTGCCTGAAAACAAATCTGGGCGGCGGAAGCAGACGTTAGCCGCATGCAGAGCGCCCAGCGACGCGCCACTGGTGATAATAGGAGTATCGGGGCTAGTATGCATCTGAATAAACGGCACGACCTCATTCTCTACGTAGCCGTTGTATTGCTGATGCCGAATGGCCTTGTGGCGCGGATGCATGCGATTGTTGAGCCAAGCCTCAGAGTTGATGCTGTTAATAGAAAAAACCTTGATCTTTCCTGCCTCGATATACGGCTCCAATACCGATATAAGGTAGAAACGCTCATACTCTAAAAAATCCGCTGCAGCTGTAGGGAAAAGCAGGAGAGCGAAGCCGAAATGACCATAGACGGCAATCTCCATGTTCTTGTTCAGCCGAGGGCTAACCCATTGGTGTATTTCTCTTTTCATGAAAAAAAAATGTTAAATACTGGTTTCGGAGCAAATGTAAGAGCGGAAGCGTAACCACCCAATAAATTTGGTCTTTTCCCCGAGGGTAAGCCCATGGGGGGTAGAAGCAAAGGCAGACGGAGAGGTCATCCTCTAAGGGAAGATTATTTAGGTCGGACGAGTTTCATTTCTTTGAGCAGATAACTTGCGCCGGCGTATTTATCTATGATAAAGAGGATGTAGCGAACGTCTACCATGATGTTTCGGCAAATAGCCGGGTCATAGTAAAGATCACTCATAGTGCCTTCCCAAACGCGGTCGAAATTAAGGCCGACGAGGTTTCCGTAGGCATCGAGAGCGGGGCTACCCGAATTGCCGCCAGTAGTATGGTTGGTTGCGATAAAGGCCACAGGCATGCGTCCGTCTTTAGCCGCATACGGGCCAAAGTCTTTAGCCTTCCACAGGTCAATCAGCCGCTGAGGTACGTCAAACTCATAATCGCCGGGCACGTATTTTTCCATAACGCCGTCCAGATGCGTTCTAAATTCGTAGCGCACGGCATCGCGCGGAGAGTAGCCGCGCACCTGTCCGTAGGTGAGGCGCAGGGTGCCGTTAGCGTCGGGAAAGAAGCGCCGCTCTTTGAACACCTCCAATTGAGCAGCCATATACTGGCGCTGCAGGAGGTTGAGCGTCCCCTGTAGTTCCTGCCATTTGGGCCCAATGTGCTCGTTGTAGGGCGTCGAGACGCCGCGCCAAAAGGACATCAAAGGGTCTTGCTGTAGGCGTTGGGCAATGCTGTCGAGCACAGGCACGTCCATGAGTGCTTTCCAACGCACGGAGTCGGTAAAAACGCTATTGGCAAATAAATGCTGAGCCAAAGCGTCAAAGCCACCGTTTTCCTCCGCCATTTGGCGCACGAAGGCACCGCCCCATTCAGGGCGCATGGTTTGGGCGTATCGCTCGATGAGTGCAGCAAAGACGGCGCGGTCAACGTCGGGGAAGTAGGCGGAAAAGCCCGCGCGAATGCGCTCCATCATTTCCGTTTTTCGAGCGGAGAAAGTGCCTATTTGGCCTTTTTCATACTCCGCCAACCAACTGGCCACGGAGGCCACGGCCGCAGTTATCTGAATATTGCGCAGGAAAGTCTCCAGATAGTTGTCGCGAGCATCGGCGTAGGGCTCTATATCGCGATACGTTTCATTAAGGCGAGGCAGCAGGTTGCGATAGCGCATGGCCCACGTCGGATTTTCGCCAATGCGGCGTAGAAATTCGGCTTCGTAAGCTTGTTTTTTTTCAACGGCCTTGTAGTTGCGCAACCCCTGCATTTCGCCGAGCCATTTTTTCCAGGCATTGGCAATACTGGCATATCGGGCAATGTAGGCGATCTTGATAGCAGGGTCGTTGCGCATGAAGCGGTCGAGCGTTTTAAGTGCCCGGTCGCGAATGTCTACGCGCGTGGGGTTGGTTACTTCGGCGATTTGTCGCAACGCCGCCGCTGGCAAGTACTCGTCCGTGCGCCCTGGGAAGCCGTAGACCATAGTGAAGTCTCCCTCCTCAACGCCACTGAGCGAGATAGGCAAGAAGTGCTTAGGCTTGAGCGGCTGATTGTCGGGCGAGTAAGGCGCCGGGCGGTTGTCTTTGTCAGCATAGACGCGGAAGAGCGCAAAGTCGCCCGTATGGCGAGGCCACACCCAATTGTCGGTATCGGCGCCAAACTTGCCGATGCTGCTGGGCGGCGCTCCGACGAGGCGCACATCGGTAAACGTTTCGGTAACGAACAAGAAGTACTGATTGCCGTGGTAGAAGGGCCGCACAAAGACTTCTTGCCACTTTTCTTTTCGAGTGTTGGCGCGTATTTGAGCGATGTTCTTATCGATCTGCGCTTGTCGGTCGCGCTCACTCATTCCCTCCACAACGTTCTGAAGCGCTAATGCCGTTACCTCTTCCATGCGCACAACGAAAGTGGCGGTCTCGCCTGGGCAAGGCAACTCCTCCTCCTGCGACATGGCCCAAAAACCATTCTCTACATAGTTGCGCTCTAGCGACGACTGGCGCTGAAGGGCGCTAAAGGCGCAGTGATGATTCGTCAGCAAGAGGCCCTGAGGCGAGATGATCTCAGCCGTGCATCCGCCGCTGTACTGGCAAATGGCGTCCTTAACGCTGGGCCGATTGGGCGCGTACAGGTCGTCGGCCTTTAGTTTCATGCCTAAGGAACGCATTTCCTTTTCGTTTTGCTTTTCCAAGTACAGCGGCAACCACATGCCGCCTTGGGCCTGTAAAAACAGCCCAGAAAGTAGCCAAAAGCAGAACCCGACAATCCTCTTTTTCATAAAAAATTCATTCAGGTGAGAGTGTGTGGGCGAAGGTAGGCTGTAGGCCGAAATTTTTGACGTACCAACGTTGCAAAGGCACCTGCCTCTAAATGGCGCGCCCTATGAGCAGTGCGGTTAACTCCGAACACCTACTTTTGCTTCTACAGTTAGCACCACACAAACCTTTGTGCTCATGCCTTTTCCTCCTTCTGAGCTTATTCTGAACGCTGACGGCAGTGTCTACCACTTACACCTGCGGCCTGAACAGGTAGCCCCCGTCATCATCACTGTAGGCGACCCAGGTCGAGTGGCCAAAGTGAGTCAATACTTCGATGCCGTAGAATGCCGCGTGCAGAAACGCGAGTTCATTACCCATACCGGGCGCATAGGCCGCCTGCGTTTAAGCGTTATTTCATCGGGCATTGGACCAGACAACATAGACATCGTCGTCAATGAGGTAGACGCTGTTTTCAACATTGACTTAGGGACACGTGAAGTGAAAGACGAGCACACAGCGCTAACCTTCATTCGCTTAGGCACTGCAGGCGGCTTGCAGCCCGAAGTGCCAGCCGATAGCTTCCTGGCCTCCACAGGTGGCTTAGGCCTCGACGGCTTACTGCTTTTTTATCAAGCACACGCCATGTGGCAACATCCCCTTGCACAAGCGCTGCGGCAACACTTCGAAGATGCTGGCGGATTGCTCACCCTACCTTATTTTGCACCTGCGGATGCGGAATTGTTGACATATTTTGCTCAGGGCTTCCACCAGGGCCTCACCGTTACTCACGGCGGCTTTTACGGGCCTCAAGGGCGACAGCTGCGCGCATTGCGGCGCTTGCCCAAGTACCTGGATTACTTGCAGCGTTTCGAGCATAATAGCCACCGAGTATTCAACTTGGAAATGGAAACAGCTGCCCTTTTTGGGCTATGCCAGCTATTAGGGCATCGGGCGGCGTCAGTGAGTGCCATCATCGCCAATCGAGCGTTGGGTCAATTTAGCAACAACCCAGAAGCGGCAGTGCAGCGCCTCATAGAGGCTACTTTAGAGCGACTGTCGGCTTTAGCGCCCTGAACGCAAATCGGTCTGGGCCATTCCCCTCGCCAACATACGGCGGCGCAGGGCAAGAGCGTTGTGCTCTTGCCGCGTCAGACAAGCGGGCGGCTGTGCCAATAGGAGGTCTAATTCCGCTAATAGCTTGGGCAAGGGCTGCCAATAGGTGCGCTCACTATCGAGCACATCGGCCAGCACCAGGTTTTTGAGGCGTTCCCATTCGGGCCGAAAGAGTGGAGCTTGCTGAAATGCCTGGTCGAGCTGATGCAGTGTAGCCCGATGGTAGCCAGCACCGAGGTTGCTGGCACTTTCTGCCCAGCTCAGGGGAAAGACCCACACCGGCAAGGGCGACTCCATACTGTCAATGGGATAGATCTGTAAACAAAACTGTGCAAAATAATCGTCCTGTTCGCCGCGGGTTTGTTGGGCTTCGCGGGCCAACAAAGCATAGTCTAAGGCAATGCCGCCCCGATAACGCCGAAAATAGCACAAATACTGACTGAGCCAGCGCAAATCGGGCTGAGCTTCAGGAGTGGGGTGTTGGAGGCCATAGCGCAAGGCAGCCTGTAGGGTATCGCACAGAGCAATGCCTCGGCGCAAGTGTTCGGCCAAAGCAGTGTCGGTAAGGCAGACTTGAACGGCCCATTGAAGCAGACGCTGAGCGTTTGTAGGACCGCAGAGGGCTTGTAGACGCTTCTGATGTCGCCAATGAAGCACTGCTTCTGTGGATGCTGCGTCGGATGTCAAAAATCCGCCGAAAACCCAACCCGTCTGACCATCGGGCGCGCGTACCCGTAGCCAGGGTTCCCACAACAGCGAGTCGCCGAAGTAGATACCCGACAAATATGGGCTGACTTCACCCAAATCGAAGAGCACAGCACCCTTAGACAGACCCTGCAGAGGAGTACCGCTTGCCTCGGGGATTTGTCGAAGTTGTGTGGCGACAACAACCCTAAGACCGGGGCGCCCCGCTGGACTGCTGCCACAGGCGCAGAGCAGCCCTAAAAGCAACGGCCATATGAGACGGCCGCTTTTAAAAGTGGAAAAATAGGCTCGTCGCATCGCAATATTGAAAGCCAACGAAAGGCGCCGAGTTAAAACGACGCCAATGTCTTCAAAGTACGACTACACGCCTTCAAAAAAGCCATACAACCTTTCCAGTTTTGTTTTCTGATCACCACGGGCCCCTAACTTCGCCCCCACTTTATTGGCAAACATGGATATACCAGTACCAGAAAAAAGAACTCCCTCAACCGACCTATATGGCCTAACAGAAGCTGAGGTGGCAAACAGCCGCGCCCAATACGGGGCCAATACGCTGCAATGGCATCGTCGCCGACAATTGTCGCACTTGATTTTGGAGGTGCTACGCGAACCGATATTTCTGCTGTTGTTTGTGGCTTGTGCCCTCTACTTCATATTGGGCGACCAAACAGAAGGCTGGCTGATGGTGGCAGCCATTGTGTTTGTGATGGTCATTGAAGTAGCACAAGAATACCGCAGCGAGCGAGCTTTAGCAGCACTGCGCCAATATACGCAGCCGTTGGTGCGAGTTCGACGCGGAGGGCGCGAGTTGCTGATACGCTCGGAAGAATTGGTGGTGGGTGATATTGTCCTGTTTTCCGAAGGCGAACGCCTGCCTGCCGACGCGCTGGTGATGCAACACAACGACCTCACAGTAGATGAGTCGTTGCTAACGGGTGAGTCGCTACCCGTAGCTAAATCGGCTCACGGCGAAGGCAATCGCCTGTACCAAGGTACTGTGGTAGCTACAGGCATGGGGGTTGGGCGTGTCGAAGCAGTGGGCAGTGCCACAGCTTTTGGGCGATTAGGCCGCACCTTAGAGACCATTCCACCAGAACCAACTCCTCTGCAACGCCAGCTGGAGCATTTTGTGCGCCAGATGCTGTACGCTGGTCTGGCGGCTTTTGTGCTGGTGTTTGCTATTAACCTCTTTTACACACAACAACTTGCTGCAGCGCTGTTGTACTCTCTGTCGCTGGCCATGGCCATCTTGCCTTCTGAAATACCCGTAGCATTTGCCTCCTTTATGGCCTTAGGCGCTTATCGCATGAGCCGGCGCAAAATCTTAGTTAAACAGCCCAAAACAGTAGAAAGCCTGGGCTCTGCGACGGTGATTTGCCTGGATAAAACGGGCACCATTACTGAGAATCGCATGACAGTAGCGGAAACCCTTGACTATTCTGGTCGCGGACAGTGCTTAGAATACGCCATGTGGGCCAGTGAAGTCGAGCCTTTCGACGCCATGGAGATAGCCATCCATGAGGCCTATGCTCGTCAGGCCTCCGAAGATCGGCGCCCAAACTTTCGACTCTTTCGGGAGTATCCGCTGAGCGGAACACCGCCCATGATGACGCACGTATTTGCCAGCGTCTTAGGCGACGACGATCTCATTGTTGCTGCAAAGGGCGCCGTAGAGCGAGTCCTGCGCGTATGCCGCTCCGTAGACGAAGCTACCCACTCAGCTGTTTTAGAGAAAACCCAGCACTTAGCCAAGCAAGGCTACCGAATCCTCGGCGTAGCATCAGCTATCTGTAGAAACAGCATACTGCCCGATAATCAGGACGACTTCGAGTGGCAATTTGAAGGATTGGTGGCGCTGCACGACCCGCCTAAACCCAACATCCGACACGTGTTTGAGCGCTTCTATGCCGCTGGTGTTGAGGTAAAAATGATCACTGGCGACTACCCGGCCACTGCTCTCAACATTGCTGAGCAAAGCGGTTTACGCCACAATGGCGCCGTGCTGACGGGAGAAGAAGTGTCGAACATGCCTATGGAAATACTCCAACAACGCGTGGAGCAAGTCAGCATCTTCGCCCGCATGTTCCCAGAAGCCAAACTGCGCATCGTGGAAGCCTTGAAAGCGAACGGCGAAGTCGTGGCTATGACGGGCGATGGGGTCAACGACGCTCCCGCCCTTAAGGCTGCCCAAATCGGCATCGCCATGGGCCATCGCGGTACAGAAACGGCGCGCGCCGCGGCTTCTATGGTATTGCTGGATGACGACCTATCGCGCATGGTAACGGCCATTGAAATGGGCCGACGTATCTATGCTAATCTGCGCAAGGCTATCCGGTACGTTATTAGCATTCACGTGCCCATCGTACTGACGGTTGTGCTGCCCTTGATGTTTGGCTGGCCATATCTGTACATGCTTGCTCCGGTGCATGTTATCTTCATGGAGCTGCTCATGGACCCTACATGCGCGCTCGTTTATGAAAACGACCCCGGCGACCCTAACTTATTAGAGCAGCCGCCGCGTCGCAACCACACTTCGCTGTTTTCGCTCAGTGAGGTGTCTCTCAGTATTGCCCAAGGTTTGGCCATTACGGCAGGTATCTTCGCCCTGTACCATTACGCTATTGCGCAAGGGGCCACTGAAGGTAAAACTCGAGCCTTCGTTTTTGCTACCCTCATGCTCGCCAACATTTTTTTGACGTTGGTCAACCGTTCGTTTGAGTACAGTATCGCGCACACGCTGCGCTATCCTAACCGCATGCTTTGGCTTGTGTTAGCCGTAGCTGCGGCCATTCTGGCCGCTATTCTCTTTGTGCCCTCGGTGCGCGAATTGTTCCAATTAGAGGCGTTAGCACTGGGTGAGTTGGGCCTGTGCGCGCTCACGGCATTCGCCAGTGTTTTCTGGATAGAACTAAACAAGCGATGGGCATAAAATTGCCGTAACTGTTTGCCGCACAACCGCTACAGACGCCCAACTAGCGTTTGCAGCATGTCGGCAACAACGGCATTGAGCCGCTCAATGGCCAAGCCTAGTTCCCAAGACTCGCGGCGGCGCGGCTCCACGTAATTGGATAGAGCGCGTATGGCCGAAAACGGCGTCTCGGCGCGCAAGCAGGCGTAGAAAAAAGCAGCACTTTCCATCGTCTCTACCTGCGCCTGAGGATATTTCTGCCGAATGGCTTCAATTGAAGGCCCATAGCCGTGTACCCGGCTTACCGTAAGCCCCGTAACGGCGGGCAGAAAGCGCGCCTCTGCTGCCGCGACATTGCGCAACCATCCTCCTTCAAAAGGCGGCTCATCAGCATTTGCTAGACCTAATTCGAAAACATCAGTAAAGCGACCGTCGGCTTCTTCGACGCCCACATCGGCAAATCGGTCAACTACAATCTGAACCACATCTCCCAAAGCCATCGAGTGGTCAAAGGCCCCGGCAACGCCTACGTGCAAAGCCCAATTGGGCCGATATTGTGCAAAAAGACGCCCTAAATGCCAGGCCGTCGTTATTGGCCCAACGCCCGTGATGAGCGGCAAAACACGCAGGTTGCCTTGTGTAAAGGCGCCGTCTGGGCCTTTTTCAAAATCGCGCTCTAGGCGCTCCAACACTGGCGCTACTTCAAACGGCGTAGCCGAGACCAACAAAACCTCCATAAGTGTTTTTTTGGGTGAAAATACGCCTTTGCCACAGCGCTACAGCCCTGCGGCGTACCTTTCGGCCTAAAAACGAAAATCCATGGCTCGCGAATGGTTTGCTGCCTGGTTCGACTCGCCTTATTACCACGCTCTCTATCAGCGCCGCGACGAACAAGAGGCGCGTTTCTTCATCGACCGATTGCTCCAGACGCTGGCTATACCTCCAGGTGCACGCGTGCTCGACTTAGCCTGTGGACGGGGGCGACACGCGCGCTATCTGGCCGAAAAAGGCTTCGATGTTACAGGCTTAGATATTTCCGAAAGCAGCATCGCCTATGCGCGCCAATTCGAAAACGAGCGTTTAGCCTTTTACCAACACGACATGCGCCAGCCTTTCCGCATCAACTATTTCGATGCGGTGCTCAACCTTTTTACCAGTTTCGGCTACTTCGACTCCGATGCTGAGCACGAACGCGCCCTACAAAACGTGTATACAGGATTGAAACCCGGTGGTCTTTTTCTCCTCGACTTCTTCAACGCTTACTGGGTACGCCGTCATTTAGTGCGCCAAGAAGACATAACCGCCAATGGAATAGTCTTTCACATCAGGAGAAGCATTCGCTTGGGTCGCGTATATAAACACATCGAATTTAAGGCCCATGGGCACACGTATTTCTTCCGCGAGCGCGTGCGGCTTTTTGAGCAAGCCGACTTTCAAGCTATGTTCGAGCGCGTAGGTCTTCGTCTGCAGCAGGTGTTTGGCGACTACAACCTGACGCCGTTCGACGTTAGCACCTCTGAACGCCTCATCCTCATTGCCCAAAAACCCTAATGAACCATGCATTGGCTGCAAACATTTGACTTAGCTCTTTTACACTTCGTCAATGGCCGTTTGGCCAACCCTGTCTTCGACTTTCTACTGCCGCTGTTCCGGGAAAAATGGTTTTGGGCACCCCTGTATGTTTATGTGTTGGCCTTAGCCGCTCAACAATTCCGAAGGCGTCGCCTGGTGCTCTTTATTGTGGGCATGGTCTTTTGCGTGGGCGCTTCCGATTTTACTAGCAGTTCTGTAGTTAAGAAAAATGTGCAGCGACTGCGCCCATGCAACGACGCTCAAATACGACAAATGGTCGTGCTTAGAGTTCCTTGCGGCAGCGGATATAGTTTTACATCGTCGCATGCAGCCAATCATTTCGCCTTTGCTGTTTTTGTCGGTGCAGTGCTGGTACGGCGTCGGCTGTTTTTCCGAAGAGTGCTGTTAGTCTGGGCTGGTTGGGTGGCTCTTGCTCAAGTGTACGTAGGGGTACACTATCCATCAGACGTGATTTTCGGTGGTTTATTGGGTGCTGGCATTGGCGGCATCGCAGCAGCCTGGTTTCGGTGGCGCACGTCGTCTGAGCATTAATAACGCTCCGGCAAGTTAGACACCAGCCGATACAGCGCATTCAGCACTCGGGCCACTAAGGCTTCGCCAAAAGTCGGGATGTACGACTCACTGCGCTCATCTTCTCGAGGCATTACCTTTTCAGTGTTGTACGCATGACCAACACCTTTTGTCTTATGAGCTGCATCTAGGTTGACGTATAAAAAGGAAAACAGGCTCAAGGCTAACAACAGCATTAGACCTCCATAACGCATCAACGGCTTCTGTTTCATGGTCGACATGTCGTGTAAAAGGGTAAGAGATGGGTTTTGGTCTCTACTGATACTTAGACAGTTGAAAACATCTAAGAGTTGCAAAAAGCCGATGTTTTTAGGAGGAATTAACAAAGCAGTACCTTTTAGCGGCAATGGAGGTTTAAAAAATAGCGCGCACCTGCATTCGTGCGGTATGAATGACTCGATTTTCGCCTGTTTTGCGCCCGTCGTAGAGGAGGTTTATCTGAATTGTTTTAGAAAGTTGCCGCTCAAGTTGAAGGCCCCACAGATAATTTCTACCGTTTTGCAACCCTTCGAGCATCGCAAAAGCGACAGGCGAGTTGATGGACCCTTCAAAGACAACCCCCGCCAAACTGCCACGGGCACGGACGTTAGTGGCGGCTCGAAAGCCACTGTTGTTAGGTTGGCTAGCCGGCGCCCATGCAACTTCGAAGTTCCACGAGTGCTGGCGGGCTTTTTCAGCAGAAGGCAGAATATTTTCTCCTCGATAGAAGATGTAATGAGCCGACAGGCGAAACGCAGCAAGCGGCGTCCAGGCTATCTTGGGAGCAATTTTGCTGAAGCGAATATCGAAGCGTCGATTGCTAAAAAGTTCGCTGTCGTTGCGCCGATGCCCCTGAGAAATATCGAGTTCAGTCGTCCAGTGCGCGCTCAAGTTTAGGCGCCCGTGCCATGTGAGCTCGGCCAAGTGTCGGCTTTCCGCTCCGATGGTGAGGGCGGTGCGTTGGCGGTTGTCGGCAAAAGCTACGAAAGCATCCCAGCGCGGGTCGGCGCGATTGACGTGCAACACCTGACGCGATACTGCGGAAAGAGCGATGAGCGCTGAGTCTGGCACGTTGAAATCAAACGGATTCCACACCTGCCCACCAACGGCACCGGCCGATACGCGCCTGACGAGTTGCAGATTGCTCTGAAGCGACAGTTTGCTCAAGCGATACAGCCAGCGTTTTTGGCGCGAAATGCCCAACAGGCGCGGCTCTAAGCGCAAGCTTTGGTTGTAAGCAGTATTAAATGTGGGCAGATAGTCAGGAGTAGTGGTGCCAATGCGGACGTAGTTGGCCTGGTCGGGGAAGATGGCTAACTCCATTTCGTCTATGGTCAGTACGCTGTCCTGGTTTCGGTCTACCCATGTATATTGGCCCTCACCCGGATTGACGCGTAGGTAGGTGTATTCGATGCGCGGCGTCTGACCCGAGCTGACTTCATAGCCACAGGTAAGGGCCAAGGCATTTTTCCAAAAGTTGGCCGAATAGTCGAGGCGCCCTAAATACGTTTGCTGAGGCTTCAGTACCGTAAGCTCTGAGTCCTTAATGCGCAGTTGGCGCCAGGAAAAGTTCCAATGGATCTGATGCGCGGTTTTACCGGGCACTGGTGGCATTCGGTTCCAAGAGCCGTTCAAATTAGCCCCATCCACTGCCGTGTTTTTGGAGAAGCCTCTGCCGACAGGAGCATAGTCATTTCGATGCATCCAACTGACATTCCAGCGCCAAGGAGCACCCTCATTTCCCCACTCCACGTAAGCTCGGCCCAAATCGTACCAAAAGCTCAGAGCATGGAGCGAATCGGTAGCCTGCATGCGGCGCTCGTTTCGTTCGCGCTCGCCGTAGAGGCCAACCTTCAGCAGTGGTTTCTTCGGGGCAGAGAAGAAAGTTTTGCTCAAGTCAAACTTAGGCCGAGAGAATCGCGATTTTTCCACCAGAGCCGCCGAGAACAAGGCGTTGGTCTCCAGCACTAAGTCGAAGCCGCTGCGTTGCCAACGCCACTGCGAAAGGTGGCGTTGACCACGGTAATGGCCTGGGCGCACAAAGGTCCCCCAATCGTATCGAGCGCTCCCCCAGTGCTGGCGTTGCAGAGCGATGCCAATGCGTGCCCAGTGTTCAGCGGCAGAGCTGTCAGTACCCGATAGGTTCCAATCGCGTGAGAATTCAGCGGGGCGGTAAGGATTAAGAGGAGCAAAGTTACAGGCAGCGTATTCGTAAGCGGCGGTTGTTTGCAAATCCCAGCCTGCTTGTTGGGCAGCGGCGGGCAGTAATTGCTGGCGCAGTTGCACCCAAGCAGCCCAACTCGTGTTTTCCTCATTGCCCACGGGCGAAAAGCGATTGCGATCGTAATGACTTAGGGCAGCCTCTGCGTGCAAGTGTGTGCGCTCAGAGGGCTTCCACTCTCCTCCGGTAGCAAAGAGCTGGCGGCTTTCAGGAGCAATAAGGCGCACTATGGGTTCAAAATTGCCCTGCGGTTGACAACTGATAGGGTCCGGGGCGACCCAGCGGAATACGCGACCATTACTCCCGGTAGTTTCCTGTACGTAGTTGCCTTGCCCACGCGGCACTTCGCTGAAGCGAACGGTGTAGCGGGCTTGTGTCGGGTCAGTAGTGTAGCGCAAAAAACGCACCATTTGCCCGCAAACGATGGTATCGGCCTCGGCATACCACACACGAGTCGGGTCGAGGGCGGCCTCGGGAGGCAGCGTATCAATGCCTGACGTATAGGCATTTTGCACCTCGTTGCCCACCTCAGCCAGGCGCTGAATCTGCTCGGGCGTTAGGTCGCGCACACCGCCAGCCGTGCGGCTGTCTTGCTCCGAATAGGCGTGCAGATACAGGCGGCTTGAACCAAAGCGCTGCTCTACTTCAGCTGCTGCTGTCGAGCGCAAATAAGTCTGTACCGCATACTCAAACTCAACAATAATACGGCTATCTTTAGAAATGAGGCGGCGGTGTGTGAAGGTGAGCTCTCCGAGGTTGTAGTCCATGACGTAGTCGTCTTCAAGGCCTCGGCGTAGCAACATCCCGTCTAAGAAGACCTTTTCCGTGCCGGCCAACACGATGATGAAGCGCTCGCCATCGGCGCCTTGCAGGCGGTATGGCCCTTGGTTTCCCTCTTGGCCATTGATGATTTGGCGGCGAAATTTGCCGCGCGACACTGACATGAGCGCACGCACCTCGGGTTGTTGTGCACTCGCCGGTTGCCAACGCACCATAGCACCCTGCACGCGTTTAAAGTAGTTAGAAAAGTAGCCGCTCGGCCTCGTCAGGTCGAGATCACCCGCCGTTAAGGTTGCATTGCGGCGACGTAGTCGGACGAAGAGGCGGTCGAACTCCTGCAACTGGCGTGTTGTTCCATCGGGCTGTAGAGGAATGGAGTTGTCGGAAAGGGCAGCGGCCAATTCGATGTCGTTGCCCAAATATCCCTCCAATTGCAAATTCAGGTTGGAGTTGAAGGTCAGGTTCTGATTGTTGCCCAGCCCGATGCCACGCACATAAGCCCCGTGCGTGTGTAGGGTACCCGTTTCCCAAGGTAGGGTTGAAGGCTGGAAGGGGCGATAATCGTAGGCGATGTCGTTGGGCTTGCCCACACGGCGGATGATGGCGGTGTCCAATCGGAAGATGGGTCGAGCCAAGTCAACGGGCAAAATCCGATAAGCCACAACCAGCTGGGTGATGTGTGGTGCCTGTGCCCGCAGACCAGCCGTGTCTATGTACAACAAATTGCCCTCCAATCGAAAGAGCACCGTTTCTAAAGACTGACCACTAGCTACATCTCGAACCGCCACCAGCTCAGGTGCCACAGTAAGCGAGTCGAGTAGTTGCACCGGTAGGCAAGCCTCTACCTCTCGCCAACGAATATTTGACAAGGACAACTCATTAGGCGCCTGAGCCATCGCCTGAATACTGGCAACTGCCCAAAACAAAAGGCGCCCTAAGAGAGAGAATGCTCGCATCGCTTACGACAAGGGCCGGGTGTAGTGGCGACTTACGAGGACGCTCGCACGACCGGCGGCGTTGCCTAGTCCAAAACCCAGGTTTGCTTTTAATAACGCAGAGTATCAAATATTGGACGAACGGGCGAAGTATCCCAAGGAGGTAAGATTGGCGGCTTTACGGGTTTGGGGGGATGCAACTGACGCAGCGAGTCTAGCACCTGATACATCGCCTCGGCCAGTAGTGAAGAGTCTACTATACGCTCTGCTTCGGCCAACAACCCCCGATAGCATCTTTCCGTCTCACGCTTGCGAAAATCACTGACGCGTTCCGCCACTTTCTCTTCTACGATGCGCTCTGTGTCGCCCTCACAACCGCTAAATATTGCACCCAAAACCACAAATAATACCGCACAGTTGAGCGCTGTCTTCACCTCACTCAAAACGCTATGACAGCACGCCAACGACCTTATCCTTATGTAGCGCAATGAGAGCGTGTGTTGTCGTGGGTGGCAGTTCATTCTCTTGTAGCGGTAGCTAACGCAAAAGTAGCGCACATCAAATTTGTTTGGCAAGGCTACCTGTTCCGCTCACTTGTTCATTTCTCCTTAACTTTGAGAAATTCTTGCCGAAAAACTACTGGCGTCTCGCCCACCTTTAGACAAATAAATGCTCAGATTGATTATGCGCCTTCTAGTACACTGTCTGCTTTTTCTATTAATTGTTTCTTCTGCTTTAGGCCAGCCTACCTCTTGCGATGGCGTTCGCTACAAAGTGCCCGTATTTGCCAACGTTCAGCGCACGACGGTACCCTATGCCACAGCCATCAGCCACTTGGGCCAGAGCATTACCCTATCGATGGATGTTTACGAGCCGCAAGGCGATACGGCGCAAAAGCGCCCGGTTGTCGTACTGGCTCATGGAGGTAGCTTCATCTTTGGCAATAAGTCCGACATGGCCCGTTGGTGTGAGCTCTTGGCCAAACGCGGCTATGTAGCAGCCTCTATTCAATACCGGTTGTTTCCCATCATTCCCTTGGGTTTTCCGGACTCAACCAAGATTATGGACACGGCTGTGAAAGCCGTTGGCGACATGAAGGCTGCCGTGCGTTACTTTCGCGAGGATGCGGCTACACAAAACCGCTTTCGCGCCGACGCCGAGCACATTTTTGTGGGCGGATATTCGGCCGGAGCAGTAACTGCTTTACACACGGCTTTTCTGGACGAAGGCGATGACATTCCGCCCTTTATGCAAACCCTCATTGCCAACAACGGCGGTATAGAGGGCAACAGCGGGAGTGCTACCAACCAACAATATGCATCGGCTGTAGGTGCTGTGCTTAACTTATCGGGCGGTCTTTATCGCCGTGGTTGGATACGCGCCGACGAGCCGCCTATAGCCAGCATACACGGCACCGCTGATGCCACTGTGCCCTACACAACAGGTGTTGCCGCTGGACTGGCCTATTTGGAAGGCAGCGGCGTGCTGCATCCTCAAGCCCTACAAGCCGGTACCTGGTCGTACTTAAAAACCGTGCCTGGAGGTGGCCATACGAACATCTACGATAACGCCGCCTACGCCCAGCCGCTCAACGACTACTGGATGCGCGCCTGTGCTTTGCTCGAACACCTCACCTGCTATCAAGCCGACCCAGAGAAAACTTCTACCACTACCCTTGGCGAGCGAGAGGTTTTCGATTGGAGCATCTATCCCAACCCTGTTCAAGGTAACCGAGTATTGGTGCAACTACCCACAGCAGCAACTGATGCCGTCTTTGACTTGTCGCTAATCGATGTACAGGGGCGGGAAGTGCTTAGGGTGCGTTTAACAGGGCCAAACGCTTGCGAGGTATCGCTTTCGGGTATTCCTAAAGGCCTTTACGTTGCTCGATTGTTTGGCGGCTCTCATTCAGGGA
>CALHAM010000027.1 GCA_937934275.1 uncultured Saprospiraceae bacterium | reverse complement strand
AAGCCATATACACCCTAGCGCGTCGGCATGGCAGAATTTTAGTACTCACAGAAGAACCTGTAAATAATACTTTTGCACAAAGTCTTGCCGCTCGCATTTCTGAAAATTGCTTCGAGCATCTGGACGCCCCAGTGCGCACCCTTGGTGCAGCAAATGTGCCCGCTGTTCCGCTCAATGAAACCTTAGAGCGCGAGATGATCCCCTCGATTGAGAAAGTTGCCGAAGCGATAGGCCGCCTGCTCGCCTACTGACTTGCTCTTCGCCAACTCCAAAAAGTAACTCGACCTTATGAAGTCTTATGTGCATCCGATTTTCCTTACCTGCTCTTGCGCTGCTCGCTTTCGCTTTCGGGTGGAGCGCCTGCGGCGAGCCTTTGCCCGAAGAGGAAACCCTTTACCTCTTTAAGTACAAGACCATCGTAGACGCGCATCGCCTCCAATGCGGTTACCATGAACAAGAGAGCTGCAGCGATGAACTGAAGCGCACGATTCGAAGGCGCGTCGGCCCGGTGAGTACTGCCGAGCAAAAGCTTATAGGCGAGCGAATTCACCAAGAATTCGTGCACCAAATTTGCGATGATACCAATTATAATGTCCGTGTAGAAGCCATTGTGGAGCGCATGAGGCCGCACCTAACGAAAACGGATTTCGACCACAACATTTACGTGCTGGAAGACGACGACTTCTTCGCTTTCACACCTCCCGGAGGCAATATCTACGTCAGCACTGGCCTCCTGGAGCAATTGCCCACCGACGATGAATTGGCGTTCATCATTGGCCACGAACTCGGTCATAGCGAAAACGATCATGCCGCCGAGTTGGCCCGCTTCCTCAAATACGTCAAGCTATTGGAAGAAGAGGGTAGTTTAGCAAGTCTCATAAATTTAATATTTACGCAATGGAAAGCCTCCGTTTGCAATCAGGCCGACGAACTGGAATGCGACATTGCCGCCGTATATTTGATGCATGCCGCAGGCTACGACCCTGAGCGAGCCTTTGATGTCATGCGTCTTCTGCGCCAAATGGACGACTCAAAGCCTGAAAATAATCTCGAACTGTGGTTGATACTCCTTGGGCGGACTCACCCTTGGTCCGAAGACCGTGAACGATGCGTGCGCGACTACGTGAAAAACGCCAAAACAGTGGTCAAATGTCGAGAAAAATACAAAAGAGGACGGGGCAGGGTTGTGACCGCGCGTTCGCCGCTCAACGTCCGAAAATATCCCAGCGCCGACAGCGAAAAACTCGGCCAATTCCGGCGTAATGAAGAAATAAGGCTGATTTGCGACTGCGTCAAGCAGCAAAACGGCATGCAGTTCGTCTACGCTCGCAATGAAGAGGGCCTCATCGGCTGGGTAGACAAAAAATACATCAAAATACTAGAAAGATGACGGTAAACGACGCGCCCCCACACCTTGGCCTAGAGTGCATCAAACAGAGTGGCCAGGGTTTGCTGTGCTCGAGAAAGCGCTGTGCACCTAAGCACGCCTACCCCCCATCCTCCACGCTTTAAACCTACACCAACTCGTTACGAAAAAGAAAGGCAACCCACGGCCCACCCCGCCCGCTGATGCTGGACACGGCCAGTTCTTTTGCGGAGTATATGCGCTAGAGGAAATAGCGCTAGCCCACCTTCGCATGGTGCTTGCGCCAGAAGAATTGGCGGAGCTCAACGTAAAGGAAGCTACCCTATTGGCCGGCTCCTACGTAGATGGCGACTTGAAAGCCTCCTTTTCTGACGTCGTCCAGCAATATTCGCTCAAAAACAGCGAGCATCCGGTTAAGATCACCTTTCTGTTTGAGCACAAGAGCAGCCCTCCCACACATCCTATTGAAATTCAGATATTACAGTACTTCCTGGGCATTTGGAGACGCGAGGTAGCTAATGGGCAGTTCGCCTAGCCTCATTATAGCGATAGTCGTCTATCACGGCTTTAGACCCTGGTCTACCCCCTCCCTGAAGGAACTTCACGGGAACATTCCGCCCGTCTTTCAAAAGTATGTGCTCCACGTCAACTTCATCCTCACCGACGTCGGTCGCCTACCCGACAGCCTCATCGAAACCAATGAAGCCCTTGGTGTCCTGCGCAGCGTACCGTTGGCACTCAAATGCGCCTTTGATGCCCGGCAACTCGAACAAAACTTTGCGGATACTGCTATCTTTGTTGTTGGTGGCACTCCCACAAAAATCAATGAAATCTTCTTAGAAGTGCTCTTTGTTTACGTTCAAAAACGCTTAGATATGGATGTAAGAGAAATGGAAAACCTCATCGAGTCGCTCCTGGACGAACCGCGCGCCACAGCTCTTTCCACTTACGACAAGATCATAGAAAAAGGGCGGCAAGAGGGAATCCAGCTAGGACGGCAAGAGGGAATTCAAATCAGCATAGAGCAGTTTGTGCTTAATCTGATACGCCAGACCGACATGAGTGACGAGCAAATTGCCCAGTTGGTCGGAGTAGAGGTAGCCTACGTCGCTGCTCTTCGAAAACCACAAAAGACTCAGCAATGATAAAGCACCCGTGCTTCTGCGTTTTGCTGCCTTGGTGTATCGGAATTTTCTGGGCGCTGAGCCTTTCTGCGCAGGTTACCCATCCTGTGCTGATTGCTGCTTTAGACAGCGCGGAACGGGTGCTGCACGGCACCTATCGGATTCGCGCCATTGAAAAATACGGCTACAGCCGAGATACCATTTTCCACCGCGGACAAGTGTCGTTTGCGCGCTTTGAGCAGATAGACGGGCGCCCGGGACTGCGCTACGAGGCCGATCTGGAGACGCAGTATCCTTCAAGTCTGCATCACCTGCGCATCGTGTTTGACGGGCGCTATAAGTACGTGCTTTACGGCGATAGCCTGGCCCAGCGCTACGATCTTCAGCGCTTAGACCCCGACCAATACCAATTTTCGAATGGGCATATCTTTTTCTTCATACCTCTTTTGCTGCACGAACCAGCAGTGCGCAAATATTACGGAATGCGACAAGACTTTGGCACGCCTCCTTACCGGACGCTCGGCGACACTCTTATTGGACAGGCGCCTTGTACTTTGGTAGGAGCTGAGTGGGCCAAAGCCGACACAGCGGCGAATTCAACCACATACAACAAGGTGCTTTTTGGCATCGAGAAGCGATCGGGGTTGCCGCTGTATTTCCGCTACCGAACGCTAGAGGAGCACAAAAAGGAAAAGGGGACGGGAACGTCAGAAGAAGACCCCTATGCCAATCTCAAACTCTGGTTTAAGGAAGAGGATAGGTTGGCTGCGGGCTACCTGCTCGAGATCTCGGTAGAGAGCTATACGCCTGCACTGCCCACGAATGCCTTTTACTTGGACTGGCAGGGCTTGCCCAAAAGCTATGAGGTGCGTGAGTTTTTTGACTGCTACAACCGCGAAGTGATTCGCCCGCGGCTGTTTGAGGGCTTGTAAAGCAGCGCTGAAAAGCACAGCGCCGACGGCATTAGCCGGGCTAGGCTAGCGCTCGCAAGCGAGATAGCGGCGTTAAAAACCGGGCCTTTGAACGGTTTTATCGTTCAATTTGGGCAGCTAACTGTTTTGTCGGAACTTTGGCCCGCTTTTTGGAAAAGCGGATTTATCCGTTTGTTTTCCCGTAAGCGGCTGAGTTTTTTAATCCATAAAGCTAGGGCGTTAGTCCGACCGAAGCTTTTTCCAAAACAAATCCACACCAGTTGTTTTCCTCCATGTCTTTGAGCTCCCGCTGGGTTTGGCCTATTGTTTTCGCAATAGGGGTGTCTACTCTTAACGCCCAAAAGAAGGTAACGTTCATACTACCGATTGTGAACAATGTCACTCCTGGTAGTGTAGTGAATATGCCGTTGGAAGTGGTGAACTTTGACAGCATCGTTGGGGTACAGTTCGTTCTCCAGTGGGATCCTGAAGTGATTAACTACCTATCCGTGCTCAACTTCAATCTACCTGGGCTAACAGTTGATAATTTTAATACCAACGAAGTTGACAAGGGTGTTTTGCGCTTTTCTTGGAATACGGCAAATGTCAAGGTTGGCGTATCGCTTCCCGACAGCTCCTCCATTTTTTTAGTTAAGTTCAGCGCTAAGGGTCAGAATGGTCAAGGGACGCCTGTAGTTTTTACCGAAATTCCCCCTACGGCCTTTGAAGTAACGAAAGCAGGCGCTACAAATGCATCGCCGTTGGGCATAGAAGACTGCGTGCTCTACCACGGATATGTGGCCATCGGTTTTGCGGTGAACACAAAAGAAGAGCCTACCCCCTGTGGAGGCATTTCCCTTTCCGTAAGTCCCAATCCGTTCAGCGACCGGGCAACCGCAACATTCGAGCTAAGCAGCGCTGAAGAGGTCCAGTTGGTCTTAACCGATGCGGCCGGGTGCACGCTTAAGGCATGGCACTATTCGCTTCCAGCAGGGTGGCATGGCATAGAAATTGCCGCTACTCAGCTGCCTAAACGCGGTTTTTATTTCTTATCCCTTCGCACTAAAACCCAAGCAAGCATCCAGTCTTTGGTTCGGCTATGACGACGATTTCTTTATTTTTTCATTATCCCTATTCTTTGTTTAAGATGAGACCGATTTTCCCTACACTTCTCGCGGCGAGTCTGTTGATCAGTGGCCTGACGGCGTCGGGCCAGAACCTGATTACTACTTTTACGCCCTCTTCAGTGAATGCCAATGTAGGCGATACGATTACGCTGGAGATAAAAGTACAGAATTTCACCAACATTACCTCACTACAATTTCCGATTACCTTTAACAATACGGTTTTGGAATTCCTCAACATGAGCACGACCGTATTGCAGAACTTTACTACGGCGAACTATAACGCTCAGCCGGGCAAGGTTACGGTGTCGTGGTTTCCTGACCTGTTTCAGTTTCCCATGGGAGTAACGCTGGCCAACAATACGACTATTCTCTCCTTGCGCTTTCACGTGCGACAAGTGGGTAGCTCAACTGTAAACCTGGCCAACGTATCGCCGGGTATTGAGGTAACGCGCAACAACCAGAACATTCAAGTTTCATATAGCAATGGTGGCTCAACCATTACCAGCACGAGCGGAGCTGCCAGTTTTCAGATTCGCGCCAACAAGCTCTCCATCGAAAAGGGAAAAGTGGGCTGCATGCCGGTAACCGTCAAGGGCTTTACCAATATCATCTCGCTGTCTTACGTAACGCACTGGGACACGGCAGTTCTGAAATATCAGAACACCGGCGCCTATAATTTACCGGACCTCAATGCAAGTTCCTTTAGCGTATTTCCTCCGAACTCAAACAACCTGATCCTGAGCTGGTATGAGCAAGCCTTAGGCGGAGTAACTCGGCCAGATGGCGCTAAAATTTACGAGGTGTGTTTCCGCGCTGATGGCCCTATAGGCAGTTACTCCGTTATCACCATGGATGCCGTTGGCTTTCCGCCTGGCGGTGGAACAGAGGAGGAGGCTATTAATGTCAATAGCCAAAATATCTGGGAGCCTGGCACCGCCGTTCGCGACACGATTTTCGTCATAGCGCCTAAGGCGGACTCTAACGCCGTGCATTTTATAGCGGATAAGGACACCGTCATTAAAGGGGGAACCACCTGTGTGGATATTCGAGTGCGCAAGTTCAAGGAAATCCTCTCGGTTCAGTTAGGTATTACCTACGACCCCTCTTTGCTGCAGCTGAACAACCCTATCCAGTTTGGCTCCAACCCCCTTGGCTTGAATGCCTCTAACTTTAACACGAATCCTCCCGGTCAAGTGCGCTTTAGTTGGTTCGACCAGCAGTCCTTAGGCAGAACGCTACCGGATAGCACCATCATCTTTTCTTTATGCTTTACAGCCATTGGAGACACTGGGAAAACGTCGCCCATCAACTTTACTGGTTTTCAAAACGTCCCTGAATTCCCTATAGAAGTAACGCAAGATAAGAAAGGTGAAGTAACGCCGGGCTTGGTTAATGGCCATGTCTACATCACCTCGCTGGTCCCTCCAGTGCTTCAGTTAAATTCCTCTAATGCAACCTGCAACGGTTCGGCTACGGGTGCCATCTCTGCTCAGCTCATTCAAGGCGGGCCTGCGATGAACTTTAGTTGGACAGGGCCAGGCGGCAACGGTACAACTACCGACACCCTAATTCAAAACCTCCCTGCCGGCACTTACACAATAACGGTAACGGTGGCCAGCGGTCTAACTGCTACGGGTACGGCTACGGTAGGACAACCACAAGCCATCTCCTCTAACGCTTCGGTGGTCAACGTCACCTGTCCAAACGGTCAAGACGGCTCCATTACCTTGAGCACATCGGGCGGAACGCCGGGGTATACGTACAATTGGGTAGGGCCTGCGCCATTCACCGCGCAAACGACCAACTCCAGCATTACAGGGTTAACTGCAGGCACTTACAATTTGACTATCACAGATTCCAAAGGGTGCACCCATATTCCGTCGCCTATACAGGTAGGCGCTCCGTCAGCCATCCAAATTGCTCCTTCTTTGGTAGTCATCAATCCCGTCTCTTGCCACGGGGGCAACAACGGCTCAATTGCGCTACCTAACCCCACAGGCGGAACGGGCGCCCACACGTTCTCTTGGAGTGGTCCTGGTGGCTTTTCGGCCACTACGAAAAACATTTCTGGCCTCGTTGCCGGCACCTACACGCTCACTGTGCGCGATGCCAACATGTGTTCGCGCAACTTTGAATACACCGTTACGCAACCGCAATCGCCTTTGGAAGTGGAGCCTTCCGGAACGCCGACGCCCGCCACTTGCTTTGGCACCAATAACGGCTCAGCAGCGGTAACGGTTACGGGCGGCACATCGCCCTACAGCGTGCAGTGGCGTTTAGGCACGCAAAATGTGGCTACTGGCCTCAACCCGAATAATTTAGCGGCTGGCTCATACACGGTTATTGTTACGGATGCCAGAAACTGCTCTGCTACGCTGAACACTCCCATCGTGGTGGGTGGCCCAACGGTGGCCATTTCAGCCAATCCCTCCGTACAGCATGTGAAATGCCCAGGCGGCACGGATGGTTCTATTACGTTAGCACCCAGCGGAGGCAATGGCGGCCCTTACACCGTCCAGTGGCCGGGCAACCAAAGCGGCCTGACCCTGAACAACCTCAGCGGAGGATCGTACGTGCCGACCATCACTGATAACAAGGGCTGCACCATTCAGGCGCCTGCCGTAGTAGTAAATGCTCCACAGCCCATCTCGGTAGGTAGTTCCAACATTACTCCGCAAGACGGCCTGACGCCTGGGTCCATTACCCTGAACAACGTCAGTGGAGGTACGGCTCCGCTTTCTTTCCACTGGAGTGGGCCAAACGGCTTCACCTCTACACAGCAGAATCTTACGGGCTTGTCCTTTGGTACCTACACGCTGACGATCACAGACGCCAATCAGTGCTCGGCTACGTTTACCTACCAAGTGCCGACGACGAATATCCTCGTAGCCGCTACGGTGAGCGACGTTACGGCTTCCTGCAACGACGACGGCTGCATGACGGTAAACATACCGGCTGGTGCGGTGGCACCCGTCTCGATTAGCCTGAGCAAACTACCTCCCAATCCGTTTAATCAAGTTATCTTTCCCGATAAGGATACATTCAAAATTTGCAATTTGCCCTCCGGGCAGTACGAAGTCAGCTTAGCTGATGGGGCGAGTAATAATTTTACCATCAATAACATCATCGTTTCGCAACGCGAGCCAGCCGTGGTGGGGTCGGCCTTTACGCTGCCGTTTGACGACATGAAGAATGGCGTGATTACGCTGACGCCAGTGCCGGCAAATGCCAACCTAACGTATCAGTGGGCACACGGGCCTACGACGGCTGTGGTGGGGGGGCTAGATTCGGGCACTTATGTGGTAACGGTAACGAACCTCAGCTCAGGCTGCACCAGCGTTTACACCTTCTCGTTGGTGCGCACGTACGCGCCCTTTGAGTGCAACATTGTGCAGGTAACGCCGGCTACGTGTACCAACAGCAGCAATGGTGCGGCAACCATTTCTGTGTCGGGGGGCGACGGCCCGACGTATACGTTTCAGTGGAGCGGCCCTGGCAACTTTACGGCGACGACGCAAAACATTGCGCAAGTGCCGCCGGGCGTTTACACCTGTACCGTCATAGACGAGAGCAACATCGCCCGCCAATGTCCAGCGGTAACGATTACTTCGCAGTCGCAGGTGAAGGTGTCGAATGTCAACGTTTTATCGAACTACAATGGGTTCCAAGTCAGCGGTGCTACGGTGTGCGACGGGGTGGCCTCCGTGCTGGTTACTGGACATGTGGGCAATTTCAGCGTGAGTTGGCACAATGGGGTTAGCACGCCGACCAACAGCATGCTTTGTGGTGGGCCGTACAGCGTTACAGTAACCGATAATTTGGGTTGCACAGCGACGTGGCAGGGTGAGCTGACGTTTCCACCCTCTGTAGTAGGCAGCTCCGCTATTTTGAGCAATTACAATGGTTTTGGCGTGAGCTGCGACGGCTTATGCGATGGCCGTGCTGCGGTGTCTGCTGTGGGTGGCGTACCTCCCTATCGGATTCAATGGCCCACTGGGCAGGTGGACGTTAACGTGCCGCTGGGTGGGCTTTCTTCGGCCACGCAGCTGTGTGGCGGCGAGTATCGAGTCACCATCGTGGATGCCAATAACGTGCAAACCCTATACACGTTTACCATGACTGAGCCGGCACCCTTGGAGTTTTCGTTCTCTACTCTGCCGCCCGACAACTTTTCGCTGTGCGATGGGCAAGTGATTGCTGTCGTACCAGCGGGGGTACAGCCGCTGTCCTTCACGTGGTCATCCATTACTACGGGTAAGAACGGCAATGAGGCTCGTGCAGAAGACCTCTGCCCGGGTGAGCTGCTCGAGTTTGTAGTGAAAGACGGCAACGGCTGCATTGGTACTGCTCGCATTCGGGTGCCCTACCCACCCGATGGCTGCTTCCTAGTGCGCCCAGTCATCACGCCGGCCGGCAGCGATGGTCAAAACGATTTTGCGCTCATTACCTGCATCGAAGACTATCCCGTGAATACCTTCGAGGTTTACAACCGTTGGGGTCAGCTCGTGTATCGCACCGAAGGCTACGACAACAGCTCAAAACGCTGGGAGGGCCGCACCGACAGAGGTGCTGTATTGCCCGACGGCGTGTACTACTACGTCTTGAAGGTGCTCATCAGCAACGAGCCGCACGAGTTCAAAGGCGCTATCAACCTGATTCGCTAATCGCTATTGTCAACCCAGCTGCTCGCCATTGTCTTTCGGGTATCTCGAGCAGCTGCTCACCCACATTCTCACCCTTTCCCATCATCGATTGTGTCATGAAAAAAGCATTTTACTCCCTGCTGCTTGGCTTGTTGGCCACAGCTGTCTCGGCCCAAGAGCACGCTATTTACTCGCAATACCAGGTTTTCCAAAACCTCATTAACCCCGGTGTAGCCGGTTTCAGCAACGAGTTCCTCTTTTTAGCCAACGCACGCCACTCTTGGGCGGGCTTTCCGGGTGCACCGCGCAGCTATACTTTTCTGTACACCGGCCCCGTGGGCGACAAGTTGGGCTTGGGCGGCAGTGTTTTCACCGAGCATATTGGCAACCAGATTGTCTCGCGCATGCAAGGCATTTATTCGTTCCGCTTTAAAGTGGACCGCGCCCAGGTGGGCTTAGGGCTAACAACTGAGTTTTTACGGCGCCGCTTGAACAACGATGTGATCACCAATCCGCTTGTTGACGTGCGCGACGACGTCCTGGCCGGGGCCGTAGATGGGCAGCGCCTCTTTACCTCCTCTTTTGGTGCGCATGTCTTGTACGACGAAGTATTCTTTGCCAGCCTGGTGCTGCCCAGCGCCATCCGCGCTCGCCTGGATGAAATACCTACCGACGAACCCGAAAACGAAAGCGGAGCCGGCCTGCGCTATTTCATCTTGCAAATTGGCGGGGTGCTCAACCTCTACGAGCAAAACTTTAAACTCTTGCCTTCCATTGCCGTGCGCAGCATTCGCGAAGTACCTTTCCAAGTCGATCTCAACCTGCAAGGGCGCTTTATGGACGACCGGCTCATTGCCGGCCTAACCTACCGACCTAACTCGCGCGGCTCCATGGCTTTCCTCCTCGGAACGCAATACAATCGGTTCCATCTTTTCTACACTTACGACCTCTCTTTCGGGCCTTTCCAACAGTACAGCACTGGCTCGCACGAGTTTTCATTTGCTTATATTCTCAAGCGTAAGAAGCCGGTAGTACCCATCCAAAACACGAACCTTTACCAGCAAGCTCAGTGAAGCGTTGCTTAAAAATGAAGAAAAACTGATGAACAATTGGTTTTAGGATTTGGCCTCTCTGCGAAATGTCGTTGAGGGGCTTTTTCCTTTACAAGAGAGCATTGCTCAACGCTTTTGGCCGCGCGCTTCCATGATTTTCTCATAAGCCTCATTGATTTGCCGAAACTTTTCCTGCGCATGCCGAAGCACCTCGCTCGATGCGCCTCGGGCTTGTACGCGATCGGGATGCCACTTAAGAGCCAATTGGCGGTATTTTTTCTTGATGGTTTCTGTGGTGTCAGCAGAAGTTACTTCCAAAAGAGCGTAGTAAGGGTCGAGGGCCGACCACGTAGGCCGCTGCTGGGCGGGAGGAGCGAAATGGCGCGCCTTTATGCGGTCAAATTGCAAGCGGCTTATATGAAACAGACCAGCGGCGCGTAGGAGTAGTTCCTCCTCGGCCGGATGCAAGCGCGTACTGTCGGCGGCAGCTAAGGCAAACAACAAATCGAGCATGTCCAAGATACGATGGCGTTCTTGGGCAAAGTCGCGGTAAAAAGCTTGAGCATAAGCCTCAAAAGGCGTCTCAGCGCGCTTGGCATTGTTCCACACGCGAATGGCATCGCGTCGTCCGTGCTCACTGAGCTTGAGCCGCTGGCGCATCAGTTGTTCCATAAACTGGATCTCAAGCCGATTGACGGGGCCATCGGCTTTGGCTATACGCACACACAGACAAAGCAGATGATAGATGAAAGCGCCGCGCCGACGTTGGGCAGCTCTTTGTTCGCTCTGCGTGTCTTCGATCGCTTTGCTTTGGTCAATGAAGATATGACCGATGACACTTCCCAATAAAAACCCAAAGAAGGCGCCCAACGGTACACCCATCAGGTCGAGTAAGACCATGCCTATAATGCCGCCAATGATTTTTCCATTGAATGCCATTGGGTGAACAGAGAAAAGATTGGGCGTAAAGTGCTGGGGTGGCTATTCGACGCCGAAGCGCTCACGGAGTTGCTTTTTAAGGGCAAGCATTTCGTCGCGGAGTTGCGCCGCCGTGAGGAAGTCGAGGTCTTTGGCGGCCTTCTTCATGCGGGCTTCGGTTTCGGCGATCATTTTTTCTAATTGTTGGCGTGTTGCATAAGCCACGATGGGTTCGGCCGCCAGAGTGGGCGTTTCTGGTTCGACGTAGTAGTTGGGCTGCTCGGCAGCTCGGATGTCTAAGATGCTGCGTTGGGCTAAGATTTCTTCGCGGCTGCGCGCAATGGTGCGCGGGGTGATGCCGTGCGCCTCGTTGTAGGCCATTTGGATGGTGCGCCGGCGATTGGTTTCTTCTATGGTTTGGCGCATGGAGTCCGTAATTTGGTCGGCGTAAAAAATAACCAGTCCGTTGGCATTCCGGGCGGCGCGGCCAGCGGTTTGGGTCAGCGAGCGGACGTTGCGCAAGAAGCCCTCTTTGTCGGCGTCTAAAATGGCGACTAACGACACTTCAGGCAGGTCGAGTCCTTCGCGCAGGAGGTTGACGCCCACAAGTACGTCGAACTCGCCCAGCCGCAAGTCGCGCAGAATTTCGACGCGGTCGAGCGTTTCCACTTCGCTGTGGATGTAGCGACAACGGACGTTGAGCTTGGTCAGGTAGGCCGACAGCTCTTCGGCCATGCGCTTGGTCAGAGTGGTTACCAAGGTGCGCTCGTTGCGTTCGATACGGCGCTGGATTTCCTCCAACAAGTCGTCTATTTGGTTGAGCGAGGGCCGCACTTCGATGGGGGGGTCGAGCAGGCCAGTTGGGCGTATGAGCTGCTCGACCACCACCCCCTCGGTTTGTTGCAGCTCATAGTCGCCCGGCGTAGCACTGACGAAGATGACTTGGTTGATGAGGCTTTCAAACTCCTCGAAGCTTAGTGGTCGGTTATCAATGGCAGAGGGCAAGCGAAAGCCATAGTTGACCAAAACTTGCTTGCGCGCGCGGTCACCGCCCCACATACCGCGCACCTGAGGAATGGTTACGTGGCTCTCGTCCACAATCATCAGATAGTCATCTGGAAAGTAGTCGAGCAGGCAAAACGGACGCGAGCCTGGAGGGCGGCGGTCGAAAAAACGCGAGTAATTTTCAATGCCGCTGCAATAGCCCAATTCTCGAATCATTTCCAGATCAAACGTAGTGCGCTCGCGAATGCGCTGCGCTTCCAAATAACGGCCCTCAGAGAGGAAGTACTGCTCCTGTGCCGTCATCTCATCCTCAATGGCGCGAATGATTTCTGCCAAGCGCTCTTTAGGAGCTACATAAAGGTTGGCTGGGAAAATGAGCGCCTGCTCGGTTTCGGCCACGCGCTTGCCGTTTTGCACATCGATAGTCTCTATGCTTTCGACAACATCGCCCCAAAAAATAACGCGATACCCCCAATCGGCGTAAGGCAAATGGACCTCTACGGTATCGCCGCGTACGCGAAAGGTTCCGCGCGCTAAGTCGCCTTCCGTTCTTGAATACAGGGCATCGGTGAGGGCATACAGAAACTGGGTTTTAGACATCTTCGCGCCGCGTTGCAGCCGAATGATGCCTGTGGCATAATCTTCTGGATTTCCCATGCCGTAAATGCACGACACAGAGGCTACAATGATAACATCGCGTCGGCCCGAGAGCAGTGTACTAGTGGCGCGCAGGCGCAGCTTATCTACCAGCTCGTTGATTTGAAGGTCTTTTTCGATGTAGGTATCCGTTACGGGCAGGTAAGCCTCTGGCTGATAGTAGTCGTAGTAAGAGACGAAGTACTCCACAGCATTATTTGGGAAGAAGGCCTGAAACTCACCGTATAGTTGAGCTGTAAGCGTCTTGTTGTGAGTGAGCACCAAGGTGGGCTTATTCACTTGTGCAATGACATTGGCCATGGTAAACGTCTTGCCCGAGCCAGTAACGCCTAACAGCACTTGAGCGCGTTCGCCGCGCTGAATACCCTCTACCAGTTGCTGAATGGCTTGCGGTTGGTCTCCAGTAGGTTTATAAGGCGCTCGTAGTTGGAAGGTCATGGTCAAATAGTTCGCAGCACAATAATTTCACATTGTTGGAAGCAAGATACGATTACCCTGCTTAAGGTCTGTAAACAAGTCGAACAGCGTTTTGTCGCATAGCCACAGCGATTTTGCTTTTTCCTATGTTTTCAGAGCGCAGGGCTGGCCCACAAAGATAAGGAGCCAAGCGAGGTACGTTTACGGGTTTAGAGTGCAGAGTGCCTCCTCAAGCGTCGTGTAGCGTCAGCAGCGGCACATGGGCGCGATGTGCCAAGCGGCGAGTGGTTCTGTCAAAAAACAGGCGATGCAGCACGCTGCGCCTGTGGGCAACGGCAATGAGTAAGCCCGCGTCTAACGACTCGATGGAATTGACTACTGCTTGCACAATGTCGCGATCGTGGAGGTAGTGAAACTCGTGAGGAATAGGATGGAGAATGGCGCTCAGCTGCTGTTCTTTTTCTAATTGACGAGGTGCCTCAGCGTGCTCCATAACGTGCAAGATGTGCAACTTGCCCTTGAGATCAGCGATGACCTGCTTCAACACCCTAATAGAACTTTCACTAAGGGTGAATTGAAAATCAGTCGCTAACACGGCATTTACCGTAAAGTCAAAGATGCGGTTTTTGGGTATACTCAGTACGGGCAACGTAGTTTGGGCCATCACGCCAGCAGCTACGCTGCCTAGGATGGCGCCGCGCAGCCCAGTGGAGCCAGTAGTGCCCATGACGATAAGATCGGCCTTGATTTCATCGGCTACATCACAAATGGAAGGCACCGGGAAGCCTATTCGGCACATTATTTCGGTCTTCACTTGCCCAAATTGCACGGGTTGACGGATGCGCTCCGTCCATCGTCGGAGCGCTTGCTGGCGCTCTTCTAAGTACTCTTCTGTCCAGAAAGTATTGTAAATATTGTTGTCTAAGGCTTCGTTGGGAAAGACTACGTGCAGAACGAGAACCTGAGCACCGCTGCGTTTCGCTAAAGCGAAAGCACTTTGCAGGGCGTTCTCGGCACATGTAGAAAAATCCGTCGGAACTAAGAGCATGTCCATAAAGCTCAGGATGAGGCATGAGTGCCCTGTTGCTATTCACTTACTAATCAAGCTTGCGGTAAATGTACACTACTCTTTGTTATCCTCTTACGGGAGAGCGTTAGCCGAAAGAGTCGTTTTTGTCATTGTTGGCAAAGTTTGGCCTAACCACAACCTCAACGAGGCTTATTGCGCATCGAAATTGCCGTAAGAGTTGCCACCTTTGCTCGATGAGAGATCTCTGGCCAGCAATTGTACGCGCCGCGATGAACGGCAAAGCGCTGGGTAAAGGGCGCGAAGAGGCCAAATTTTCAGAGATAGGAACGGAACTGGCAAAAGCCCGCCTGTTGCACCGAGGCGCTGCGCATTTGCCTTTGGCAGAGGGCACACCGGTGCGCATCCTCTTGGCAGTACGCTGGCCTATTTGCCCCGAGACCGTTACTGCCATTTTAGCAGTTGTCGTCCAACAAGAGCGCTTTCACTGCCTCCTTCCCGAGTTCTTAGCGCTCTTGGAGCGCCGCCGTTGGCGGTTTCCGCCGGAGTGGCTGCCTCAGGTGTTTGAGGCGGCATTAAGGCTGCGAGAAGAAGACCTTGCGCGTGCTCTCTTTCGGTTTTCGAGGTCTTGGGGGCTTTGGTTGGCCGGTCAACATCCGCGCTGGAAGGGCATCTTCGCGTCTGCCAAAGTTAGGCAACGGCGAAACACCCCTGCCGTACCTAAGCAGACTGCCCACCTTCGAGTCCGATGGCCCGACCTCGCCTATCCGATGTGGAAGCGCTGCGTGCTCAGCTGGATGAGCGCCCCAGCGGCATGGGCTTCGGCGGATGGCGCGCTGACCCTCGCCCTAACGCAAGGGCGGCATCCCTGGCCCGACCAGGTACTTCCTTTCTGGCGCACCTACTTGGAGAAGGCTCGGAGCAAACACCCGCATCAAATTTCCGCACACGAGCAGGCGCTTGTGCGCGCAGCAGCACTCCGATCTTCGCCTGAGCGCTTTTTAGAGGCTGCCGAAGACGCCTCCACCTGGCCCTATGGATGGCAAAACGCCTGGAACTCAGCACGCGAGGTGGCAACGCTTCGCCTACGCCTGTGGCTCGCCTTCCAATAAGCGCAAGCGGCTCCCTAAATAGGGTAATTTGTGCTGCTCAGCGAGGAAACGGCATGTTTTTTGGCAAGGAAATGTTGTCGCGGCCGTTTACTTTAATCCCAGTAAGATAGTTCGCCAACGAGGGGGTAGCCATCTGTTCGATTGAGAGCAATCTTCAAACCGTTGAGATTTTGATCACTGCTATGACCGATTACAAGCTCTTTTCCCTGCCTAATCTCTCAAAAACCAAAACCCTTCGAAAGGTAATTGCCGACGTTGAATTTGGTGTTATGCAAGCCAACGGCGAGTGCATAGGTGTTGGCATTTGCCGAATCATTACCACACACCAGATGCGTCCTAGGTTATCTTATCAGCGTCGGTGCCCGCGTGCGGAGGCGATGTTGCAAGCCTCTGCGGAAGGACGCCTAGAGATCTTTTTTCCGAAAAGGGGCATGCTGCCCTGCACAGAGCGCGCCTTTTTCCGCCAACGCGTGTTTCCCGTTCCAGTGCCGATATTTTTGCCAGGAGGCCTTCGTCGGTCGCTGCCCAACCTGCAGCAAACCATCCTTCAGGCAGGCTTATATCCAGTTCGATCGGAGGCCACGGGTTACTGGGTAGCGTTTTAAGCAGTGACTTTCGGGAGATTATAGGAGCAAAAAATATGCGCTATGAGCATTGCGCGGGCAACGCCAGCAGAAAAAAGCCCGTCTGTATGCCTGAGATAGGGCTGTGTCTTTTCAGCCCTTAAACAGAGGGTAATCATGCGAACACAAGTGGTCTGGCTAGCGCTTTTTTTTGTCTTTTCTCAATGTAAGAAAGACCACATCGGGCCGGGTTTCGACCTCATTTACCAACGCGACTTTTTACTGGCACCAGGGTTAGGGCCGTTTGTTACCCATCACTTCTACTTTCGCGACATCCCAACGCGCTTCCAGACGCTGCTGCGAGAGAACGGTAAGACGGAGGCCGATATACAGGCGGTGATTACTCGTCAGGCGTCGTTAGTAGGTATTTTTGGCGACGCGGATTTCTCAGTGGTGGAGGAAGCCTCGCTCCGGGTGTTTACGGAAAGCGATCCTAAGGGCCTCATTGAGGCCGCCTACCGCTTTCCAACGCCCATAGATCGCAGCAACGTGCTCGACCTCATCCCTTCGCTGGCCAACACGAAGCGCGTGATGGCTAATGAGCGCTTCAGCATTGACCTGGCCTTGCGGCTGCGCCGCAACACGACCGACGAGACACCTGTGCGCCTGAGCCTAACCCTGCGCGCCACCTACAATTAGCGGGCATGAAGTGCTCATTTCCTCCCCTTGCGCGGCGATTGGGCGTTTTTTCTCGCTTTAGTTGTGAAAACGCTCGACTTTGTAGCGCTTTTTAGAAAATCATCCCGTTTTTTTGCCCGCCGGTTTTAAAACCGCATCCCAATGCTTATGCGCACACATCTAACTCTGCTGGCTCTTTCGCTAAGCGCCGCCGCTTTTGCCCAAACAGCCGATGTCACTAAAGGCTGCGCACCGCTTACGGTTCGCTTCACCCCTCCAGCAGGTGCTACATCGTTTTTCTGGGACTTTAAAGACGGCGGCTCTGCCAACATCGCTTCACCCATTAACATCTTTACAGCTCCCGGAACGTACAACGTTGAGTTTCGACAAGGGCCGGGTGGGCCAGTCATCGGCACTGTTCCCATCACCGTGTATCCTCGGCCGGAGGTGTTCGCAACAGCTCAGCCCGCTTCGGGTTGCGCGCCGCTGTTGGTGCAATTTCGCGATTCTGTCGTTCTCAGCGGCGATATTCAAGTGCTTGGGCAGTCTTGGGTTTTTGGCGACGGTACCGGCGGCTCAGGCGCATCGCCCTCCCATGTGTATACGACGCCGGGGGGGTTCACGGTGTCGGTAGCGCTGACGACAAATTACCCCACTTGCAACCTTACTCAAGTGTTTACCGACCTGGTGCGGGTGGGCATTAAGCCCAACGTCAATTTCAATACCGCGCCTTCGCCACCGGTGGCTTGCCAACCGCCACTGACGGTTTCGTTTAGCAACACCACTTCCGGTGGCTCGGGCCTCCTCACGTATGCGTGGGTATTTGGCAACGGCAACACTTCTAATTTGGTGGATCCACCAGACCAAACCTATAACCAAGTGGGTATCTACACGGTAACGCTAACGGCTACTGACGCTGTAGGATGTTCGGCCACAGCCAGTCGTGTCGTGCGCGTAGGGCCACCTTTAGCGGATTTTTTGGTCAAAGATACGCTTTGCTTGGGCGCAGAGGCCCTCTTCAACAACACGTCTGAAATCGGCATCTATTCGTGGGTCTTCGGCCCTGGTGCCAATCCCGCTGCTTCGCAAGAAGTCAGCCCCAGGGTTGTTTTTGAAACGCCCGGCCTGCGCAATGTTACGCTGACGGTAACGGGCTTGGGCAACTGCGTAGCTACCGTTAGCAAACCGGTATATGTGGAAGATGCCAGGGCCTTAATCGAAGCCTCGCCCACGTACTCGTGCAACGAGCCTACCCTCTTTACCTTCACCTCGCCCTCGCCCAATGCCGTTACGTGGGAATGGACCTTTAGCGACGGCTCGAAAGCCTTTGACCCTGTGGTCACCTATTTGTGGACGACGCCCGACAAAACAGGCTATTCTGAGCTGGGCTTGTGGTTAGACACGGTTCGGCTGCGCCTGGTCACTCAGGCGGGCTGTGAGGCCGACTCGTTCCGCGTAGACTCTATCTGGCGCCCTAATGCGCGCTTTATGCCCGACGTGCAGCACGGCTGTGCGCCGCTGACGGTCGTCTTTTCTGATAGCAGTACTTCGCGCGAAAACATCGCGCGCTGGACGTGGCTGTTCGACGACAACAGCGCCCCGCTGACGCAAACGACGAAAGATCCGGTATCGCATGTGTTTACTTCGCCGGGAGAGTACCGAGTGCGCCTCGTCATTGAAAACAGCGCCGGATGTGTAGATACTTCCTATGCTGTGCTTATAGAAGTGGGCGAGCCTATCGTCGGCGACTTTACGGCGGATAAAACGGAAATCTGCCCGGGCGAAAGCGTACAGTTTGAGAATTTGACCAACGACCCGCGCGTGGATGCTTGGCATTTTTCCTCCGAAAGCGATCGCCTCTGGCATTGTTTTCAAAACGAAACTCCTAGCTGGACTTACAGTAGGGAGACGGGCAACCTGAGCGTGTCGCTCACCACGGAGTACAACGGCTGTTTCTTTACGGTAACCAAAGAGAACTTCATTCGCGTAAAAGGGCCTATTGCTCAAATACGCTATCAGACGACGTGCGACAACGAGCGGGCTTTTACCTTTACCAACCAAAGCCAAGACGCTACCTCTGTGGTGTGGTACTTAGGCGACGGCAACAGCTCGACTGTAGACACTTCATTCACGCACATATACGCTGCTCCGAAGGATTACACAGTCGTTTTGGAAGCCGAAAATCCGACCACTGGATGCCCGACCGCTTACGATACGGTAATCGTGTGTGCGCGAGACTTGAAAGCCGACTTTACCCTGCCCGACACGATTTGCGGCGGCCAAATGCAGGTGCTAGACGCCAGCAATTCTACGGGTGTCAATGCCACTTGCTATAAGGGATACACCTGGTACTTCTCCTTTCAGCGCCCGATTCGCACCGACGAGCCTACCTTAGACATTTCCTTAGGACCTTCTGGTCTGCAAACCATCAGCCTAGAGGTGGAAAGCGTCAATGGCTGCCGCGATACGCTGGAGCGAGAGGTGTTTATCTACAACATCAACCCGCAAATCACGGCGGATAAATTTCGCATCTGCGTGCCTTCGACCGTTTCGTTTCAAGACTTGAGCACGGCCGATACGACCATCGTCAAATGGGAGTGGAACTTCGGCGACGGCGCGATGAGCCAGGACACGAACCCTACGCACCTCTTCAAAACGCCACCGCAGTTCGACTTATTCAACGTTGAACTGCGCGTAGAGGACGCCTACGGCTGCGTAGGGTATGCTCAGCTGCCCATTGAAGTGTACAAACCCATCAGCCTCATCAGTACGTTGCCATCTCCAGCGCGCATTTGTGTGGGCGACTCGCTGCTGTTAGTAGCCACGGACTTTACGCAAGAAGGCTCCAACTTAACTTGGGCGTGGACGCTGGGCAATGGCCAAACGGCTTCGGGGCAGCAGGTGAGTACTACCTACCTCAACGACGGGCAGTTTACTGTCAAGATGGTTTACACGGAAGTAGCCACCGGCTGTAAGGACTCCACTTTTACCACCGTGCAAGTGCAGGCGCCGCCGGAGGCTAACTTTGCCTCAAATGTGGACAATCAAAACATCATCTGCTATCCGCAGAACATGGTGTTTACCAACACTACGCTTTCAAGCGTGCCGCTTTCTATTTTTTGGGACTTGGGCAATGGCGTGCAAGTGGCCGGCAACCAAGCAACTACGGTATTCTCTAAGGGTACCTTTACGGTAACGATGGTGGCCACAACACCTTTCGGCTGCCGCGATACGGTGCAGCGAACGTTTAATGTGGTAGGTCCGGAAGGCACCTTCGAAATGGACAAAAATCTCATTTGCGCGGGTGACACTATTTTATTTCGCCTGAAGGACACCCTTAGCGTCAGTTCTTGGGAGTGGAATTTTGGCGATGGCAACGTGGCTGGAATGGTCAACCCCATCCAGCACGCTTACCTATTTCGCCCGCCCACCAACAGTACGGTAGCGCGCTTAGTGCTTAAGGGTGAAGACGATGCTTGCAGCATTGCAGTAGAGATGCCGGTTAATTTCTCACCGGTTCGGGCCAACTTTACCCTAGGCTCTTTGCCGTGCGCGGGCGCTCCGGTCTCCTTCATCAACACGTCCCTCGAAGGCGATCTTTCCTCTTGGACCTTTGGCGACGGCGCCACGTCGAACCTGCTCAATCCTACGCATGTATTTAACGAAAAGGGCAGTTACAGGGTTCAGCTCGTTGTCACAGACTTACCCTTGGGCTGTCGCGACACTTTTAGCCAGGTTATTGACATCGGAGGCATTCCGGGCCTGCAATTGTTTGGCGACACGATATGCCCCGGCGATACGGCCCTGATCGGCGTATTAGCGCCGGCATTACCCAATGCTACCTTCAGTTGGTCGCCCGCCAATCTGGTACTACCACCGCAAAACGCCTCAGTAGTGCGCGTACGACCTCCACAGCCAACGACGTTTACGGTCGTCATCTTAGACGCCTCCGGCTGCCGCGACACAGCTAATGTGGGCGTGCTGATGCCCTCGGCATACAACGGCGCACGCAATTTAGATACCCTCATTAGCAAGGGAGAGACGGTGCTACTGCCTGTGGACATTTTCCCCGGCTACGTCTTTCTTTGGGACTCGCTCAACCCGGGCAATCCGCCCTTAGTGCGGCCTGACTCTACGGTAACGTATAAACTAACAGTGCGCGACGCCCTTGGCTGCACGGAGCGCCAGTACACGTTCCGCATTCAAGTCGTGCCCGAGCGCGTGTATGCCCCTAACGCCTTTACTCCCGACGGCGATGGCAATAACGATGTCTTCCGGCTGCTGGCCGATGGCGATGACTCCTTAGTTAGGGCGATCGTCCTGCGCGTCTACAACCGCTGGGGAGAATTGGTGTATGAGGGCAGTGGCCCGATCAACAGCATTGGCTGGAATGGCGTCCACAACGGAAAGCCCGCACCTTCCGATGTATATGCTTGGATGGCTGAAGTAGAATTCCTGACGGGAAAGAAAATACTCCTAAAGGGCGATTTAAACTTATTGCGCTAACTGGGCAAAAGGCTTTTGTCTTGCTTGTCGGTGGAAGGATGCCGCCAACGCTCGAGGTAGCGCGGCATGTCTATGAACCACAAATGAGCAGGTGTGCGCCCAATTAGTGCGCGCCTGCCGCATCTTTGCCGCTTAAAAGCAGTAATCATCTTTTTCAAACAGCGAAACGACCATGATTTTACAAGGCAAAAAAGGCATCATTTTCGGCGCATTAGACCACCAGAGCATCGCCTGGAAGGTAGCCGAGCGCTGCGTACAACACGGGGCGCAAATCGTGCTCACCAACGCTCCGGTAGCCCTGCGCATGGGCGCCATCAAGGAACTGGCGGAGCAGTGCAACGCTCCTCTCATCCCAGCAGATGCTACTTCTATAGAAGACTTAGAAGCCCTCTTCCGCCAAAGCATGGAGCACTTCGGCAGCAAAGTGGACTTTGTGCTGCACTCCATTGGCATGTCGGTCAACGTGCGCAAAAACCGCCCCTACACCGACCTAAATTACGAATGGATGCAGAAGACCTTCGACGTCAGCGCCATTTCCTTCCATAAAACCATGCAGACCATTTGGAAGCTGGATGCCATCAATGAGTGGGGCAGCATTCTGGCGCTCAGTTACATTGCCGCCCAGCGCGTCTTTCCCGATTATTCAGAGATGGCAGAGGCTAAAGCACTGCTGGAGTCGTTTGCCCGCAGTTTTGGCTACCACCTCGGCGTGGCTAAAAAAGTGCGCGTAAACACGATTTCACAATCGCCTACCATCACTACAGCAGGCCAAGGCATCAAGGGCTTTCAAGAATTTTTTGACTATGCCGACAAGATGTCGCCGTTGGGCAATGCCCCAGCAGAGGCCTGCGCCGATTATTGCGTTGTGTTGTTCAGCGATTTGACGCGTTACGTCACCCTGCAAAACCTCTATCACGACGGCGGTTTTTCGAGCATGGGCATGAGTCCGGCCATCCTTTCCTGAGAGGCGACAAGGAGAGGTCAGACGGACATCGGATCGGGTTTATCGGCATCAATGCCGTATTTTTCCATGAAGGTTAAAACGGCTTTTTGGGCGACTTTACCCTGTTGTTGTAGTAGGCGCACGGCTGCAAAGGCGATGTACTTGGCGCTGACCTCGAAGTAGTCGCGCAGGTTGTCGCGGCTATCCGATAGGCCAAAGCCATCGGTACCCAAGGCAGTGAAGGGCTGAGGCAGCCACGGAGCCAGGCAGCCAGAGAGGAGTTTCATCCAGTCGCTGACCGCTACGAAGACGCCGCTTTCGCCTTGAAGGGCTTGTTGGAGATAGGGTATGCGGGCTTCTTCCTGTTCGGGGTGCAGTCGGTTATAGCGCTCGCAGGCCAAAGCATCGCGGTAAAGCTCGCTCCAGGAGGTAGCGCTCCACACGTCAGTGCTGACGCCCTCAGCTTCGAGGAGGTCTGCAGCCCTCAGCGCTTGATTTAGAAGGATGCCGGAGGCGAGCAGGTGAGCCTTCACTCCAGCCTTAGCCGATTTTTTGTCGGAGCGGCGATAGCGGTACAGCCCTCGGCGGATGCCTTCCTCAACCCCCTCAGGCATGGGCGGCATGAGCAAGTTCTCGTTGTAGAGGGTGATGTAGTAGATCTTGTGCTCGTTGTTTACGTACATGCGTCGGATACCATCGTGCACGATGACCGCGAGTTCGTAGGCGAAGGCTGGGTCGTAGCTGACGACGGCGGGCACAGTCATCGCAATAAGGTGCGAATGGCCATCTTGGTGCTGGAGGCCTTCTCCGTTGAGGGTTGTCCGGCCAGCGGTGGCACCTAAGAGGAAGCCTTTGCACATCATGTCGGCAGCGGCCCAGATCATGTCGCCTACGCGTTGGAAGCCGAACATCGAGTAAAAGATGTAGAACGGGATTGTGGGAATACCGTGCAGGCTATAGGCCGAGCCGGCTGCAGTGAAGGAGGCCAAGGCACCGTCTTCGTTGATGCCCTCTTGAAGCACTTGGCCCGTTTTGGACTCTTTGTATTTAATGACGGAAATACCGATTTCTAGGGGCGTGTATTTTTGGCCTTGTTGGTTCCAGATTTGAGCAGAGTTGAAGAGCGACTCCATGCCAAACGTCTGGGCTTCGTCGGGTACGATGGGCACGATGTACTTGCCCACTTCTGGGTTTCGAATTAGTTGGGTAAGCATATCCACCATGGCGGCTGTGGTGGAGAAGTCTTTGTTACCGGCAGCCTGACTGCCTTTGAGTTGTTTGTCAAAAAGTTGTAGCGAGGGCAAGGAGAAGGGCGTGTAGGCTTCGGAGCGCTCGGGTAAATAGCCGCCCAACGCTTTTCGGCGGGCGTGTAGATATTGGGTGGCTGGGTCATCGGGGCCTGGGAACCAAAATTTTGCCTGTTGGGCCTCCTCGTCGGTAATGGGAATACCGTAGCGGTTCTTGGTCTCGATACGCGCCTCCGGGCTGAGGTCTTTGACCTGATGAGCTTTGTTTTTGCCTTCGGCAGCTTTGCCCATTTTATAGCCTTTGACAGTCTTGACGATAATGGCCACGGGCTTGTCAGAGCGCATAGCGCGCTCATAGGCGGCGTAAATTTTTCGGGCATCGTGCCCGCCGCGGCGGAGTTCTCGGATTTGGTCGTCGGTGTAAGGAGCCAGCAGGGCCTCGATGCGCGGGTCGTCGCCGATGAGTTTTCGGCGAATGTCTGCACCGCTCAGCGTAGACATTTCCTGGTATTCCCCGTCCACAAGGCTTTCTAAACGAGCCAACAGAGCGCCTTGGGTGTCGCGGGCAAAGAGTTCGTCCCAGTCGCTGCTCCACACGACCTTGATGACTTCCCAAGAGGCTCCGTAGAAATGGCGCTCCACCTCTTGGATGATTTTGCCGTTGCCTCGCACTGGGCCGTCTAAGCGCTGGAGGTTGCAGTTGATGACGAAGATGAGGTTGTCCAGCTGTTCGCGCGAGGCCACGCCGATGGTTCCGTAAATTTCTGGCTCGTCAATTTCACCGTCGCCGACGAAGTGCCAGACCTTGCCGCCGTTTTTGGGCTTAAGGCCGCGGGCCTCCAGGTATTTGATAAAGCGCGCTTGATAGATGGCCGTCATCGGCCCTAAGCCCATGCTTACGGTGGGGGCCTGCCAGAAATGCGGCATTCGGCGCGGGTGAGGGTAACTGGGCACCCCGCCTTCCAGTTCTTGGCGGAAGTTGGCAATCTGCTCCAGCGTCAGGCGGCCTTCCCACACAGCGCGGGCGTAGATGCCCGGCGAGGCGTGGCCTTGAAACATGAGCAGATCGCCTCCATAGTCGGCCGAGCGGTGGCGTAAGAAGTGATGGAAGAGCACTTCCAACATGGTGGAACAAGCGGCATAGGTAGCGATGTGGCCGCCTAAGGCAAGTCCCTTGTCTTGGGCTTGCAACACCATGGCCTGTGCATTCCAACGGATAATCTTTTCGATACGTTCCTCCAGGTGAAGGTCTCCAGGGTAGGCAGGTTCTTCTTCCGGAGGGATGGTATTCCAGTAGGGAGTGTTGAGCGCTGGGCCGCCTACAGGCACGCCGTTGCGCGCTAACCAATAGCGAAGGCGTTGGATAAGTTCGCTGCTCCTGGTTTTTCCGTGTGCTTCCAGCACCTCCTCTAAGGCTTCCAGCCACTCTTCCTGTTCTAAGCGCCAATCTTCGAGCGGTTGCTGTCCCATATCGCATGTATTTTTTATAGTAACAATCGGCTCGGCAAACATCCGCAAAAATCTGCAATGCAGCCCGCAATACTCGCCAATACATTACGGGAGCAACCAGTGCCATGATGGGCGCGAAACGGCAGTCGGTGCATTTTTTTTCGGCAACCTCGGCCGGCCTAACAGCGCGCAGCCCAACAACGCCCAGAGCACGTACCTTTACTGCCCGTTTCTAAATACCAGAACGCTCATGCAGTTTGTTTTTCCCGGCTTTTTGGCCGCTGTGGCCCTCATCGCCATCCCCATCATTATCCACCTCTTCTACTTCCGGCGCTTCAAGAAGGTGTACTTCTCGCATGTGCGCTTTTTGCAAGAAGTGAAAGAGGTGACCAGCAACCGCCAGCGTCTACGCAATTTGCTGGTGCTGCTGATGCGTTGCCTGGCGCTTATCTTTTTGGTGTTGGCCTTTGCGCAGCCGTTCCTTCCGCGCTCCTCTAATGTTAAGCAAGGCCAACGCGCCGTGTCGGTATACGTGGATAATTCCTTCAGTATGGCAGCGCTGAGCGAAGACGCCCCGCTGTTAGAACTGGCCAAACAGCGCGCCCGTGAGATCGTAAAGGCTTACGGAGCTGCCGACCAGTTTCAAGTGCTGACAGCCGACTTTGAGGGCCGCGACCAACGCCTTATCAGCCAAGAAGATGCACTGGCGCGCATTGATGAAATTCGCATCGGCTCGGCTTCGAGGCTCCTTTCTAAAGTCCTGTTGCGCCAACGACAGGCGCTTCAATCGGGCAAAGCCGAAAACCACATCGCCTACGTTATCAGCGACTTTCAAGCCAACCAGACCGACCTGCAGAACGTTCAAGACACCTTGCTGAGCGTCAATCTCGTACCGCTGCGCGCTGTACAAGAAAACAACCTATCGATCGACTCGGTCTGGTTCGACAGCCCAGTACAAATCCTTAACCAACCCGCCACCTTGTTGGTCAAAGTTAGCAACCGCGGCACAGAGGACGCCGAAGAAGTTCCGTTAGCCCTCTTTCACGACGGGCAAACCAAGCCCGCTACCACCCTCCGCTTGCCGGCGCGCAGCACGCGAACCGACACCGCGAGGTTCAACATCCTGCGCCCGGGCTGGCACACCGCCAAACTAACCTTGTCGGACTACCCCGTGCAATTTGACGATGACTACTTCCTGGCCTTCTACGTAGCCGAGCGCGTTAATGTACTGTGCATCAACGAACAGCAGCCCAATCGGTACCTCCTCAATGCTTTTGCTGGCGCTCCCTACTTCCGCGTAGACAATGCCGAGGTGCGCACGCTGGACTATTCACGCTTTGCCGACTATCAGCTCCTTGTACTCAACGAGCCGATCCTCATCACCTCAGGTCTTGGGCAAGAGCTGAAAGCCTTCGTCCAAAACGGCGGCAATGTGCTCTTTTTCCCTGCCCAAAACGGCGATTTGAATGCCTACAACGGTTTTTTGCAGCTGTTTCAAGCCGGCAATTTGGAGCCTTTCCAAACGGCAGAACGCCAAGCAGCCCAAATCAATACCCAGGAGTTTGTCTTTCGCGACGTCTTCCTCAATGCTGCTGCCAACCTTCGCCTACCCGCAACACGCGGCAACTTCCGCATTGCTCCTGAACGCGGCGAACACCTCTTGACCTACCGCGACGGCTCAGCTCTGCTAGCCAAATACCCCTTAGGGGAGGGGGCGCTCTATTTGTCGGCAGCCCCTTTGGATGAGCGCATCAACGATTTGGTGCGTCATGGTGAAATCTTTGTGCCGCTTCTCTTCAAAACTGCCATCGCGGGAGCCAAAAACCGCCAAATTGCCTACACACTGGGCCAGGATGAAGTGCTTGAGTTGAATCACCCGGTATCGGCGACTGGAGAAATAATCTACAAGCTGCGTCGAAAAAAAGAAAATGCCGGCTCCGAGGCCAGTGCGATGCAGGAGTTCATCCCCGAACAACGCATCCTGGGAGCTAAAGCCTTACTGACGCCCGGCGAACAATTAAACGAAGCAGGGTGGTACCAGGCCCTCTTACGCGACTCTGTTATGGCCATCTTCGCTTTTAATTACGATCGAAAGGAAAGCGACTTGCGATGCCTTACAGAGGCAGAACTGGAGCAGCAGATCGGCCCTAACCAAAAGGTGCTTTCTCGGAATGTGAAGGCGAACTTCACCACCGTCGTTGCAGAAGAAGAGCAAGGCATAAGCTTGTGGCGCTGGTGCTTGGGCTTTACTCTGTTGTTTTTAGCCGTAGAAGCCCTGTTGCTGCGTCTGTGGAGAACATAAAAATCGCTGCAAACCATTGTCTAACCGCTGAAAACTACTTTATCTTTGCCACACTTTTTCACGGAGGCTATAGCTCAGCTGGTTAGAGCGTCGGATTGTGGTTCCGAAGGCCGAGGGTTCGAATCCCTTTAGCCTCCCTGCGAAATGAAGGCTGCTGAGGAACAGCGTTTCGCGGCAGCCTTATCGATTTTATGTGGCCGCCGTGCCATATTTTTTCGACCCAAAAGCGGGTGGCGTTGTTTCAGGAGGCAGCCACGTTACGGTAGCCGCTCTATCAGACGAGCCACAAGGCCTGCCCTCAATGGAGAGGGCGAAGAACTCTAATCACAGCAGGGCCTCAAAGTCCAATCTCTCGGTAGCGGGCCATATTGGCAGGGTCCACGCGCATCATGATCTGCTGTACGCGTTCTTTCTGCGAGCGCTCCCCCACTCTCCACATTTCCACGATTTCATCTTTTTTAGCGTTAGCAAACATCTGCACGATCATGGCATTGAAGTAGGCGGTATTGACTTTATCCACCTCTTCTAAGGCTTGCAGAATGTTGTTTTTAGCGGTATTCATGTCGGAGCTAAAGAGGTCGAGGCCTTTGCGGTGGTAGGTGTACATGGCGGCTCGCATGGGGCGCACGCGTGGGTTAAGGAGATTTTCGATGATCCAGTAGCGGTTGCGGTTGCCGCCGCCGTCGGTGGGGCGCCAGCCGGGGCTGCTGTTGCCGGGAGTGTTCTGGATGTTGGTCACTATTTGCTGGGCCTGCAGCAGGTATGGGTCGCCGCCAAAGGGCGCAAAGGAGTCGTAGTCTAAGGCGAGGATGATGTAGGCGTAGAAAGCAAACAGCGAGGGTAGGTTGGGGTTGTCGTTGACGTCGGGCTGAAATTGAATAGGTTGGTTTTGCTCGTATTGGAAGACGATGTTTCGATCGAGATGCGACAGCATGGGCGACTCGTAGGTGGAGCCGTACACTGGGCGCACCGACTGGACGGCCAGCTCGCCTTCGAAGGTATTATTGCCCAGTTCGCTCCGAATGGTCAGAATGAAATTGCACTTGATGCGCTCATCCGGCTCAAAGGCGTCTTTGGTCCATTTGGTGTTGTTCAGAAACTCGCGCAGCGATACCTCCAGTTGGTCAAAGACGCGGCGGTCGGTTTGCTGCAATTGAGGAGTGTTGATGCGCACCGTGCAGTTAAGTTCACCTTGCGCGTGCAGGTGGGCAACGGCCATAAGCGCGCTAAGGGCTGCGAGGAGGAACAAACGGCGTGTCATAGGTGGGATGCTTCTATTAGTTCAACGAATACTGACGCATTAAGTCTGACTTCCGTTTACCCAGCGGATAATTTCCTGGGCGATATCTTCGCCCAGGGCGCTTTTGGGCTTTAGTTCGAAAGTTGTTTGCGTGCCGTTGCGGCGAAAGAGAGTAATTTTATTGGTGTCGGTGCCAAATCCGGAGCCTTTGTGGCGCAAAGAGTTAAGAGCAATGAGGTCGAAGTTTTTACGCTTCAATTTGGCTTGAGCGTTTGCCTCTTCGTTGTCGGTTTCGAGGGCAAAACCTACGAGGAATTGGTCGGGGCGCTTATGGCGGCCCAATTGGGCAGCGATATCCACCGTTTCTACGAGATCCAAGTGCAGGGATGTGCCCTGTTTTTTGATTTTGAAGGGAGCCGTCGTTGGAGGCTTGTAGTCGGCCACAGCAGCGGCCAACACGGCGATGCGGCAGTCGGGAAAGAGAGCCTCGCACGCTTCGTACATCTCTTGGGCCGAGACGACGGGCACGACACGCACCTC
>CALHAM010000026.1 GCA_937934275.1 uncultured Saprospiraceae bacterium | reverse complement strand
AAGGTCGAAAACACCTTTTTCCGATGGAAGACAATACTGGGAGAAAAAATGTATGCCCGAGAGTTTGTAACGCAGAAAACCGAGGCAGCTATTAAAGCGGCCGTAATGAATAAATGTATTCAAATCGCCGCACCAAAGTCTGTCAAAGTCGCCTGACCCTTAAACGGGAAAGGGATTGCCTGGCGATGGCGGGGATTCATGCAACAAAGCCTTATTTTTTTTAATAATTCGATGTCGGTGCATTTATTTTTTTGAATTTTAGCCGTCAAGTACAAATCAATTTATCGAAACTATCGCAATCTTCGGCATTTTTGACGTCGTTAGTAACCGCTATAGTGACGCCGCTCGACATCTCCCAAACGCTATGATAGTACACTGACTTTGGATTGAAGTTTTGCCTTGGGAGCAGCACACTAGTCTGAAAAAAGCCATAGGGACCTCGAGTACCATCGCAACATGTCATTGCGCCCCATCTTCTCAATCGACGAGACTTCGCCATTGCTGGACAATGAGTATCTAAGCCTCCTATATGGACGACTTATCTAACTTGAAGCCTAAATTGATAGCACGAGAACGTTAGACTACTGAAGCCATGGATGACCAGAGGAGGTGCCTCGAGAAGAGAGAGGAACCCACCTTGAGCTGGTGGGCATGTCAATAAAAAACACACCTTCTTTCGCTCGAGAAGGGGGCGGACGAAAAAAGGCGTGCTTGAAATAGAAAAACCAGAAAAGGATAACTTTTCTTTAAGCAGTTGCAGCAGCGCTGAGAAAGGTTTGAAACCTGTTTGTAATCTAGCCTAAACCTTACAGAAAAACGCAATAAGGAGGCACATTACTCCAGTCGGAAACGCACGGGCAAGACAAAACGCACTTTTACGGGATTGCCGTTGGCTTCGCCGGGGATCCAGCGCGGCATGCTTTCGACGACGCGTACAGCTTCCTTTCCGCAACCGCCACCAATATCTTTAACAATGGTCACATCGGTGATTTCACCTTTCTTACCCACGACGAAGGAGAGCACGACCTGACCTTGAATATTGTTTTCGCGAGCCAGTGGCGGATACTTAATGTTTTCTGCCAGATATTTCAGCAGCTCGGCTTCGCCACCCGGGAAGCTGGGCGGCTTCTGGATGTCGAAGATTTCGAAGGTTTTTTCTTCTTGACGGACGGGGGCTTCCACGACTTTCGCCTCGATAGGGTTGTCTATAATTTCAGGCGGTGCATCGTCGGTGCCTTTTTTAGTTTCTTTACCTACATCCGCTTTTGTCTCAATGACTTCTTCGACGGTAGGCGGGTCCTGGTCGGCTACCTGCTCATCTTTTTTGATGATGGGTGGCACGAACTGGATGGTTGAGCGCGTGGGTGGCGGTGGGGTAGGAGGAGGCGGTGGGGGTGGAGGCGGTGGGTTGTTCGGGTCAATATCGGGTGGTGGGCCAAGCTCGGCCGTTACTTCGATGAGTTGCTCTTCTTGTTTGAAAGCATCCGTCATCTTAGAAAGGATGAACGGAAGAGAGAAGAACAGAATAATCAGTCCTACTCCGTAGGCCAAAGCTCGCCCCATGTATTTGGGATAGGCTCGACGCAGCTGGTAGGCGCCATATTCGCGGTTGCGCGTGGCGAATATGATGTCGAGCATATCTCGATAGACGGAAGCGCTATTATTTTCTGCCATGATGAGTCCTTTTTAATGGTGCACCAAAGTCTTGCAAAAACAGCAAGTTTTATTGCCCTTTCTTAGTTGCTTTTTGGATAGCTTCAATTTGTTCTTCTACGGAGAACTTTAGGCCACCTGCTGGGTTTCGAATAAACTCTTCTTCCTGCTCTGAAATATCGAGCAACACGTACATTGCTACATTCGTAATCTTCATTTCGTCAAAAGCGTCTACCAAGTTTTTATAACGCGACTCTTTAGTGGGCTTGATGAGGACATTGAGGCGAGATACCATTTTTTTCTGGCCTGGGTTCTTAGGGTCGTCACGCTCCATATCGCCCCATTCCTCTTTCACACGTCTTTTTTTGTCCAGAATGACTTTACGAAGCCCTTCAGCGGAAAAGTCGGTGGAGTCCAGTTTAGCATCGGTAATGCCTTCGTAATAGTACACTTTATCGTTGGCACCCAGCAGAAGAGTCAGCACTTGCGACTCTTTGGTTTCTACGACGTCTTCCTCTGTGATTTTCTTTTCGGGCATCACCACCGGCATGATTTGTGGTTTAGCTAGTGTTGTGGTCAGCATGAAGAACGTAATGAGCAAGAAAGCCAGGTCTACCATCGGGGTTAGGTCTACCCGAGTAGAGAGTTTTTTGGAGCGAACCTTGCCTTCGCCTTTTTTTCGGGCACCACTATCGGCGGTTTGAATTTCAGCCATGGATGTGCGCTATTATGGGTGTTCAGATAGAGGTTGTCTACACTATAAAGTGTGTGCCGGCTTTAAAGCCCTTGGGTCTTGTTAGGGTCGGCTTCCAGGTTAGTGATCAGGTTAAACTTGTTGACGTTGATGTCCGACAAGGTATTGAGCACTTTCTGCACTGCCGGGTAGGGCGTGTCTTTGTCGGCTTTTAAGACAATGACGTATTCTTCTGGCACGACGCCCTCTTGCTTCAGGCGGAATTGGGCTAAGCGGGCATTATGAATCCAGGGGCCAAGCTCATTGCCCACCGTGTCGGCCGGTATGCCGGGAAAGTTGTTCGCATTTTGGCGCTCAGCAGGACTCATGGCCAGCCATTTGCGCAGGTCCTTGCGCGGCACACCAAAAGCGCCGAAGATGGAGAATTTTTTCATCTCTTCTTCTGTCAGGCCCATGCCATACTGGGTATTCATATCTGAGATGAGGGCGTAGCGCGTGTGGTGGCCGGTCATGTCGAGGAACACCTTGCCCTCTTTATCGATCAGGATGGTTAGCGTGCCTGACTCTGGGAGTTTGGTCTCAGATATGGACGAGGGAGTGTCCACCACGACAGGCTCCTGTGGCTTAGCCTTGGCGGTAAGCATGAAGAAGGTTAGCAAAAGGAAGGACACGTCGCACATGGCGGTCATGTCGATCGAGGGGGTGTGTCGAGGCGGCTTGTGCTTGGGCATAGTTCTATTCCTGGTTAGTATCTGCCCGACTTTAGAGGGGAGCGGCCCAGTAAAAGTCGGGCAGATGATTTTTTTTAGTGATCAAGCAAGAAAATTTTAGTGTTGGGTAGCGGCAAATGTTTGGGTGAGGCTGTATCCGGCCTCATCAATGCGATACGTCATGGCGTCGATTCGAGCCGTGAAGAAGTTGTATGTGATGATGGCGATAGCTGAGGTGCCGATACCTAGGGCAGTGTTGATGAGGGCCTCCGAGATACCCATAGCCAGCTGCGTCGAGTCGGGAGCACCTGCTGTGGAAAGGGCCGCGAAGGCACGAATCATGCCCAACACCGTTCCGAACAGACCGATCAGCGTGGCCACGGAGGCTAACGTAGCGAGAATATTCAGGTTGCGCTCCAGCATAGGGAGCTCCAGCGTTGTGGCTTCTTCAATTTCTTTTTGGATAGCGACGATTTTTTCGTCTTTCTCCATGCCGGTTACGCGGGTCATTTCATCGTACTTTATTAAGCCTGCACGCACTACGTTAGCCACTGACCCTCTTTGCTTATCGCAAGCAGCGATAGCAGCCTGGACGTCCCCGCGGTCCAGGGCGTTCTTGACGGCGCGCACGAAATCGTCCACTTTACCTTTACCGGCGGCTTTGCTTAGAGTGATGAAGCGCTCTATGACAAAAACGATAGCCATGAAAGCCATACCCAACAAGATAGGCACCACCCATCCGCCTTTGTAAATTGTGCCGAAGTAGTCGCCGGGCAGCGGGTCCTTGTTTGGGTCACCGTCTACAAAGTGCGACGGGTCGCCAAACACGTACAAGTAAATGATTGTGGACAAAACGAAGCACAGCGGAATGGCGAGGTACGGGAAAATGGAGCTGAAGTCCATTTGCTGTTTTTTAGCAGGAGTGTTCTTTGCTGCTGTCATGCTGCGATTTAGTTTTTAGTTAAAAAATGCTTTTAATTGCAGTTTTAAAAACAACTCCTTGTGAAAACGAACCCTTTACTCCGCTGGGTCTTCCCGTTTTGCTTCGACCTCTGTTGATGGATAAGATGCAGCAGGACGACATAGTGGTGGGTATGGTTGGAAAAAAATCCACAAGAGTAATAGAGTTGTTTTCCTGAGAGGTGTTTTTACCGCGGTAAAAATAGTGTGGGTAATACAATTTCAAGCAAAGGCCTATTTAAATTTACAATAGTAGTGTACTAGCCGCTTTTTTAGTCGCTTTTTAGGAATTAAAACGGCGGATGGTCTGGCGAATTTCTACGAGCTGCTCCAGTAGTGGGCGCAGTTGGGTTATGGGCAGCATGTTAGCTCCATCCGATTGGGCCTCAGCGGGTTTGGGATGGGTTTCAAGGAAGAGGCCGTCGGCGCCTACGGCCACAGCTGCGCGGGCGATGGTGGCGATGAGTGCCGGGCGTCCACCGGTAACACCGCTGCTTTGGTTGGGTTGCTGGAGCGAGTGTGTGCAATCCACAATGACTGGGCTGCCTGAGGCCTGCATAATGGGTATGCTTCGGAAGTCAACGACCAGGTCGGAATAGCCAAACATAGTGCCGCGTTCGGTGAGCCAGACGCGCTCATTGCCGGCGTCCACGACTTTTTGCCGAGCGAAATGCATAGCTTCTGGGCTAACGAATTGCCCTTTTTTGATGTTGACCACTTTACCGGTGTGGGCTGCAGCGACCAGTAGGCTGGTTTGGCGACACAGGAAGGCTGGTATTTGGAGGATGTCGACGCTTTGAGCGGCAACTGCCGCTTCTGGTTCGCTATGGATGTCGGTGGTTACGGGGATGTTAAGCGTTTGGCCTACGGCCCGGAGGATAGCCAGCGCTTTTTCGTCGCCAATACCTGTAAACGAATCGCCTCGGCTTCGGTTGGCCTTCCGATAACTACCTTTAAAAATGTAGGGTATGGCCAGTTGCTCACATATCTCGCGCACGGCGCCGGCGATGTCGAAGGCCATTTGCTCGCCCTCGATGGCACATGGGCCAGCGATGAGGAAAAATTGGCCGGAGTTGATGTGCTTCAGGTGAGGCAGGTAGGAGGCAAATAGCATGGTACTTATGGGTTTTGGAGGTGAAGTTGATGCATTCGTTAGGCTTCGGAGGTGAAGCGGAAGTGAATTTTAGGAAAGTTTTCTTGTACCGTTTTGAGTATCCAGGCGGTTTCAGCCAGGAAGACCCACTCACCGTGTCGGTCTTTGGCGATGTCGCGTTTGCGGCGCTCTAAGAATTCTCGCAGCGCTTTGGGGTCGTCGCTACTGACCCAGCAGGCTTTGTGCAGATGAATGGGTTCGTATCGGCATTTGGCGCCGTATTCGCTTTCTAATCGGTGCTGGAGCACTTCAAACTGCAGCATGCCTACAGTACCTACGATGCGGCGTCCGTCGCTTTGGCGTACGAACAGTTGGGCTACGCCTTCGTCCATGAGCTGCTCAAGGCCTTTAGCAAATTGTTTTTGTTTGAGGGGGTCAGCGTTTTCCACATATCGAAATTGTTCGGGGCTAAACGATGGTATGCCTTTGAAGTGCAACTCTTCGCCTTCAGTCAGGGTGTCGCCAATTTTAAAATTGCCGGAGTCGTAGAGGCCCACGACGTCGCCCGGATAGGCTTCTTCGAGCAAGGTCTTTTTGCTAGCCATGAACATGGTAGGGGCTGGAAACTTGAAATCGCGCCCTAGCCGCACGTGGCGGTAGTTCTTGTTGCGCTCGAAGCGCCCCGAGCATACGCGTAAAAAGGCAATGCGGTCGCGGTGGCGGGGGTCCATGTTGGCGAAGATCTTGAACACAAAGCCACTAAATTTTTCCTCTTCGGGTTTCACCCAGCGCTCCGCTGCCTGACGGGGTAGAGGCAAGGGGGCAATGTCTACAAAGCAGTCGAGCAGCTCGCGCACGCCGAAGTTGTTGACTGCAGAGCCGAAAAAAACTGGGCAAACGTCGCCGCGCAAATAGGTTTCGCGGTCGAAGGGTGGATACACCACTTCTATGGTTTCTACGTCTTCGCGCAGCTGCTGAGCAGCGCCTGCACCGAGGTATTGTTCTAAGGCGGGGTCTTGTACATCTTCAAAGACGACGCTCTCTTCCTGTTGTTGCTTGCCGTGCGGCTGAAAAAGCACTAAGCGCCGCTCGTAGAGGCTGTACACGCCCTGAAAGCGCTGTCCCATACCTATTGGCCACGATAGTGGGCGCACTTTGACGGAGAGTTTTTGCTCGATCTCATCTAGCAAATCGAAAGGGTCTAAGCCCTCGCGGTCGAGTTTGTTGATAAAAAATATAATAGGTGTGGTGCGCATCCGGCACACCTGGGTTAGTTTCTCTGTTTGTGTCTCTACCCCTTTAGCTGCATCCACGACAACTACGGCCGAGTCTACCGCGGTAAGGGTGCGATAGGTGTCTTCCGCAAAATCTTCGTGGCCTGGCGTGTCTAAGATATTAATCTGCAACCCCCGATATTCGAAACCCATCACTGAGGTACTCACCGAAATGCCGCGCTGGCGCTCGATTTCCATGAAGTCGGATACCGTGGATTTTTTGATTTTATTGCTTTTCACGGCTCCGGCGGTCTGGATAGCGCCGCCAAAAAGCAATAGTTTTTCGGTTAGGGTGGTTTTACCGGCGTCAGGGTGGGCGATGATGGCAAAGGTGCGGCGGCGGTGCAGTTCGTTCAAAAAATTGGACACAAGTAGGGTGTTTTTACAACCTGAAAACGGGTGCAAAGGTAAGGGCATTGCTGCTCTTTGAATGGCAGCAATGCCCTTGTTCACGAGAAAAGCATCTGAACCCCGACTTTGGTGCGATGACCACGACTCTTGTGCAGCCCTCTTTTGCTCCATCGGCTCTGCCGCGTGTGTTTACGAAAACACACGAGCTTGCATGCGTTCAGAAGCAATGGGCATTTTTTTCTTCGCGCTTGAGCGCAGCTGGCCAATGCCTCAGTGCGGCAAGCGCTCGCGCAAGTAGCCGTAGCACCAAGTGCCCGCAATGGCACTTAGCACTGCCACTCCCATAACCGTGACGCCTGTGCCTACTTGTGCAAATAAAGGCCCTGGGCAGGCCCCCGTCATGGCCCAACCCAAACCGAAAATTAGGCCGCCAATGATCTGGCCCTTGTTGAAGGTTTTATCACTGAAAACAATTGGCTCGCCGTGCAACGTGCGCACTTTGAATTTTTTGATGAGAAAAACCGAAAGAGCTCCTACGACGACAGCCGTACCAATAACGCCGTACATGTGGAAAGACTCCAAGCGAAACATCTCCTGGATGCGGAACCATGAAATCACTTCAGCCTTTACGAGAACGACGCCGAAAAAAGCGCCTGCGGCTAAGTAAACCAAATTATGGTACCAAGGCAGGTCAATTTCCGACTCATTGACGCACATAGCGTGTAACGAGCGCACTTCCGCATCTGTTTCAGCGGGAATGCTGTGTTGATATGATGTGGTAATGTTTTCCATTTTCGAGTAAAAAGTGAGAAGTGAAAAGTGAAAAAAGGAAGGGAATGGCTTTCACGTACTTACGCTTAGCTTTTTTGCTGTTTATTGCTCACAGTGCCAGGATGTAGGGCATCAGCAGATGCGTCATTAAGAAGCCGCCAACCATAAAGCAGATGGTGGCTACCAGCGAGGGCCACTGCAGAGTGGATAGGCCCATGATGGCATGGCCTGAGGTGCAACCACCAGCATAGCGGGTGCCAAAGCCTACCAAGAAGCCGCCGATGACGATTAGGATAAAACCGCGCAGAGTTAGCAGGCTATTCCAACTGAAGAGGTCCTGAGGCACAAGGTGTTCGGTATTGGTAACCCCTACCGCTGCCAGGTCACGCGCCAAATCAGGGTGTATCTGCACCGGATTAGGGTCCTTGAGCCAGACGGCAGCAATGACCCCACCCACCACAATACCTGCTACAAAAAAGAGGTTCCAGGCCTCCTTGCGCCAATTGTATTGGAAGAAGCGAATATTAGCTGGAAAGCACGCCGCGCAAATGTGGCGCAGGTTGCCCGAAATGCCAAAGTGCTTGTTGCCCAGCAGTAACAGAAGGGGCACCGTCAGACCAATGAGGATGCCAGAGGCCCACCACGACCAGGGTTGTTTAAGCATGTCCATATGCAAGTTTTTTTTTAGATAAAAAATTACGTTTTGTTCATCAAGTGCAAACACGGAAAACTGTTCTTTCAATATTGAACGACGTCCAATTCTTTACGAAGCGCCTCGAGTCGCTCTTTTGCAATAGTAAAGATGTCTTTCTCAATTTCAATCCCGATGAAATGGCGCCGGTGCAACAGGCAAGCAGCCCCCGTAGCACCGCCTCCCAAAAACGGATCGAGGATGGTTTCACCCATGTAAGAAACCTTTTGCAGCAGGTCGGTCATGCCCGACACCGACTGGCCCCAAAAATGGTATGTCTTGTCATTGTCGTTGACGTCGCTCTTCACCACGTCGCCGATCCAGCGCTTATTTTCGCCTTTAGTAAACCACAAGATTGGTTTCCAAAACGTGTTCACCTTGCGCTGCCACAATTGTGGCGATTGGCCGCCCGGGGTGAGGTAGCACAGGGTCCAGTTGTACTTCAGGCCTTCCACCGACATGTGCTGAAAAATTTCCGGCAAATACGATTGCCCAGCCATAGCCAACAGGCCACCACCGGGCCGAAGAACGCGTTGCGCAAAGAGCGCTAAATCGCGATAAAGCGGAAGAAACTTCTGCGGATAGGGTGGGTCTGTAATAATCCAATCCACAGAGTTTTCGGGTAAATCTATCTCTCGGAAGTCGCGGTGATACAGCGCAAGCCGGCTGCCGTTTTTCAAATAGTGCAGCATTCGCTCAAAGGGATAGGCATTGCCTTTCAAATACTCTTCAGCATAGCGGCCCTGCTGAAGGCTGCCCTCGGCATAGGCTAAACACGCCGAGCTGACTTTGAGTGTATGTGCTCGGAGCTGAGCCATCAAATACTGCTTCACTTGCTCTAAGCGAGCGTCTTGCTTCACTTTTTCGATGTATGCCTCTATATTTCGATCCGGGTAGCGCTTTCGATAGCGCTCAATGCGCTGCAACAGGTCGGGGCGCTCTTCTAAGGCGATGTCTGCCATCCAGGAGTGTTCGCCGTGCGTCATAGGCCGATGTTTTTTAGCCAGGTATTAAGAGGCATGATGTGTTCTACGGGAAGAGCGGTCTGGAAATGTCGGGCCTCGACCACGCCCAATATTTCGAAGCCCTTTTGATAGTCACATTCGTCCCAGCGCACAAAACCTATCGGGCGGCACAAGATATGATAATCTACTTTATGCCTGGGCTTTAGGTCGTAAGCGCCAAAGGAGCCATCTTTTCGAGGGCCAGACACGTCTATGTATAATACGCCACCAGGAGTTTTTAATTTAAAATCGTGGCTGCACATATCGGCCCAGCGCTGATAGTTGTCCGGCTCGAGATAGCCACTGGGATAACGCTGACGAAACCAGCCACTGACATGATGCTCAATGACCAATCCGCGAATTTGCCCGGCTGTTCGAACGTCGGTATTGGCGAATTTTGTCATCATGTGAGGCGCCCGGCGGCGCTGTTCTTCTAAAGCGCGGGCATACCACTGCGGATTGAAGGGAATGTACATGGTCGGAGCGTCGAGCGGGGAAACACCGAAAGATAAGCGCAGGCCCGGATATCGCGGAGGTCAGTACGCAGGGATGCGTTGCTTATCCGCGCTATCCGGGCATTAGCTTTCGGCAAAGGCCGCTCCTTATAGCAACGTGGACGGGCAGACGTAGTCTGTTGTTTTAAATAGCCCACTTTCTTTGATGGCTTTGAACCCTCCCTTCACGTCCACTAAGTTGTCGTAGCCACGGGCGCGCAAGATGCTGACAAAAATCATGGAGCGATAGCCACCCGCACAATGCACGTAGGCAGTGCGGTCTTTGGGTATTTCGGCCATGTGCTGGTTGATGTAATCCAGCGGTATGTTTTCGGCATTTTCTACGTGCTCGCTGTCGTATTCGCTTTTGCGGCGCACATCGAGGAGGGGGGCTGACGGTTCCGCTTTTAGGCGCTGGGCCAACTCCTCTGCGCTAATGCTTTCGATGCTATCCACCTCCATGCCGGCGGCTTTCCAGGCGTCAAAACCGCCCTCCAAATAGCCCAGGCAATAGTCGTAGCCTACGCGCGCCAGACGCACCACTGCCTCTTCCTCTCGGCCCGGATCGGCAATGAGTAGGATTTGCTGCTTAACGTCGGGGATGAGCGCCCCTACCCAAGGAGCAAACTGGCCATCTAGGCCGATGTTAATGGAGTTGGGCACAAAGCCTTTGGCAAACGTTTGCGGGGCACGCGTGTCGAGGATGAGTGCGCCCGTTTCGTTGGCCACCGCTTCGAAGGCTGCCGGCGAAAGCGCGCGCTTGCCGCGCTCCACCACTTCGTCGATGCTATCATAGCCGTGCTTATTGAGCGCCACATTAAGCGGGAAATAGGCCGGGGGCGGCATTAAGCCAGTGGTAACTTCTTTAATGAACTCTTCCTTCGTCATGTCGGCGCGCAACGCATAGTTGGTCTGCTTCTGGTGGCCCAGCGTGTCGAAGGTTTCCTTCGACATATTTTTGCCACAAGCCGAGCCGGCACCGTGAGCTGGATACACGATGACGTCGTCAGGCAGAGGCATGATTTTGTTCCGAAGCGATTCGAACAATATGCCGGCCAGCTGCTCTTGGGTCATGTTAGCAGCCTTTTGGGCCAAATCGGGGCGGCCTACGTCGCCAATAAACAGTGTATCGCCCGAAAACAAGGCGCGCTCTTTACCATTTTCGTCAAGGAGCAAGTAACACGTGCTCTCCATCGTGTGGCCTGGTGTGTGCAACACACGGAAAGTCAGTTTACCCACTTTGAACTCCTCTCCGTCTCGGGCAATGTAGGCATCGAAGGTAGGGTTGGCATTAGGGCCATACACGATGGGAGCACCTGTTTTCTTGCTTAAATCCACGTGACCACTCACAAAATCGGCGTGGAAGTGCGTTTCGAATACGTATTTTATTTTGGCACCGTCTTTTTCAGCGCGCTCGATGTAGGGCGACACTTCGCGCAATGGGTCAATAACCACAGCTTCTCCTTCACTTTCGATGTAGTAAGCTCCTTGTGCAAGGCAGCCGGTATAGATTTGCTCAATTTTCATAGTGAATGCAATTTTTAATTTGACAAAGAGTAGTTTCCCTAAAAACGATACAAAGATAGCACGCACCTTAGGCCAAAAAACGTGACTCATGTCACGCTCATCGAATAAGGGCGCCAGCTCAGTCTCGCGGAGTCTCAGAAGGCTCTAACCCTTGCCGAATGCCTTTTTCCGCTGGCGATACGCCCTGCTCCATCCAACGCGGTTTGGGTGCGCCAAGTAGGTAGTGGTCGAAAAATTGCTGCATGCGCCGCTGAAAGTCTGCTCGGTTTTGCAACTTAAGCGGCCAGTGAGGTTCATCGTTGTAATTCAGCATCCATACGGGTTTGCCTAAGCGCCTCAAGCCGGTGTAGAGTTCGATGCCCTGCGACCAGGGAACGGCACCGTCCTTGTCGTTGTGCAATATTAATAAAGGTGTTTGCACGCGGTCTAAAAAGAACAGGGGCGAGTTTTCCCAATAGCGCATAGGGTATTCCCACAACGAGCCGCCGATGCGGCTTTGCTGGCGTTCGTACTGAAATTGGCGCACCAGGCCCGACTCCCAGCGCACGCCTCCGTACGCTGAAGTCATATTAGCCACGGGCGCACCTGCCTCGGCGCAGGCAAACAGGTGGGTACGCGTAATGATGTAGGCCGTTTGATAACCGCCCCACGAATGCCCTTGCAGGCCAATACGATGCACATCGACGAAGCCTTGACCGACCAGCGCCATCACACCACTAACAACTGCGTCGTAAGCGCTTTGGCCCGGATGGCCTACGCGATAGGGGATGTCTGGAGCAAATATCACATAGCCACGGCTGGCGTACAGGGTATAGTTAATCTGAGAGCGATGGTAGTCGGGCGAGCGGTGCTGGTGCAACTCATCGGACAGGCGCTCGTAAAAATTGACGAGAAGCGGATACTGCTTTTGCGGGTTAAAAGGTTCGGGCTTCACCAGCAGCCCTTGCAGAGTATCGCCTGTGGGCGAAAGCCAGCTGAAAAGCTCGATGCTGCCCCAGAAATACTCTTCCTGCTGAGGATTAGCCGCTGAAATGCGTCGTTCATTGGCTGCGGGCGAGGGCCTTAGAGGGCTTACCCACCACAAGTCGGGGAATGTTTGGTAGTTCTCTTTCGTAAAAACCAGTACCTCGGCCTCTTTTGCTTTTAAGGGCGAGCGCGTGTAACGGAAGGTACCGCTCATCCAAGGGGTAGTTGCCCCAGTTTTCAGGTCGAGCCAGGCATAGCCTTCGTCGCGCGTATCCTCGCGAAAGGTATGCAACAGCAGGCGTGCGTCAGGAGCTAAGGCGTGCTCTTCAGGGTCGAGATGAAGATAGCGATAAACGATGCGCTTTTCACGCCCTTGGGTCAGGCGTTGCGGGGGGCTGTGGCCCGTAGGGTCAAACAGCCACAGGTCGTAGCGGTCGTACAGAAGTACCGCTTGGTCGCCGATGAGCCAAGCGGCAAAGCCGTAGGCATGAGGATAATCGGGCACGTCATTTCTTTCGTTGAAAAAAGTCCCTCGGCGGTGGTCGGTGAGCCGAGTAGTGCGTCCCATTTCAGCGCTCCAGCAGTACCAGGCAGAATCGGCAAATTGCCACCACAGCACATATCGGGCCTCGGGCGACAAGGACGGCCGGCAGCGCTGTCCTTGCACCACGAGACGGCGACTGCCGTCCTGAAGGTCAACGGCGTACACATCGCGAGGGGCATCGCCTTCCCACTGCTTTAAGTAGGCGTACGGCTCTTCGGTCATGCCCAAGGCCAGCGAAGCGTTGCGTTGGGGTTGAAATTGCCATTCAGGCAGGTCGGTGCCCAACACGGTGAAGCTGCCTACCGGTGGTGGCCACACGGCGGCAGGCGACTCCAAATGGCAAACCACTGGATAACCGCGCTTGCGCTCTGCCTCGAGTCGTTTGGCCATTTCGGGGTAAATGCGCGGCTGAGTGTGCGCCCATACTTCCACTTGCACCACCTCTTCAGGCAACAGGGTTGTATCGGGCTGAGGCCACGACGGCGCTATGCCGAAGTAGAGCTTCGTCCCGTCTTCACTGAATCTCAAGGCCGTATGCTCACTGAGGCTCCAGCGCTCTAGTACTTGAGACAAGAAGGAGCTGCTCGTGTCGGCAACAGAGCGGGCTACAGGTGTACCTTCTATCCAATAGTAGAGCGCCCATGGCCGAGGGTTGGCTTTGGTTGTGTCTAAGTCGGCTAAAAAGGCGGCACGCCGCCCTTGTTCTTCCCACGCCAGTTGGACAAACTTGCCTTTTTCGGCTTGTAAGAGCGGCCTCCAAAGGCGCTGCTCGAAGTCGAAGGAATAGACCCCAGCACTCAACGCACTGTCTCGATCCGTGCAAGAGGCCATAAGCGCTGGCCGCCGACGTGCAAAGGAATACTCCAAGACGTAGGGCAGCGTGTCTTCCCAGCCGGTATCTAATTCGCGCAGAATGAGGCGCGAACCGCTGTCTTTTGCATCCTCTCTTTTGGCTTTAGGCACTGCCGAAGTCGCCGTGTCTGAGGTAGTTTTATGGCCGCGCATCGGCTCTAAGCGGTAAGCCAGCCAGCCCGACCATTTTTCAGGCAGGGCAAAATTGAGCACGTCGGGCGTTTTCCACAGCTTTCCCGTATTCAGCGCATAGACGGCCAGCGAGTCGCGCGGCAAGTCTTCGCTCTTCACTTTGCGCCGACGTTGGGCCTTTAGAGTATCTAAGGGCGGTTTTATTTTAAAAACTAGATGTTGGCCGTTGGCCGAAAACTGTGGCTCAGCGCCGCGCTCAAAGGTGAGGGTCTTGCCGGTGGCAGCATTCCAAAGATGCAAGACGGCGTCGCCCTCCGTCACGGGCGCGAGCAAATAGGCCACCCATTGCCCATTGGGCGCTACTTGGGGACGCTCGATTTTGCGCCACCGATGCACATCCTCGTGCTGAAGCGGGCGCTTTCTCGGCGCAAGCGGCGCAGGAAATGTCTTTTGAGCCGCCAGCCCGACGGGCCACGCAAGCACGAGCAGCAGAGCGTATGATTTCATGGCGCGATAGCCCAACGCCATGCTTGGCCTATTTTTTTTCACACAAAAACAAAAGGGCATGGAGAGAAACTTTTGCCTATTGGTGTGCGAAGAAAAGACACAGCCGCTGCCGACCAAGAGTTTTTGGCTAAACAGCCCCTTATATGGCCTCTTTTGACGGCAATTTGCCGGCTTCTTATGGTATGCGCTGCTCATGTGCGAGCAATGCGCTATTCTTGCAGGGCTTTGACAACGTATATGCACTATCAAAATGCGCTTGACTTTGCTCGCCAGATGGATGTGCAAGATCCGCTGCGGCGTTTCCGAGGAGAGTTCCTCTTCCCTACCCACAACGGCCGACCCGTACTCTACTTCTGCGGCAATTCGCTTGGGCTTCAGCCTAAGGCTGTGCGCCAGCGACTATTGGAAGAACTCGACCAGTGGGCCACACACGCCGTAGAAGGTCATTTCCGCGGCCAGCGCCCCTGGATGCACTATCATAAGTTCCTCACGCCACAAACCGCCCGGCTTGTGGGCGCCCTGCCGCACGAGGTGGTGGTTATGAACACGCTTACGACTAACCTGCACTTGATGATGGTGTCATTCTACCGGCCCACGCCTCAGCGCTACCGCATCCTCATGGAGGCCGGGGCCTTCCCAAGCGACCAATATGCCGTAGAAAGCCAGGTGCGTTGGCACGGCTTTGACCCTGAGGATGCCGTCCTTGAAGTAGCACCAAGACCAGGCGAAGATGTCCTGCACACGGCTGATATCGAGCGGGCTATTGAAGAAGCGGGAGATAGCCTGGCACTGGTGCTCTTTGGCGGAGTGAATTACTACTCAGGCCAATGGTACGATTTAGCGGCCATCACGGCAGCCGCTCATCGCGTGGGGGCATGTGCTGGCTTCGACTTAGCCCATGCGGCAGGCAATGTGCCGCTCCGCCTACACGACTGGAACGTGGACTTTGCCGTTTGGTGCAGCTACAAATACCTGAACTCTGGGCCGGGCGGGCCTGCTGGGGTGTTTGTGCATGAGCGGTACGGCAACGCCCCCGATCTGCCTCGCTTTGCTGGCTGGTGGGGCCACAACGAAGAGGAGCGCTTCCTCATGCGCAAAGGCTTCAAACCTATGCGCGGAGCCGAGGGCTGGCAGCTGAGCAACGCGCAAGTGCTGTCTTTTGCGGCTCATTTGGCCAGCTTAGACCTCTTCGACGCCGTAGGCATGGAAGCGCTTCGGGCAAAAAGCGTGCTGCTAACAGGTTATTTGGAATATGTGCTCGACGGAGTGCGCGAGCAGCTGCCTGAGTTGAGCATCATCACGCCGCGCAACCCCAACATGCGGGGCTGCCAACTATCGGTGCGCATGGGCGCGCAGGGGAAGGCACTGTTCGAATACTTGAGCACCCACGGCGTGATGGCCGACTGGCGCGAACCCGACGTCATTCGACTGGCACCCGTGCCTTTGTACAATTCGTTTGAAGACATCTGGTGCTTAGGCGAGCTGCTCCGCCAATGGCCCGCAGCTACAGCGCCTACGTCAGCTTAAAAGCACTGACTGATAGGTAGACAGCGCCGCTTGATTGGCCTCTGAATAGCCGTTAAAAAACAAAGCGCCTCTCTTCTTTTAGCGAAATTTGCTGCTAAAACAGGCATAGTTTATGGACGGCAGTGAATTGCGCTTCTGGTTGTTGATAGGAGCAAAGGTTACTATTTTAGGCTTTGCGGCGCTGGCCCAAACGGGCAGCAATTTGTTGCAGAACGGCAGCTTCGAACAAGGGCTACCGCCCTGGACGGTAGAAGGCGGCTCGTATGCTTTGGATATGCAGACCGTGCACCACGGCCAGCAGTCGCTGCGCTTGCAGAATGCTATGGCCCGCTACGGTGTACTTACCGGACTGACGCCCGGAGCCACCTATCGGCTTACGGCTTGGTTTCGGATTGACCCAGCCAGCAGCGGGTCCGATTGGGGAGGCATTGCCATGAGTGCACTTACCTACGATTGGAGTGTTGTGCGCGAGGCGGCGTTTACCTTCTACGACCGCCCAGTAGGCGTGTGGTTCAAAGAGTCGCTGCTCTTTTCTGCGCCGACAGATGGGCGTGTGCGCGTGCACTTAGGTTTTTTCGGCGGTTCGGGCTGGCAACTGCTCTTTTGGCTCGACGACGTGCGCCTATCGCCGGTAGGCCCTAACCAACCGCCGGAGATTACTGCCGTCCAACTCATGCCTGGCCACAGTGGAGAAACCCCATGGGCGATAACTGTCGTAGTGCACGCCGAAGATGCTGACGGCGCACTTGAAGCCAAATGGGTAGATTTCGGCGATGGAGCCGTAGGCATCGGATTGGTCGATACTTTTCGACACACGTACGGCTGGCCAGGCACATATCTCATCAGGGTGCAGGTGCGCGACGACGAAGGCGCGGTGGCCGTGTGGACCGATACCGTGCACGTTACTGCGCCGGCCCATGCTCCGAATATTCGCATTACTACGCCTACTGCTGCTGCGGAATGGACGACGAGTGCGCCAACCGTTACCTTAGGGGGCACGCGGAGCGGCTGGTCGGGTGCCCTCTTTTGGGTCAACGAGCGCACTGAGCAAAGTGGATGGGTCAACGCCGGGGCCAACACCTCCTGGACACTGCCGCCCATTGCTTTAGAGCACGGAGAAAACACGATTGCCGTTCAGGGGATAACACCGCAGGGTGAAGCTACCATTGCTCGCTTGAAAGTGCACCGCCTTGACCCTACTCATACCGGCCCGCGTGTGCTGCAGCTGCAATGCGACTCGGCATCCACCCAAGCGTGGGCCTTTTGGAGCTGTCGGTTCCGGTTGGAGACGCGCGGAACCGATCCCTTTTTGCCCTTTGGCCATCTACCTGGCGACAGCAGCGGCATCACGGCAGAAGCTTTGTTTATTTCGCAAGGCGACACGCTGGCTGTACCCTGTTTTTACACCTTGGCCTATGAACTTGCAGGCGACGACCTGCGTCCGACAGGTGAATGGCATTGGGCCTTGCGCATGAGCTTTCCGCGCGAAGGCCAGTGGTCGGGCTGGCTGCGCGTAGAAGACCGCAGCGGGAAGGCTTTGGTGCCGTTGCCTACCGTAACGGTATCGGGCTCTGCCGGCAAGGGATACGTACGTCCGTCTGCCACCGACAACCGCTATTGGGAACATGCCGACGGCACACCCTTCTTGCCAATGGGCTACAACATCAGCGCCGACCGTCCGCTACCCGAACTGGATGGGCACTTAGCGCAGTGGAGCGCCAATGGCGTTACTTACGGGCGTTTCTGGCTTTCGCCCATTGCGCCTTTCTCCGACGCCTGGTCGTCGTGGGCCACGCATCACCCCATGCAACACAACGGCTATTTGCCCGCTTCTGTGCTCAGTCCCGAGCGCCGCTATGGCTGCGGTGAGGTGAGTTGGAAAATTGCCTGGCCACCTGTTGAGAACGTGCAGACGCCTTCTATTTTCCGCGGCTTCTGGTCGTCTGTGCCGGTAGAGCCAGGGCGCACTTATCGCCTCACCGCACGCGTGCGGGTAGAGGGCGTAGCGGGCAACGTTGGCTTGGTGATCAAGACCGGCGGATGGCTGGGCACAGACGACGTCAAGCCCCATGTCGGCCAGCGCCTATCGCCCTATGCGTTGCGCGGCTACAGCGACTGGGTCTACCTAACGGCGGACTGGACAGCGGAAAGCGACCAGTTGCCTTTCCTCTACCTAACGTTGGAAGATGTAAGCGCTGGCGCCGCTTGGATAGACCAGTTCACCCTTCAACCCATTCAGCCGGATGGCCACCTAGGACCCAACATCTTAGATACCTGGAATGCCAATGCGCATCGATACGCTGACCCAATTGAATGCCGAAAGGCGGATTACCTCATTCGCGAAGCAGCTCGCCGCAATGTGTACTACCAAGTGGTCATTTTGGAAAAAAACGACCCTTTGCTCAACTTTTTTGACCAATACGGCGCACTTAATCCGGCCAAAGGCCGCTTCGAGCCTTTAGCGGGTACTTATCTGGACCGCCTCTACGAGGCCTATTGGCGCCATTTGGTGGCTCGTTGGGGATGGGCGCCCTCCGTAGCGGCTTGGGAACTGGTCAACGAAGGCGCGCCGGGTAGCTACTTCGATCTCCTGGAGCGCATGGCTGCTTTCTTTCGAAAGCACGGGCCATTCCCGCGCATGGTCAGCACGTCGTTTTGGAGCGAATGGGTACCGGAATATTGGCAAGCCTCATCAGCAGCTTATGCCGACGTGCACGCATACGCCATGACGACAGGTTTTTTAGATGGCTTTGAAATAGAAGGGCAGTGGCACGACCGTCAGGCGCTCCAACGCGATGCGGCAGCGCTCATCGAGGCCTATGGGCGTCGCCTAAGCACCGACCCTTTGCGCAATAAGCCGGTCATCATCGGCGAAACGGATTTAGATCAACCCGGAGACCAAGCTCCTGACCCACTGCTGGCGTTAGATACCGCTGGCGTCTGGCTGCACAACTGGGTCTGGGGGCATCTTTTTGCCGGCGGCGTAAGCGGTCTTATTTGGAACAGCGAAAACATCGAGGCCTTTGAACTGCACCGGCATTACCGGCCTTTTTCGGCTTTTACAGCAGATGTGCCCTTTAATACAGGGCACTACGAGCGGGCAGAGGCATGGGCCGACTTACCGGTTCTTCGCGTACGCGCCTTGCTGAATGCCCAGGGCGATGATGCGCTGCTGTGGGTACGCCACCGCGAACACACCTGGTATCGAGTCGTAACGCAAGGGCTGCCCACTCCTGTGGAAGGAGTTGTGCACTTGAAGGGCTTGCTCCCGGGTAAATATCGCATTTCCGAGTGGGAGCCTTGGACGTTCGGCACACAACCGCAGCAGGTGTGGGAGGCGACAGTGGGCGCTGATGGGGTGCTGTCAATACCCATACAGCCCTTGCAACGCGACAAGGCCTGGCGGATACAACAGGCGGGCGTTTCAAGCCTGTATCCTGCTGTGGGTTCCAATAGCCTGCGCGTATGGCCTGTGCCGGCAAACAGCATGTTATTCGCAGAGCGCAAAGGCGCCGAACTTTCGGCAACAACTCCGGTCTTGCTGATGAGCGCCACAGGGCAGGTGGTGCTTCATGCGCGCTGGAGCGATTTTCCGCTGTCGGTAGGAGGCTTGCCTTCGGGCGTCTATTTTCTCCATGTCTTAGACTCCGAAGCTCCAAGCGTCCATCGAATAGTTGTTGGCTTTTGAGACCCTTCTTGCCTTCACCGTTGTTGGCGCTTCTGACGAAAACACCATTGACCTGCTTTTGCAGATGTTTGCAGCAGAAAAAGTATGTGCTTGCTTGCCAAAACGATGTAAGATGTCGCGATGCCTTCCTTGCTTTCTTTTTTAGATAAGGCCCACAGCCTCGCCTCGCCCGGCTACAACCGCTGGCGCGTGCCGCCGGCGGCATTGGCCATTCACCTGTGCATTGGCCAAATATACGCTTACAGCGTATTCAACAAGCCGCTCACCCAGCTGCGAGGGATAACTCAACCCGCGGCAGATGACTGGACGCTGGTTGAAGTAGGGCATATTTTTTCCACTGCTCTGTTTTGCTTGGGTGCCTCTGCGGCTGCGTTTGGCCGTTGGCTGGAGTGCGTTGGTCCTCGAAAAGCCATGTTTGTGTCGGCGCTGTGTTTTTCGGGTGGCTTTTTTGTGTCAGCGATAGGCGTTTGGCAGCACCAACTGTGGTTGCTCTACGTGGGCCACGGCGTTTTGGGAGGCATAGGGTTGGGGCTAGGGTATATCTCACCGGTATCGACGCTCATCAGATGGTTTCCCGACCGACCCGGCATGGCCACCGGCTTGGCCATCATGGGCTTTGGCGGTGGCGCTATGTTGGCCGCGCCGCTATCAGTTGTGCTGATGGATTTTTTCCGAACGCCCACCTCTACGGGAGTGGCCGAGACGTTCGTCGCCATGGGTGCGCTGTACTTGGCTTACATGCTTTTTGGCGTGTTTACGGTGCGCATTCCGCCAGCGGGTTGGAGACCTGCGAACATGTCAGCACCGCGCTCTAAGGTGCATGCGGATTGGGGAATAACCGCTGACGAAGCCATTCGCACGCCGCAGTTCTACTTGCTCTTCGGTGTGCTTATGCTCAATGTGAGCGCCGGCTTGGGAGTACTGGGTCAGGCGTCGGTGATGATCCAAGAGATGTTTTCCGAGACTACGGTTGGCCCAAATCGGGCGGTAACGGCAACGGCAGCGAGCGGTTTTGTGGGGTTGTTGAGCTTGTTCAACATGGCGGGGCGCTTCTTCTGGTCGTCGTTGTCGGATCGCATTGGCCGGCGCAATACCTACACGGCTTTTTTCCTTTTAGGTGCGGCGCTCTACGTAGTAATACCCTGGACGGGACGCATGGGCGAGCTGACGCTGTTTGTGGTGGCATTTAGCCTCATCATGAGCATGTACGGAGGAGGGTTTGCCACTATGCCCGCCTATCTGCGCGACATCTTTGGCGTTCGAGAGGTGGGCGCCATTCACGGGCGCCTATTGCTGGCCTGGAGCTTTGCAGCTATCCTTGGCCCACAGCTGCTCAACCACTTGCGGGCCTATCAAATCGAAACGCTTGGTCTTCCGCCCGCACAGGCCTATTCGCTAACGATGTATTTGATGGCTGGGCTGCTGGTCGCTGGCCTAATTTGCAACCTGTGGGTGCGGCCGCTCAAAAATGCTTTACAACGTTTATGAAAGAATCGCTTCGTGAAAAAGTGGCACTCTATCTGTCGTGGGCTTTTGTAGCCTTGCCTGCGCTTTGGGGGGTGTTGCAAACGGCACTGCAAGCGCTAACGCTGTTCCGATGAAGGCGCTTTAAAATTCATCGTTCACAGCAAAATTGGGTTTGCGCTCCGTCCAGCGCCCTGAGGTGAAGTCTGGGAAGGGCTGCGGGCTGTTTCCGCTGGCGATGCTCGCTTCTGAGAGCGGAGTGATGGCGAGCCAGGCAGCAGCGTCGTAAACAGCTACTTGAGGCGCCTGATTGCGCTTAGCGGACTCGATAAAGTGGTGGAAGACAAAGAAATCCATGCCGCCGTGTCCGGCGCCTTGTGCGTCGTCAGCATAGCGCTTCCACAGGGGGTGGTCGTAGTGCTCGAGCTAGGCTTTAGCCTTTATCCATTGGTGTGCGGGGGTTTGTCCTTCGAGCAAGAGGCTGCTGTTGACGTCCATCCAGATGCCGCGCACTTCGACGCCCACATACTTGCCGGCTTGCATGGCGGCGATGCCCTGCGGGCCGTGCCATTCTCAAGGCGAAGAGATGACGACAGCATCGATGTTCGAATCACTCAGCAGGCGTAAATAGTCGTCGTCGCCCCGACCATAAACCTTTGGCTTGGGCTTAGCCGCAGCAGCGATCTGTTGCAGCGCGCGTTCGCGCATGATAGGGTCGAGGTCAGCAATAATGGCTATTTCGCAGTCGCTGCGGCGCAGGGCCAACTGAATGTGGGTTCGGCAGCGCAT
>CALHAM010000025.1 GCA_937934275.1 uncultured Saprospiraceae bacterium | reverse complement strand
AGTGCGAACTATATTTGTCGTGCTCTTGTTTATAGAGAAGTTCAAAACCATACTTGTTCTTAAATGATTGGCATAGTTATCATTAGCGTTGTCTTCACGGTCATCGGTATGATCCTGAGTGGCACCCTTCAGAGCAAATTTAACCACTACAGCCGAATGCCACTGCCCAACGGAATGAGCGGCGCTGAAGTAGCGGCGGCCATGTTGCGCGCTTACGGCATTTACGACGTCCGCATCACTTCGGTGGAAGGTCGGCTCACAGACCACTATAATCCTCAGGACAAGACCGTCAACCTCAGCCCCGAGGTGTATTCTGGGCGCAGTGTAGCCGCTGCCGCTGTAGCTGCACACGAGTGCGGCCACGCCGTGCAACACGCTACAGCGTATAGTATGCTGCAAATGCGCTCGCGATTGGTGCCCGTGGTGCAAATTGCTGCCTCCATTCAGCAATACCTTTTCATGTTTGGCCTGGTGGGCTTTGCCCTCTTAGATAACCCGGTGGTTATGTTGGTGGTATTGGCAGCTTTTGGGGCTACTTGTCTTTTTAGCCTCGTTACGCTCCCAGTTGAGTTCGACGCTAGCCGTCGCGCGCTGGCTTGGTTAGACCAATCCGGCATTGCCCGAGGCGCCGAATACGCAGGTGCTAGAGACGCTCTTTTTTGGGCTGCCATGACTTACGTGGCTGCCGCCTTAGCGGCGTTGCTGCAGTTCCTTTACCTGCTCATGCGCTTCTTGGCCAGCCGCGATTAGTCTGGCGTGCGTTTCTTCCCTTCGCGCACCCAGACATCGCTGGCGCCTGGAGTCCCTCCGATGTGTGGGTGCGTATTTTTTCAAACTTTTAAAAGGTGTGAAGATCCTTCACTGCTCCGATACGCACTTGGGCTACCAAGCCTTTGATCGCGTTCACGAAGACATCGGCGTGAACGCTCGAGAGCAAGACATTTACGATGCCTTTCGGCGTGTCATCGACCGGGCATTGGAAGCCAAAGCCGATATTGTTGTTCACAGCGGCGATTTTTTTCACCGCCCAAGCCCCACTAATCGTGCCCTCACTTTTGCTTTAGAGCAGCTGCGCCGCTTAAGCGATGCCGGCATCCCCCTGGTGCTTATTGCGGGCAATCACGAAACACCACGCACATTTTATAACAGCCCTATCCTCCGCGCTTTGCGCACCATTCTAGGCATTTATCCCATCTTTGGCGAACAATGGGAAACCTACCGTTTCGGCGAAGTAGAAGTCCATGGAGTGCCTCACATCAACGATGAACGCCTGCTGCGCCGAGAACTGGAGCGCATGGAACCCACTTCCAACAAAGCTAATTTGCTCCTGCTACACACGTCGTTAGGCAAGCGCTTTCTTATGGATGAGTACGGCGAACAAACCTTTCCGGCCGATTTAGAAGAGCGCCTCAAGGGCTTTCAATTTCTGGCTCTGGGTCATTGGCACAATACCCAGAAAGTAAATTTGCATCCTAACGGCTGGTACGCCGGCAGCACCGAGCGGTTGAGCGATACAGAAATTGGGGTTGAAAAAGGCTTTCTTTGGCTCAATATCCACTCGTCCGCAGACATTTCTGTCTCGTTTGAAGCCCTACCTACTCGCCCTTGGTTCAAATGCGAAGTGAACCATTGCTACGAGCGCTCTACAGCGGATATCATGCAGCAACTGGCTGATTTCGCTCAGCAAAACGAAACAACAGAAGCCATTTTATCCATAGCGCTCAACGACATCCGGCCCGAACAGAGCATCGAACTGACCAACATGCGCTTGAAGGAAGTTTTCAGCGAAGCATTTCAGCTGGTCGTTCGTCGGCGCGTTTATGCTCCATCGTTAAGCTGCATGGACCTTGAGCGCCAACGTTTCGAACGATTGGAAGACATTTTTGCCGACTTTGTCCGACATCGGGCGGCAGCTGACTCTGCGCTGGCTGAGCGATTGATCGCGCGTGCGCAACCGTACTTTCGGGCCTTGGAACCCTAATAGCGCTCTGAGGAGCGGCATCTTCTGGCCAATGAGCCGGACACGACCGTTTGTTCCCCTATGCAGAGAGGGCATCGCCCTAAAGCCTATGGGCGCTCTCGAAGGTTTGGCTTCAAGAGCGCCCACAGATCGAGCCTGGAAGAGCGCTCCTCCTTACATCTTGGTTATCCGCTGCACCTCTACACCGCCCGCGCTTTCTACACGCAAAAAGAGCAAACCTGGTCGTACGTCTGCGCCTAAATCGATAAACGCCTGGTGGTAACCCTCGCCCTGGCGCAATCGGCTTAGGTGCAAGACATTGCCCGAAGCATCGGTCAGGGTAAGCAGCACGTCGCCTTCTTGCGGCAAGTAGTAGGTAGCTTGCACTCGGTCAAGCACAATACTGGGACGCACGGAAAGTTCGAGAGAGCCGGCATTCGGGCCTAAGCTTTTCGGCCCTACAGGTATGGGTTCCAAAGACAAACCGATGTCGACAGGTGAGAGGTCTCGCCCGTAGGCTTGTGCTTCTGTAATAGCAGAGGTCATGCGCAGCGACTGGCTTAAGACACCGCTCCTAAGAGCCTGGAAGACCAGCACCAATGCGCGCGCTTTCATGTTCTTACCCATGATGGAAGGATCCAGCATAATGGGCGAATACCAGCATGCTGTAACGCGCCCAATCTCAGGCGTGGCAATACAATCCTCCTCAAGGAGATCAGGCACGATGCTCTGTAAGCGCAACACCTCAGCGTTGTAGTCGAGCGTAAACTGAAATCCAGCCAGTTGGGCCAAATCAGGGGTTTGAATGCTGACGCGCACTTCCTGGCCAGCACTGAAGGTTTGGTCTTTCGTCTCAAAAAACTGGAGCCGTTGCCCCCCGCGGTCGCTCACTGCTAACTTGCCCCATTGGGCTGCACCGGAGGCATTCAAGTCGCCGATTTTGTAACCGATAAAATCGGCTTTAGGTGCCGGCATTAGCCCCGAAATGCAGAAAGGCGAGGCAATAGCCGGTAAAGAGGCGCTCCATGGATTAGCCGGATTGCTGAAGGTGAAATGCGCTGGTGAGAAATGCCAAGCCGAAGTGTAGGCCGGAAAATGGTCCTGTGTGCCAAGGATCATTTTCACTAGTTCCTCTGCATCCGCTGCCGTCAGACTGCCCGACTTGTTCACGTCGGCTGCTAACAGGTAGTAGGGCGAGGAAAGCGGCAAAATGCCGCCCAAATGCGCCGATAAGAGCAGCAGGTCCGCCGTGTTAATACCCTCCTTAGGCTGGGCCGATAAAGCCGGAAGCAATTGGTAATGGCACCCAGCAGCAAGGCTGCCCACCTCATAAAGACCATCTTCGCCAGTGGTGTATGTGGCAATCGCCTTGTTGGCTTGCATCAGCGTCACCTGCACGCCGGCTATTGGATCATCATCGGGCGTAGTGATCTTCGCCACAAACTTGCTTGAGGGCGGGCAGGAACCCATGTTATCTTGTACGTCAATAAAAGTTAGGCAGAAGTCGGCGTTGCCACTAGCATCGCGGCCCCACACTTCGACGAACTGTTGGCCCAGCTCACTACAGTCAAACGCAACCGTTTTTTCGCCAGCAGGGAAGCCCGTCCCTTGTCCAGCTTTCCGAATGGCCGTCTGAATCTGGCTAGCCGAACTGCAGTTATCTTCTACTCGTTGGATAAATATTTGGTCGCTAACGGTAATCATGCCTGTTTGCATAATGTTGACACTCATACCATACCGACAAATCAGCGTAGGGGCTTTGCAGTCTTTAATGATGAAGTCGTAGTTGCATAGGCGTTCGTTGCCGCAGTTATCGTTGGCAATCCATTGTATACGATGCGTACCGTAGGGAAAGCCAAAGCCCGCCGGAAATTCGATGTTAACGCATACCGTGTCTCCTATTATGGTTTGATGGATTGGCCATGCACCAGGCGAACTGCTGCTAATGAACGTCTCCTGAGTGCCATTACCATCTAGGTCCAAAAAGAGTTGATAGCGGATGTTCATATCGCTTTTAGAGCATGCATCTGTTACCTTAATGCTCAGATGAGCTGGGCCTTCGCAGCGGTCGACGTGGCCGTTGTTATATTGAGCTGGGTCGTTGCTGGTATAGTCACAGAACGTTACGGGGTCAGAGGGGCAGTCGAGGAAAACAGGCCCTTCTTGATCTACCACTTTAATGACTTGGGTGTACTGCAAATGGCCGCGGTTGGCCGGGATACCGAATACAGTTGGGCCAATATCGGAGTCTGTTGGATTGATAATGAACACCGGATCTTTGTTGGGGTCGTAGTCGCACAAATAAATCAGCGTCCACGTGCGTAAAATTTTCTTACACCCTCCGGTTTGATTGAGTTTGAATACTTGGTCCTTAACCGATACGCTTACCGCAAACGGGCAGCCAGGGTATTGTTCAATGACGGGGTAAACCGTGTCGGCCATAGCATGGCAGCCGTAAACCGTGAAATCATCCGGAAACTTAACCCGGTAATAACCCGACTGAGCAAAGGCCCCACGGGCGAAGGCGACGAGAATAACGAGTAAAAGAAGGGTACGCATAGTGCAATCGTTTTTTATCGCCTCAAAACTAAACTGTTTGTCACAAAAAGGGCCTCTGCTCATCTTCTCTAAAGTGTCAGCCGACAGACAGAGTACCACATCGCATACACCATACCTTTCATCACCAGGCCAATGCCTCTTTATTTATAAAAGCCAGCGGCGCACAAAAGCAAAGCGGCGCATCAGTGAGATGAGGCCTACTGAAAGCACCGTAGCAATTATCCCTGTGACTATCCCTCCGATGGTCAAGGGCACGGGAATATCAAAAAGGCTGTGAGGATTGATGCGCACACCTAAGTAACTGTTTTTCAGGATGTCTAAAATCAACGGATGGATGAAATACACACCAAAACTCACCTCAGACACGTAGCTGATGACCCGATGTACCTTTGGGTGTCTTTGGGCGAAGCCTTCCCAGTCGTAGTCGCGCAAAAACAAAAACCAAGCGCTCGTCATCAGCAAGATGTTTGGGCTGGCATACACGAAGGCTGTTTCGTCATAATCGCCTTTTCGCGCGCTCATCCACCACACCAGCCAAGCGCTCAACAGCGGCATGAGTAAGGCCACAGGATAAAGCCAACGCTTCCACGACTGCCCAATCGGATAGGTGCTCAAATAGTAGCCCAATAGATAATAACCAATATACCCAAACCAAGCAAAATGCTTGACAATAAGAAAGCCCGGTATGTACAAGTGGCACATATTAAAGAAGAAAATCAGCCCGAGGAAATACTCCAAATCCCGACGGCTGGCCGCCTTCACCCATATCCTCAGCACCGGGGTCAACAGATAGAGACCCGTGATCATAGGAATAAACCACAGATGGAAATAAATGTCCTGATAAAAAATCCTGTCTGCCACTTCTTTCCACTGTGGCAAGGAGCCGAAATAGAGAGACCCTCGAAAATAATAGAGCAAGTAGATGCCTCCCCAAAATGCGAACGGGATAAGCACTCGCCGCATGCGCTTGCCCAGAAAAACTCCCAACGGCTGTTCGCGCGGGTTGCCGAGAAGTAAGGCACCGCTAATCATAATAAAAAACGGCGTGGCCCAACGCAAAAAACTGTAATAAATATCTGCCACGATAAACTGCGTATGGAAGGCAGCGGCTTCTTTACCGTACCAGTACAAATAGCCGCCAATAGCGTGCATCTGCACTACGGCACAGGCGGCAATAGCCCGTATAGAAGTGATGTACAGACGCTTACTGGAGGAAGACACACTCGCCTGGCTTTGCCCTCCTAGCGTTGAAGAGTAGTGAGCGCTCATGAGGGGCAAGGATAAGGATTTTTAAAAGATTCAAAGGTCCTCCTTCCATGCTCCGCTCTCCTGCCACAAATTCCTGGGGTTTCCTTCACATTTTCACTTCCACACGGCTCGGCTACCGCCTGGCCCCACACTGACCTCAAGGAGGTTAGGGAAAAAATCTTTGAGAGTTTCAATGTGCGAAACGACGTAAATCTGCCGAAATTGCTCTTTTATAAAGTGGAAGGCCTGCATAATTTCAATGCGGCGCTCTTCGTCTTGGCTGCCGAGCACCTCGTCGAAAGCCAAAAAACCAGCCATTTGTGAAGCATTGCTGAGGTCTAGAATGGCTTTAGTAATGGCAATGCGCAGGCATAGGTTAGCTAGGTCTATTTCACCTCCAGAGAAGCGCTCAATGGGATAGTAGATGCCTCCATCAGAAATAGAAAAATCAAAATCGTCGTTAACGCGGATGCTTTCGTAGCGCCCTCGCGTAATGCGGCTGAACAGTTCGCTGGCCTCGCGCGAGATGCCCGGCCCCACACGCGTTAGGATTTCACTTTTGAACTCACCTACAAAGGCAGCGAGTTGCTCTAGGAGTTCGACGTCAGCGGTCTGCTCTCGGATTTGCTTTTGTAGGTAGGCGTTGCGCTCCAGGCGTTCGCGCTGTTGCTGAAGGTAGTTTTTTTGTTTGAGGCAGGCTTTCTCGGCCTCTTGTATCCGTTCCAGTTGTTCCCTCAAGTGTTCTCCAAAGGTTGTTAGAGCGTTGCGGGCGTTTTCGTACTCGAAGGAGTCGTAGCCTATGGCCTGTTGTTCGGTCGTCAGGGTTTCTAGCTGCTGCTGCGACTGGGCAAGGCTTTCCCGTATGCTCTGCCTTCCGCGCAAGGCCTCAGGGAGTGTTTGCTGAACGTAGTTTTCGCTATTAGTGTACTCTAAAAAAAAGCCCTCTCTGCCTTTGACGCTTGCCTTGAGGGCATCGTATTGGGCTTCGTCGAAGTTCACCTCGCCGATGGTGCGCAAAATGGCCTCCTCGGCGGCGATGTGCGCTTCTAAACTTTTGCATTCGCGCTCCCAAAGACCTTTTTGGCGCATCTCCTCCTCTAAGCGGAGTTTTTCGGCTCGCAGGGTTTCCTCCTCCTTTTTGAGGGTTTGTTCTTTGGCTCGTAAGTTTTTGCCATACGCCACTACTTCACTAATTTGTTGCTGTAGAGCTTTAATTTTTTCCTGTTCTAATTGTTGAATTTCCTTTTGCAGGGCGAGCAGGGCGTTGTCATAGCCCTGAAGTAGTGGTTGCATGCAAGTAGGACAAATGCCGCCGCGTCCTAATGAGCGCAGCTGGTCGAGGCGCTCTGTTCGCTCTTTGACGCGTTCTTTCAATGCGGCGATTTCGCCTTGAAGGCTGTAGTGTAGGTTGAGATAAGTTTCTATTTCTGCCTGAGTTTCGGCCAATTGTTGTTGCTTCTGAGTCAAGGCTACCTCCACGGAGGGCAGTTTTTCCACCATGAGCGTTCTGGCTTCTACGTTGCGGCGGGCGCATTCTTGCTTCTCGCGTGCAGTGGCTAAGTCATCTAAGTGTATTTTTTGGTTCAGGAACTTCTGACGATCAGCCTCTAAGGCCTCTAAGCGTTTTTTTTCGGCCAGGTAAGTTTCAAACTCGGGGCGCTGGGCCTTTAACTGCTGGCGTAAGGCGTTTAGCCGAACGATCTTCTGCTCTAAGTCCTGTTGTTGTTGTGCTAGCTGCTGAATGCGCTCGCGCACTTGTTCGCACTTCTGCGCTATTTCGTGATAACGCTTCATACGGAGCTCGGCTTCCTCAAAGCGACGTTTGACCTCCTTGTACTGTTCGTTTAGCGCTTCAAATTGCGCTTTTTCCCGATCCAGGATTTGCTGCAAATCCGCCAACCGACCTTCGCCTGTGGTAATGTCGGTCTCGATCTGGGCTTTTTCGCTTTCGCTCAATAGGGCTTCCTTCTGTCCTAAGATGCGGTTTTTGGCATCGCGAGCATCGGCATTGATGGCGACCTGTATTTTGTCCAAACGCTCCAAGCCTAGCATGCGGCGTACCAATTTACGGCGTTCCTCACGAGTGGCTTTGGTCAGATCATCGAGCTCCTTTTGGCCCGAGAAGACAGAGCGTTTGAAAGCGTCGCGCTCCATGTGCAAGGCCTTAGCAATTTCAACATTGACGGCCTGCGGGGTTTGGGCGATCAGCAGGTCGTTCTTGTACAGCTCGGCGTAAGGCTTCAAGTCCTTGCCCCGAAATTCACGCTTGGCGCGATAGAGGCTTTCGCCCAAGAAAAACGCTAGTTCCAATACGACGGTGGCCTTAGGGTCAGCGAAGGATGAGCGCACCAGAGCCTTGTTCGTTTCCTCTCGCCCGTACAAGCAGTAGAGAATGGCGTCGAAAAGAGTGGATTTGCCCGCGCCATTGCGACCGATGATGCCGACTAAACCTTCGCGGAATTCCAGGTCGAGTTCGGCGTACTGCTTATAGTTCTGAAGGCGTAGATGTTGGAGCAACATGGCAGGGCGAAAGATAGGGATAATGCCCGGCGCGTTGTTATAGCACCCCCCTAGCGAGCATCTGTATCTTTGCCTCAAATCGTGCAACCCATGCGTTTCGTTGCCTCTTGCTTCCCCCTTTTGGTGGGTGCCCTAATGTTAGCGGATTGTAGCACCTCAAATCGCGCTAGCGCCCCTCATCCGGGCGAGCAGTACCGCACACTTCCGGCAGATGCGCCGGTGCTTTCAGACATCACCATACCCGTCGCCTTATCGGTGTACGACTTGCTAAAGGCGCTCAACGAACGCATGCAGGGACTTCTCTACGAGGACAACTCGTTTACCGATAACGGAAACGATGGTCTCATGCTCCGCCTTTGGCGAACGCGACCGTTCGAAATGGAGGTGTCGAGCCAAAGCATCCGCTACCGCGCTCCCTTGAAAATTTGGGTCAAACAACAGGTTTTTTGGGGAGCGGTTGAAGCCGAAGGTGAACTTCAACTAGGCCTGAAAACGAACTTCCGCCTCTTGCCCGACTGGTCGCTGCACACCCAAACGACTGTGGAGTTTTACGAATGGCTCTCGGATCCCGTGCTCAAGACAGCCCTGGGCAGCGTGAACATTCAACCGCTGGCCAACCTAATGCTCGCCCAAAGTCGAACAACGCTAACCCAGTCGCTCGACCGCTTTATTAGTCAGCAGCTAAGCCTCCGCTCTTACGCCCAGGCCGCTTGGGAGGCACTTCAAACACCTTTGCTGCTCGACAGCGCCCAGCAACTGTGGGTCAAGACGACCCCTATCAGCATCGGCATGACGCCGCTTTTAGCTGTGGGCGACGAGTTGCGCGCTGTTATTGCAGTGGAATGCTACAGTGAGGCCATACTGGGTCGACGCCCGAACTTTCGAACCAATACTAATTTGCCCAACCTGCGTTTGCTCAGTGAAGTGCCTAACGGTTTTCATCTGCGCCTAATGGCGGAAGTGCCCTTTGCGGAAGCCGAGCGCATTGCCCGCAGTATGGTCGTAGGGCAGTCGTTTTCCTCTGGAAAAAAGCAGGTTACTGTGCAAAACTTGCGCCTTTGGGGCAATGGCGATCGCCTGGTAGTGAACACTAGGCTCACGGGTGCTTTCAATGGCGACATTTATCTCATCGGCAAACCTATACCCAATTTGAACAAAAACTGCATTGAGGTGGCCGAACTGGAGTTTCACGCCGAGACGCGCAACCTCTTGCACCGAACAGCGGCTTGGCTGTTTTCCAGTGCTTTTAGGCGTCGCATTGGCGAGGCTCTGGTGTTCCCTTTAGAGGAGGATTTTCGAGCCATGCGCACCTCAGCGCAACAAGTTCTCGAGCATTACGTCATTCAACCGGGTATTGTGCTGACGGGAACGGTAGATACGGTTGCTGTGGAACGAACGCTTATTACGCCTAACGGCATTCGAGCTGACTTGTACTCAAAAGGCCGCCTACAGATCAATATCCGCGGATGGTAATGGCTGTTTCTTCCGCTGTTATTCGCCTAATAGCTGGGGCATTGCTGGCCCATATGGCACTATCGGTGCCGCTGTGGTATGCTGAAGCAGGGCGCACTTTTCCCCTGTTGCCGTTGTGGGGCAGGGCGCATCTGGCTGGTTCGACGTGGATGGAGGCCTTTCTACTGACATTGTGGGTAAGCGCTTGGGTGGCCAACGCTATTTGGACCAAGAAACGCTTGCCACTGGCCGCTGCTGGTGTTTTGTTGTTGGTTCTTATTGGTCTGGATCTCAATCGGTTGCAGCCCTGGACGTACTTTTACTTGCTGGCTTGGAGCGTTCTCTTTTTCGACAGACAAAATCCGGCAATAGGGCTTCGGCTGTTGCTAGCGGGGGTGTACGTATGGGGTGGGGTGTACAAGCTAACGCCCTACTTTGCAGAAGATAACTTTGCCTGGTTTTGCCAGGCATTTCGCTGGATGGAGCCATTGGGTCAATACCCGGCGGTAGGGTATGGAGTTGCCGCAGCAGAAGCGCTTTTAGGGATAGGGCTACTCTGGCCGCGCTCGCGCCAATGTGCCTGTTATTCAGCCGTGGCGTTTCACCTGTTTATCGCCATGGCCCTAAGCCCTTGGGGGCTAAACTGGAATGCAGTCGTCATCCCGTGGAACGTCGCCATGGCGGGCATGGTTTGGGTAAGTTTTCGCGCCTGCGGAGAAGTAGGCAGCCTGCACGGCAGTACTCTAGCGCAAAAGGCAGTGGTAGTACTTGTTTGGCTAATGCCGGCGCTTAATTCCTTGAACGTCTGGCCAGAGGCGCTCTCGTGGAAAATGTACTCAAACACGCAACCGGAAGTAGGCTTTTTTACCGCCAGAAAGGAAGCCTTCTGCCCTGCTCTTCGCTCGTTGTGGGAGCAATACGCTTGGGCCGAAGGGCGGCGGTTGTTGTTTGACGACTGGGCGATGGCTGACTTACACGTACCTATGTTCAACCATCCGCGCACGCATCGGCAGTTGGCGCAATACCTTTGCCGCTGCACCGAGAAGCCCGACGAGGCTGGCTTGTGGCGAATGAGAGTAACCGCTTGGGACCGCCACAAAGAGCGCTGGGAAGAAATGCCTTGCACGTCTTTACCATGAAAAAAAATAGCCTGCTCTGGCAAATGACCCCTCGAAAAGGCGGACCGGCATCGTATCTGTTCGGTACGATGCACGTGCGCGATTTGCGCGCCTTTGCCTGGTTCGACCTGGCTTGCCAGTATTTAGAGCAATGCGAAATATTCGCTGCGGAGTTTGATTTTTCCCAAGCGTCGGCTGCTGCCGCAGCCGACGCTTGGACTTTGCCCGAAGGAACTATGCTGGAGCAATTGCTCTCCCGCCGAGCCTGGAAAAACTTAGGCTTTTACGTTTCAAAAAAATGGGATGTGCCGATAGAAGCCGTTCAACACATGCACCCTATGCAGATCCAAACCGCACTGACCACAGCCCTTTTGCGCGAAGAGACACCTCACTCGTTAGACGAAATGCTTTGGGCGCATGCCCTAAAGCACGGCAAAAGCGTTACTGGGTTGGAGACTTTCGACGAGCAGCTGAAAATTGTGCGCGACCTTCCGTTGGAATGCCTATTGAAGAGCCTGACGCATTTCCTGAAACATTATAATAACCAGCGCGAACGCCTCAAAAAGATGCTGCGCTGGTATCAACAAGGCCACATTCGCCAGTTGTATCAAGCCAGCCGTCGCGATGCACGCTGGCTACGGCGGCCGCTCTTATTAGCGCGTAACAAGCGAATGGCCGACCGATTTGCCGCCATCGCGCACCAAAGAAGCCTCTTCGCTGCCGTAGGGGCTGCTCATCTGGCAGGGGGCAAAGGCATGTTGCGCCTCCTCAAACAAGCGGGCTTTGAAGTCAAACCTATTTTCCAAAATGCCCCGTGAAGTGTTGCTCGAGCTGTTCTACTGGCCCCCTGCGTCGTGGCTGACCCTCGCCAAAAGCGCTGAAGTACTCTGGCTGGAAGCTTGCGAGCACTACCAAAAAGGCAGCTACCGCAACCGTTGCTACATTGCTGGTCCTAACGGTGTGCAACGCTTAAGCGTTCCACTTCAGAAGGGCAAAAACCGCCAAATGCCCATCCGCGATGTGCGCGTGGCCTACGACACGCCCTGGCAACGCGCTTATTGGCGCACCATCCAGACAGCCTACGGAAATGCCCCCTTCTTTGAGTACTACGCCGATGAAGTCGCTCCTTTCTTTGAAAAACACTGGACCTTCCTGTTCGACCTCAACTACGAAGTAGTGCTTTTTTTATGGAAAGCCCTGAAGGTCCGCGCCGAAATTCAATTGACTGAGCGTTTTACACCCCCATCTTCAAAGGAGGAAACTCTTCGGAGCGTTCTCGATGCGCGCGGGCAAATTGCCTGGCGGCAACCGCCTATCGTCTCGCTAAGGCGCTACCCGCAAGTGTTTGAAGAGCGTTTCGGCTTCCAGCCCGATCTGTCGGCTTTAGACGTGCTCTTCTGTTGGGGGCCTTACGCTTGCGCGGAATATGAGGATGGGCAAGTCCCTTAAGGCTTTATCACAATTAGACGCTTTGTACCGATAATCTCGCCTTTTTTGTTAGACAGGCTGTATAAATAGGTGCCTTTATTAAAATCGTCTAAGTCTAGATAGATTACGCGTCGGCCCGACGCCTGAAAAGTTTCGCGCCAAACAACTTTGCCTACTAAATTAAAGATCTTTAGCGTGTACTCGTCAGAAGGCAAGTGATTGCACTCGAAGCGCACCTTGTCTACCGCCGGATTGGGCAGTGCCTGAACGCTAGCTGTTCCGGGTGCATTGGCTATATCGGGCGTCACAGAGACACTCAAGGGCAAGGACTTGTAGCGCACAGTGCGAATGGTGTCCTCTGAGAAATTGGCCGTAACCGTCAGGAGTTCTTCCTTGTGGTCGTTGCTCAAAAAACGATACACGACCACAGAGTCCGACCCTGTAAATGCCCCAAAAGGCGTTCCGCCCAAAAAAGCCGTAACGTCGATCCATAAGGGGAAGGGATTAGCAACGCGCACTTCGATAATGTTGCGAGAGCGGGTTGTCCGCTTTTGGCGCAAAACAGGGAAATACTCTTTGGCATTCGGTATTTTCAGTCGGCCCCAAGCATCTACTGTGTCGGCATTCTGAATACGCACGCGCACGCGCAAGGAGTCGAATTGCAAAGGGATACCGACGAGAATAGAATCAAAGATCGGCGGCAAATCGGACAGGGCAAAAGGTATGGTCAGATTGGAGGTTTGGCTATGGGTGTTCTGATATGCCAAGGGAGCCCGCCGCTCGATAAGGGGCGGATTGTAGCGCCCAACAGCGCTGGGAACAAAGGGAATAGCGGCCCCTCCGAGGAAGCCCATGAATTCGAACTGGGTGTTTGTTACGTTGTAATAAGACTCTCCGCCCCCAAAGGTTTTGACCAACAGATCGGCTCCCGGAAAAAAGGCTGAGTGCTCGCCTGCCGAAGGCGCCAGATATGCAGTAAACGTATTTTGACTCGACTTCAGATGAGAGTAATCCCACTCCTGGTTTTCGCCCGGAGGCGTGATGAGCTCTAACATAGTGGCCGCGTTAGCCAATGTTGTATAGCGCAGCGTATCGCCAACCGTCGGAAAATATCCATTCGTAATGGTAATTTGAGCAAAAACAGAGAGCCAAGAGAGGGAGAGTACAGCAAGTAGCATTCCTTTCATAAAAGTGAAGGGTAAGACAGAGATGTGGATAAAGGAGAGTGAGGAATAATGGCCCCAAAGATAAGATACCTAAACAAGGTTTTGGGTCGGGTTAGTGGGATAAAAATAACCAATATGCCATCGAAAAGACAGAGGCCGACAAGGGCATCCCTTCAGAGAGCTTGAAGAGCGACGAGATTTCGATAAATACCGCTTTGCTGCATTAGGCTATCATGCCTTCCGCGCTCAACAATTTGGCCTCGGTCGAGCACGACAATTTCATCGGCGTGTTGCACGGTGCTCAGGCGGTGGGCAATGACCAGTGCTGTCCGGTTTTTCAACAGGCGGTGCAAAGCAGCCTGCACAATTTTTTCCGACTCGCTGTCTAAAGCCGAGGTGGCCTCATCGAGGATGAGAATGGGTGGGTTTCGGAGCAAAGCGCGTGCAATCGTCAGTCGTTGCCGCTGGCCGCCGCTAAGCTTCGTCCCGCGCTCGCCAATGTTGGTATCGTAGCCCTGCGGTAGGGCTATGATAAACTCATGCGCATGAGCAGCCCGTGCCGCGGCCTCAATATCTGCGTCCGAGGCATCTTCCAGCCCAAAAGCGATGTTGTTGCGCACCGTATCGTTAAACAAAATGGCCTCCTGACTAACAATGCCCATCAGCGCGCGCAGGTCGCGGAGGCGCAAGCGGCGTATGTCTACCCCATCCAGCAGAATGCTCCCTTCGACAACGTCATAGAAGCGAGGTAACAGGTCGGCCAGCGTACTCTTACCTGCGCCTGAGGCTCCTACTAAAGCGATGATTTTTCCCTTCGGAATGACCAAGTCAATCCCTTTAAGAGCGGGAGCTTCGGCATTGGGATATTGAAAAGAAACTCCCCGAAACTCAATGGCCCGCTCAAAGGCCTGGACTGACTGCGCCCCCTCCTGGTCTCTAATAGAGACGGGTTCAGCCAACAGCGCCTCCACTCGCTCCAGTGCCCCTAAGCCCTTGCGAATGCTGTACGACGCAGCACTTAAGTGTTTGGCCGGCTCGATGATGTTGTAAAAGGCATACAAGAAGGTAATAAAGGTCGGGGCGGTCATTTGGCCAGAGAACACCTGCCGAGCACCGAACCACAAGATAGTGGCAACGGCCACAATGCCCAAAAATTCGGACAGCGGCGAGGCCAAATCGCGCCTCCGATTAATGCGCGTCAGCAGTGCCGCATAGCGCGTGTTCTCGCGCTCGTAGCGCGCCAGCTGCCAGCGCTGGGCATTGAAGCCCTTGATAATGCGCAGCCCTCCTAAAGTTTCCTCCAGGAGAGCCAACACTACGCCCAAATTGCCCTGAGCATCTTTTGATTGTCGGCGCAACGCTAGCCCTAAACGCCCAATCACTAAACCGGAGAACAGCATGAGCAGCATCGCAAAACCCAATAAAGTGGGCGATACGTAAAGCATAAAGGCCAAACTACCCAAAATGACAATAGGCTCGCGCGCAACAGACTCCACTACACCGATAATGCTGCTGTCCACCTCTTGCACATCCGCCGAGGCTCGGCTTATTAAGTCGCCTTTGCGAGCTTCTGAAAAATACGATAGAGGCAACTCCAAAATTTTAGCCACCAAGCGATTGCGTAAATCACGGACTACACCGTTGCGCACGGGCGCTAAAAAGTAAAGCGATAAGTATCGAAACAGGTTTTTACCTAAAAAAGTAAAGACCAGCAATCCACACACCCACAGCAAGGCTTGTTCGCGCCCTTGCGTCCGCACTAAGTCGGCAAAGTAGCCACTTATCGCCTGCTCTACAGCCCGGATGCCCGTAGCCTCTTTTAGAACCGTTGCTCCGCCTGCCGTTTTGTCGGGAACATCGAACAAGAGTTGCAAGAATGGCTGCAATACGGGGATGCTCACGACCAAAAATAGCGACATGAGCAAATTGCTGACTACTGCCAAGAGCAGCAGGCGTTTGTAAGGGCTAAAATAACGCAGCAAACGAAGCATGAAACAGGTAAGAGCAACGGGTCAGAGGTGCTGAAGCCACCGGCGAAATTTCTCGGTGGCAAGAGCGCGATGGCTGATTTGATTTTTGACGGCTTCACCCAACTCGGCAAACGTCTGCTCGTAGCCGTCGGGAATAAACACGGGATCGTAGCCGAAGCCACCCGTGCCGCGCTTCTCCGAGGCAATATGGCCCCAACAAACGCCCTCGATGAGTACCTCGCGCTCGCCGATAAGGCAGGCAATCACCGTGCGAAAACGCGCGCGGCGGTGGTTAACCCCAGCTAAATTACTCAATAGCAGAGCCATGTTGGCTTCCGGATCTTTGCTCTCGCCCGCGTAGCGCGCAGTATGTACGCCTGGAGCACCTCCCAAAGCTTCTACTTCTAGACCCGTATCTTCCGAAAAACAGTCATGGCCATAGCGCTCTTTTACATAGCGAGCTTTCAGTAGGGCGTTACCCTCCAACGAAGCTGCCGATTCCTCAATTTCCTCTATGCAACCGATATCCGATAAAGTTAGGATACGGTACTCAGGCCCTAAAATTTGCGCAATCTCACGCGCTTTGTGAGGGTTCTGGGTAGCAAAAACCAGCGTACGGGGTTGTGTCATCATCTTTTGCCTTCACTTCCGTGAGGCAAAAGTACATTGCTGCACCTAAGCAGACGATGGCCTACGAGCAAGGAACCTCTCTCGGCGTAAAACATCGGAGGCCTCCCACGTGCCGGCGTTTTAGTTCGTTGTTCGTCTGCCAATGCGCATTGGCCGAAATGTCGCTGCCAGTCATCTAACCTAAAAGCCGCTCTCTGAATAAAAACGCCGTATTTAGCGCCTGAATTGCTTCCCTCGTTTTTTTAGCGCTATTGTGCATGGCAAACAAAACCGCATTCCGAACCGCCCTATTCATTTCTGTAGCTATTGTAGCGATGGTCATTGCAGCAGGGTATCTGTTTTTCCCTAAGCTTATTCAAGAGTTTGTGCAATGGCTCATCGGGCTTCTGATAGTAGTATTGGGATTGTTTTTCAGAACGAAAAAATAAACACACACTCAACTATTTTTTCCAAATCACAGTCGTCAATATGCTGATTTCCATCGAACACCTCAATAAGACCTATATTATGGGAGCCGAAAAAGTGGAGGCCCTCAAAGACATAAGCCTTCAAATTGACCGCGGCGAATACGTTGCCCTCATGGGGCCTTCGGGCAGCGGCAAGAGTACGCTGATGAACTTAATCGGGTGTCTAGACTCCCCTACTCGCGGCAAGTACTGGCTTAACGGCATAGAAGTAAGCACCATGAGCGATAGCGAATTGGCCGAAGTGCGCAACAAGCAAATCGGCTTTGTCTTTCAGACTTTTAATTTGCTGCCGCGCCTAACGGCTCTGGAAAACGTGGCCCTCCCGTTGGTATATGCCGGCCTGCCTAAAGAGGAGCGTTTGAAAAAAGCCCGCGCTGCCTTAGAGGCAGTGGGTTTGAGCGACCGCATGTTGCACAAACCCAACGAGCTCTCCGGTGGCCAACGCCAACGGGTGGCTATTGCCCGCGCCTTAGTCAACGATCCGGCCATCATCTTGGCTGACGAGCCGACGGGAAACTTAGACACTAAGACCTCTCATGAAATCATGGCCCTTTTTGAACAGCTCCATCGGGCAGGTAATACTTTAGTGCTTGTTACCCACGAGGCCGATATCGCCCAACACGCTCACCGCATCGTGCGCTTACGCGACGGACTCGTGGAGTCTGACGAGCGCAACGAGCACGTTGCAGCGCTGGCCCATTGAGAGCCAGCACTCTGTACCTTAATAAGAGCTGGCCCGTTCTTTGGAAGAGCATTAAGAGTTACTTTTGTCTGTTTCGCCTTAGAAAGGATGCCCCATGAATATCTCTACGCTCAACCTCTGGACAAGCCTCTTGGCTTTCGGGCTGACAGGCTCAGTAGCCGGCCAAACCGCCGACGGCTCTTCAAACAAACCTCTAACCTCGGAAAAATTCATCTTTTATTGGGGCGATAACCAAGCTACATTAACCGCTACCAATGAATACCGCGCCGAATGGGTGCTCCGCCCCCAGGCTTTTCAGCAAATGCTCTTACGCACGCCCTACTTGTGGAATGGCCGCGCTATGGCCGATCGGGTAACGTTTCGCCTCGACAGACTCCCTGTTGCTGCTACGCGCAATGGGCATGACTATGAAGCCTCCGTTGTCGAACTTTATGAGCATTTCTCAGAAAAAATAACCCGCGGCCAGCATCTCACCATCACCGATTTGGCCCTAACTTCGGAACTGGTAGGCGCCATCGATATTCGCTTAGAAGAAGTTGATAGCAGCACCTTTATCGCAGCAGAGCACTATCCGGTATCCTGGCTCGACGAAAACGCAATCACTGCTGTTCAATGGGGGCTGCAGCACCATAAGATTCATGAGCGCGACTTCTTCACGCCGCGCGAAGCCTTAGAAATTCTGCGCCAGCAACCGGTCATCGAATGGCAGCCCTACTCGTTGCCACTGCCCGTCTATGTGGATGTCCAGATAACTCAGGGTAGCGGCGTACAACACGGCTTACGCATTTTGTTGAGCGACTCGGAGGCTTATCAGCAAATCATCCGCTATTCGGAGCAGTACCGCTTTTTGTTGCGCCCCAATGCGCACGTCATCCTAAGCCTGTATTCCAACCAATACGATCGCCTTTTTGCGCATAAGTTGCGCCTCGTCAACGACAACGACCCGCGCTTGGCCCTGCGCCGTCGCGATGCTCATCAGGCTCGCCTACAATGGGGGCCCATCAACCACAAGTGGAAAAATGTCTATCTCACGCATTTTGAGGATGCCAACGGCACAACTTTGCATGCCGACTTGCCCTACGTTGTGCACTCTTCTTTAGCCCGGGCCAAGCTCCTTGATGTCTTTACTAGCCGACCCACTCTGTGGATAGACGATGTGCTCATAACTGACTTGGCCTTTAGTATTTCCATCAACGGAACCACAGATCGAGTCTTGCCCGGCACTCCTCTACCCCGCCTACCCATACCCGAAGACAACAACCTTTGCACCGTACACCTCCACGACCTCGAAGCCGCCGGCTACGATCTTTCGGGCTTGGCCGCTGCAGTAACCTTCATCCCGATCCAAGTGCTGCGTTTGCCCATAGATGAAGCCCCTCAAACACCATCAGCCCTAACGCTCTATCTGCCTGCCCTTACCTCCGAAGCCGTAAAGATAGCCTTTTACCTGCCGGAAGCTACCACCCTGAGCCTTGTTGTGAAAGATAAGCACAAAGCGGCCATACACATCATTCAAAGGCTTTACTCGGCCGGGCAACACAGTACATTGCTGCCGAAGCACCTCTTTCCCACGCCAGGCCCTTATGTTATTGTGCTCAAGGCACCTTATGGCCAAGTCGAGCAATCCGTAGATATTCCTTGAATAGGGCTACTCTTCTTCTCTAAAACGGCTACTGGCTCGAATGAGATTTCCAAAAAACACGGCGTTAGACAGCAGTCGATCCGTCCCATACCAAAAGCCGCGAAAGCTGGGATGAGTACAGAAACCGATAACGCGCCCATTGCTAGAAGGCTGCACCACAACAGCCGCTGCCCCAGAGACCAAAGCCTGATGTTTAGGGTGCAAATAACCGGCTATTAAGGGCTGTTCGGAGTAAATAGCCGGCGTAGTATAAGCATTTGCCGGTGGCTGAACAAACACGTCGCCCGAAGCAAATAGCGGTATGAACGAGCGCCGGTAACCATATGCCAGCGGGTGCGTTGTGTCGAGCTCCGCCTTCAGAATGGCGCCAGGGAGGCTTAAAGCGCGGGTGTCTTCCTCCATTTTGGCGTAAGGGCGCCGCCCTACTTCTTCCGAATGCGGAGTAGAGCGCAATTGCCAGGAAACAACATCGGCGTTTTTGGCCCACCGAACGGCTGTACCCTGTACAATGAGCGTTCCGCCGCCTGCCACAAACGACTTAATCTTGTCAGCAGAAAGAGTGCTGAAGTGGCCACCAGCCAATATAACAGTGTTATATTTTGCCAAATCGAGGTTGTTAAATCGCTCAGCTTGCACCAACAGCGGCGGTGTTCCGCAACGCACATCCAGCAAGTGCCAAATTTCGCCCACCTCGGCAATGCCGGCCTCGCGACCCGTTACGAGCACTACTTTAGGCGCTCGCAAAACGGCAAAATGGGAGCTGCCTAGGTCCGGGCCTTTAGGTGTCAAGCCATTGTGCAAGGCAAACACTCGAATATCTTCTGCTCCACTTTGCACTATATGCCGGCGTATGGCTTCAGCTCCCAGCGGCTGCCGGTCAAGCGGGATGAGGAGTGCACCCTCGCTGAACGCATGACCTTCTGCCTCAAACGGACGCTGGGCCACCATCACCCGAATACCAGCCCGATGTAAGGCCCCTAACAAGCGCGGCACATCGTAGCCTTCAGCAGCTACAGCATAAGCATAAAGGTCAGGCGTAACTTCTGGAACATTCAAAGGAGGCTGATCCGGCGCGCGCTGCAGCGGCGAGCCTAAGCGGCTCAGTACAGAAGCGCCTGAAGTCAGCTCCAACCAGCTCAAACCGAAAGCATCGGGCAGTGTCCAGGCAGAGATGTCGTAAAAAATGCTATCTTCAAAGGTAGTTCGGCGCTCGAAAATAGCCTTAATGAGGCGATACTGCGGCTGCTCCGTAGGAACCACCCACCTTTTACCCGAAGATATCCTTTCGTCTTTTTCTGCTTCGGCGTCGCCTACGGGATACACGCGAATGCGATGGCGAAGCAACAAGCGAATAAATTCACTTAGCGGCCGGCTCGTACCCTGCTGAAAATCGCCAAACAAATATCCTTTGACCTTATCCTCACGTGCCTCGTCGAGAGCAGTTCTGTAAAAATCGCGCAAATACTGATTGAGCTCCGCTCGCATATCTCCTACAGCCTGAAGGGTGGACAGCGATGTCGTGACCTGGTTGCGAATGGTGTACGGAAATGTCAGCAGCCCATAGCTGCTTTCCTGCGCACTTCCCCGGCTGCTGGCCTGTTCGAAGAGGATACCGATACAGCCGTTAGCGTCAGGATAAGTAGAGCCTTTGCCGTAGTAAAAGTCGTCGTAGTTTTCCTGGGAGTAGAACAAGATTTTCTGCTTACTCAGTGCGCGAGCGTGGTACTCGCCGATGCGAGCAGTTAGGCGTTGATTGAGCTTAGGGGTTAGGGGATGCACGCGCGAGGGTACGCCGGGTTGGAAGAAAAACGTCGTGTTTGTGCCCATTTCATGGTGATCCGTCAGCACGTTGGGCAGCCACTCCTGAAAGAGTTCCACACGGCCAACGGACTCGGGCTGCTGCATGACGAGCCAGTCTCGGTTGAGGTCAAACCAATAATGATTGGTGCGCCCGCCAGGCCAAGGTTCGTGAAATTCATCGTGTGCTGGGTCAGGCTGCAGCGTTTGGCTGCGCCGGCTATTAACCCAACTTGAGAAGCGCTGTAGGCCGTCGGGGTTGAAACACGGGTCGAGTAAAACCACCGTATTCTGCAGCAACTGCTCGACTTCAGGAGTCTGAGCAGCGGCCAAATAATAGGCCACCAGCAGCGCAGCGTTGCTACCGCTGGCCTCATTGCCGTGAATGGAGTATCCCATCATCACCACAGCGGGCACAGTTGAGGGATCAGGTGCGTCACTCCGATCAGGATCAGCCAATTGGCGCCGACGTTGACGCAGATTATCCAACTGCCGATGGTTCTCAGGGCTTGTAATGATCAGACAAATCAGCGGGCGTCGCTCATGTGTGCGTCCGTATTCGCGCACAAGCACGCGAGGGCTGACTTTCGACAACTCGCGCATGTAGGTTACAAGCTGTTCGGGTGAAACATGCCATTCGCCCACTTCATAACCTAAAACTTCAGACGGTTTGGGCACTTCAGGATGATAGGGGACCACGGGAAGGTAGTACTCTAACGATGGCCTCTGGGCTAAAGTGGTCTGCAACAAGACAGCCCATACTATCCAAAGAGCTATCCCATACCCACGACAGGACAAACACATAACAGGAATGTTTTTCAAGTTCGGCCGCTAAAGTAACGAAGTACTTGCTAGTTCCTTTTCCTCTCTGCGATGTCCGATACTATCCGGCTTAGCAGCCCGCCCTCTCGTCTTCAAAGAAGAGTAGCACCATAACTGCTTCCCCCTTTTCTTTGCACAAAAAAATGAGGTAGCGCCACCACAGCACTACCTCAGCCCTAACCAAATAAAACCAAATTATTGCTCTTTTATGTGCTCAATTTTCAGCGAACGCCACAAAGATAAAGGACTTTGTGTAATTCCCACAAGAACGGGGTGTTTTTTTCGCGTTTTTTTCGACGAACGTAGTGATCTTGCGTTGCACTTCAAATAACATTTTTCGAAACGGGCTAGAATCCAATTATACTTTAACCGAAACTCGGGTATAAACCCTCCTTTTTTCAGCAATACTGTCTCTTATTGTTGGTCTATGGAAAATAAAATTATGATGCATCTGGTCACTTTATCACCACTAAATCAGGTTCGGCTCCTTTGGGTTGGGCTTCTTATTGTAAAACTTACACTTCCCACGGCGATATCAGCTCAAAAAGACCCCTGGGCTGAAGACAAAGCCTTCCTTCAAGAGCTGTTTAAGCAGTCGCTTGCCGATGGAAAGGCATACCCTTGGCTGCGCGATCTGTGTCATGGGGCTGGTCATCGTTTAAGCGGCAGTATAGGAGCGGAGAAAGCCGTTCGTTGGGCAAAGGCTGTTTTAGACACTTGTGGTTTGGATACGGTATGGTTGCAGCCGGTGATGGTTCCTCGCTGGGAACGCGGCGCTCCTGAAATTGTAGAGATATTAGGAACACCGAAGCGCAAGTCTTTGCGTCTTCCGGCTTTAGCTTTAGGCGGCTCGGTGGGTACGGGCGGCAAAGCAGTAGTGGGCGAAGTAGTCGAGGTCCGTAGTTGGGAAGCACTGGATTCGCTCGGAAAGCAAGGAGTTTCGGGCAAGGTCGTGTTCTACAATCGCCCGATGGAATGCCGCCATTTCAATACGTTTGAAGCCTACGGTGGGGCGGTGGATCAGCGCGTATTTGGCCCTTCGCGCGCAGCGAAATACGGCGCAATAGCCGTATTGGTGCGCTCCATGGGTTTGGCGCTTGACGACTATCCTCACACCGGGACGCTGCGCTACGACTCCGCTTATGCCCTCATTCCAGCAGCAGCCATCAGCACCAATGCTGCAGAACGCCTCAGTGCCCTACTTCGCGAGGAAGGCAATGCGCGAGTTTCCATTACGTTAAATTGCCGCACGCTCCCCGACGTGCTGTCGTACAATGTCATTGGTGAGATTCGCGGCTCGTTGACGCCCGACAAGATTCTCCTTGTTGGTGGCCATTTGGATAGCTGGGACGTAGGCCACGGAGCTCATGACGATGGTGCTGGCTGTGTACAGAGCATGGAGGTGCTTTATCGGTTGCGCAAACTCGGCTATCGCCCGCGCCACACGTTGCGCTGTGTGCTATTTATGAACGAAGAGAACGGTTTGCGCGGAGGACTTACCTACGCTGCCGCCGCTGAAGAAAACGAGGAAGTACATCTTTTTGCCTTAGAAAGCGACGCCGGTGGGTTTACGCCACGCGGTTTTAGCTTTGAGGCTGACCCAGAGATAATAGACTACTACTTCGAGCAGATATTGCACTTTGAAGAGCTATTGCGCCCGTTCGGTCTTATGTTCTGGCGAGGAGGGTCAGGTGCAGACATCAGTCCTCTCCGAGGACAGAAAGGCCTTTTGGCCGGCCTGCGCCCCGACTCTCAGCGCTATTTCGACTTCCATCACACGACAGCCGATGTGTTTGAAGCCGTGCACCCGCGCGAATTACAGCTTGGCTCAGCCAGCATGGCCGCCCTAATCTATCTTATCGATAAATACGGGCTGTGACGCTATTTTCTCCGTATTGCCGCCATTTTTCCGCAGGCGAGGCCTACCGCTTCCTACCCAACCGGACGCGTGGGTCAGCCCAGGCGTAGAGCACATCGGCGATGAGCATGCCCAGCAGCGTTATGGCAGCAATGAACATCACCATGGCGAACAGCACTGGGTAGTCGTGCTGGGCAAAAGAGGTTTGCATCTTGACGCCCATGCCGGGGAAATCGAACAGGTACTCGACGACCAATGAACCACTGAACAGAACGGGGAAAAAATGGCTGAAAGTAGTGATGACCGGGAAAAGACCATCGCGAAAAGCGTGCCGCCAGAAGACGGTATGCTCGCTCAGCCCTTTGGCGCGCGCCGTGCGGATAAAGTCTTGCTCAAGGGCCTCTACCAAGCCGGTGCGCATCTGTAAAGCTACGATAGCTCCGTAGTGCAACGCCAGTGTAAAAGCGGGGAGCAGAAAGTGGTCGGCATTGTTGCTGGCCCATTGCCAAAAGGACTTGCCGCTCAGAGACCAAGGCTCAGCGGAACCGCCTCGCAGCCAGCCCAAGCCTACATCAGGGCGAGCTAGCAGCAACATCAGCACACTTCCCAACCAAATAACCGGCATAGAGTAAGTGAAAAGCACGCCAAAGCGCAGTGCGCTGTCCCACGGCCGCCCCTGCCAGCGGGCCATGAACATGCCCAGAGGTATGCCCAACCCGTATGCCAACAGCAAGGCTATCCCATTGATAAGCAATGTAGCATATAGGCGCGGACGCAACTCGTTGACTAAGGGATTGCCCGTAATGGTCGACACTCCCGGATTACCACTAAGAAAACCCATCAACCAACGATGGTAACGATTGTCGGTACCGTGCCAATGCAACACCGGCACGAGAGTCTTCCAACGCTGAGGATGTTCGGCCCAATGCGTTAGCGCCTGTTGGGCGATGCTTAGGTGTCCTTGTACCTGTACGCGCAAGGTAGCGTCTGGCAGAGCATCAGCCCAAGCGTTCAAAGCAGCAATGAGAGGTGCTGCTTCTTGTGGTGAACGAGCAAAACGCATGGCTCTGAGGGTCACCAGTACACCGCCTTGTGCGTGTGGGCGCCCAACCATCTCCACGGCAGCGGCCGCTTTCCAGTAGCGGTCAATAGCAGACCAATTGCCCCATACTGAGGTGAGCCTGGCCAAGTGTTCGCGCGTTTCTACTGGTAAAATTCGATGCAGCGTATCCGGCACAGCCATGCTGCGCAGCGAAAAGTAAAAAGGTGGTTTGTCCAGCTCTAACTGATGCGCTCGAGCTAAATAGGCTGCCGGTTGTGCCTCGTAATCGTAAGGAATGGGATCGCTAACGGTGCAATGGCTCAGGGCAAACGTCGCCAAGGAGACAACGAGCAACGTCGGAATGGCCAACAGCAGGCGATGTAACAAATAGGGCAACATCGGCAAATACTAGCAATAAACTCAGGGTATGCCTTCACACAACGCACTACAGTCTTGCCCATCTTTGGTGTGGATCTTAGGATTGAAATCTCCCCTCTATGCAAAGGGCGGTCGAATCAGGCAATTAGGCCAAATTGCGCCGGCTATCCAGCTTAAGCAGCACACCTACCATTAACGTAAAACCAATGAGTGAAGAACCACCTGCGCTAATGAACGGCAATGGGATGCCAATGATCGGAAAAAGGCCCATCGTCATCCCCAAGTTGATGACAACGTGTATAAAAATTACGCCAGCCACACCATAGGCGTAAATGCGCGAAAAGTTAGAGCGCTGGCGTTCTGCAAGCTGCGTGATGCGATAAAGCATCAGGAAGAAAAGCCCGATGACACCCACTACCCCTACAAAGCCGTGCTCTTCACCTACCGTACAAAAGATAAAGTCTGTGCTTTGTTCTGGCACGTACTTTAGCTTGGTCATGTTTCCTTCAAAAAGCCCTTTCCCCCAAAGCCCACCCGAGCTGATAGCCATCTTAGAATGCAGCAGGTTGTACGCCGAGCCTCTCGTATCCGCTGCCGCTTCTGACGGGTTGAGCCACAGTCGAATACGCTGCTGTTGATGCTGCGGCAATACAGTGTAAGCATATCCGGCTAAAAAGGTTATGCCGCACGCTAAAAAGGTAACCAGCGCGGTCAGTTGCAGCCGACGCTGAATAATGAGGTTTTTGTGCCAGTAATTTTTAAAAAAGACGAACAACCAGAAAAAGAGGAGCAAGGCCGGTGCCGTCCATGGAGAGATCAGCGCCGCAGGTAAATCACTGCTGGCCTCAGCAAACCACAGTCGTTCTCCAAGCCATTTTACCCCATCATCGCCCCAGTAGGCAAAAGCGGATAGGGCTAACCATACAAACCACCACGGGCGCGTCATATCGTGCATCCACATCATGCGCGCAGCGCTCACTAGCAAAACTGCCGCCGACACACTTAGCGGCGCATACATCAGCCCTAAAACGGCCATGAAAGCCGAGCCAAACACCAACACATACCAACCGCCCGGCAAACCCTCGCGATATAACACCAGTAAAAACGAAAAGAAGACTAGTGCAGACCCCGTATCCTTCTGTAAGAGAATGATGCATGCCGGCAGCAAAAAAAGAGCAAAAACGACGAGGCGCGTCCGCGTATCGCGCAAACTAACCCCTGTACCGCTCAGATAACTGGCTATGGCCAAGCAAGTGCTGAACTTGACAATCTCCGAAGGCTGAAAGGAAAACCCACCAAATTGATACCAAGCATTGGCCCCATTGACTTCACGACCGAAAACTAACGTGCCCGCCAGTAGGATTAACGTTCCCAAATAAATAGGGAATGCCAACACCCGCCAAAACATCCAGTCGGACATCTGGATAAAGAACAGCAACACTGTACACGCAACAATAAACAGCAGCTGTTTGCCGGCACTGTTGCTCAAATCAAAAGGCGAGGCGTTGTAGGCAGCACCTGCGGAATAGATCATGAGCCAGCCGATGGCCACTAAAGCCAGGTAGCACATCAGCAAGATGTGATCTAATTCACTGATGGAGGTGGCTGTGTTCCTGAAATTGCCCCGTAGAGTACCCATAAAATTGGGGAAGAGTGAATATAGCAACAAAGATAAAAACTACCGGGCGAACCACTTCGCCAGGCGGCTCAGGTCCACATTACCGCCTGTGAGAATGATGCCTACCCGCTTACCGACAAATAGCTCCGGATGCTTGAGCACGGCAGCCAACGGCACGGCACAGCTGGGTTCAATGACTATTTTCATCCGCTCGAAGACTAACTGCAACGCAGCCAGAATTTCAGCGTCACTTACGGTCAGAATGGCTTGGACGTGCTGAGCAAGGATGTGCAGCGTCCGTTCGCTCAAGGTAGTAAGAAGACCATCGGCTATGGTGTTAACGTAGGGGGCTTTCTCTATGCGGCCCGAGTGCAAGCTCAACACAGCATCTGCAGCACCTTCTGGCTCACCGGCATAAGTCAACACGCCTGCGGCCATATAGTGCGCACTCAAGCAAGTGCCCGAAAGCAGCCCTCCGCCTCCGACAGGCGCAACAAGGGCTTCTAAGTCGGGCACATCTTCCAGGAACTCCTTGGCACAAGTGGCTTGCCCACCAATGACGCGATCGTCGTCGTAAGGATGGATAAAGGCCGCTCCGGTGCGGGCCACAATTTCCCGCAACGTTGCTTCGCGCGCCGCTTGATTGGGTGCACAAAAAGTAACCTCTGCTCCATAACCGCGCACGGCGTTCACCTTCACAATGGGTGAATTTTCGGGCATGACGATGTACGCCTTTACCCCTAACTGACGAGCTGCATACGCCACCGCTTGTGCATGGTTGCCCGATGAGTGCGTAGCCAATCCGCGCTGCGCGTCTTCAGGGCGCAAGCTCAAAGCGGCATTTAGAGCACCTCGAATTTTGAATGCGCCGATTTTCTGAAAATTCTCGCACTTAAAAAACAGCGAGCAGCTTGCCAAGGCGTTTATGCTGCGACTGGTTAGCACCGGCGTCCGGTGTATGTACGGCGCTATTCGCGCATGAGCGGCCTCAATATCCGCCCAGCGGATGTTTGTGTAGTTCATTGACGAGGAAGGGCAAAGCGCATCTTGTAATCGGTCTGTATGCGTCCACAGCGAATGTCTTCTAACTTGCGCTTTATCAGCCGCTTTTTGAGCGGCTTAAGGCGTTCCACGAACAAGATACCCTCAAGGTGGTCGTACTCGTGCTGAATAACACGAGCATTGACACCCGTGTAAATCTCTTCATATTCTTGAAAATTTTCGTCTTGATACCGAAGGCGAACGATGGGCGGGCGTTCTACATCGCCACGAATGTACGGAATACTGAGGCAGCCTTCTTCAAACGACCATTCTGGCCCCTCTTCTGAGAGCATTCGAGCATTGATAAAGACTTTCTTAATGCCCGGCGCTTGCTCTTCGCCCTGGGCCTCTTTCCTGTATCCGGTAGTGTCCACTACGAAAAGCCGGATGGATAGACCTATTTGGGGGGCAGCCAGCCCCACGCCTTCGGCGTGATACATGGTTTCCCACATGTTAGCAATGAGCTCATGCAGGCCGGGATAGTCAGGACTAATGGGTGCAGCTACTTTTTTTAGCACCGGCTGGCCGTAGGCATATATGGGCAGTATCATGACTTTCTCCAGTAATGCTCTTGCATAAATTGTTCGAGGATAAGTGCTGCAGCGATTTTATCCACCACCGCTTTGTCGCGTCGTTTTTGCTTTTTAGCCCCGCTTTGCAGGAGGATGCGTTTCGCTTCGGTAGAAGTATAGCGCTCGTCTTGTCGGAAGACAGGCTTATCTGGGAATTGCCGGCGCAGTTGTTGAGCAAAAGCATCGGCCTGCTCGGCAATTTGAGCCGGGTTGCCATCGGGATACAACGGCAAACCCACAACAAAGCACTCAACCGGTTCTTCGGCACAATATTGCTTTAAAAAAGCCAATACCTCAGCACTGGGCAGTGTAGTCAGCCCACTGGCAATAATTTTTAGGGGATCGGTAACTGCAATACCGGTGCGTTTCAACCCAAAATCAATAGCAACAATACGGCTCATAGCCTTCTTTATTCGCTTGGTATCGTCGGCATCATCATCTGGGTCAATTCTGGTACATATGGATCAAACTGTTTGAGCAATTCCTCGAAAAGCGCTGTATCCTGCATCGACTGCGCGATGGTCATCAGCGTTTGGGCTGTGCTAGCAGCAAAACGGAACTCCTGATCATAGCCCTTTTTGATGTGCTCAGGTTGAGCATTGATGAAGCGCAGAATACCCTCCTGCGTGCGGGCTATGGCGCGCACTTTTTCGGCGGCTTTTTGTTTATTATCGATTCGCGCATAAATATCGGCCATGTAAGCGGCGAACTGGTCGTAGGGGAAGTTGCATTCCGGAAAGACCTCGAAGTAGCGATCCACCAGCGCTTCAGCCTTATCTTTTTTGCCTTCGAGCACTAAGTTGCGCGCCAAGCGAATCATCGACACGCGCATTGTTTGAAGGCTGGGCATGTAGGAACGATTGACGTAGGTGCACTCTTTGTCGAAGTTGCCCCAACGCCATTTGTTCATAATGTTGTCGTAGGCAATATCGGTAGCTACGCGCCCGCTGCCAATGATGCTACCGAAGGCTCCCCCTTCGCCGCGCGACTGAATGGGGACCAAGCGCAAAGCCAACCCTTCCAATTGGAGGAAGTTGTTGAGGCCCAAAATTTTGTCGTCGCGCACTGTAACGGCCCAGTAGATGGGCCGCTTATGCAGGTTAGCGGCAATAATGTTGAGAATAGCAAGGTCATCCTTGATGAGATAGGAGCGATCGCCCAAGCTGAAGCGAATGGTATCCACAACGTTAGGCTCGTTAGGATCGAGCAAACCATTGGCGATCATAGCCTGCTTATCTATAGGGATAACTACGCGATTCGTGGGCACATACGAGTCAAAATCGCGCCCGCCTTGGGCAGGCACCGGATGGTCTTCGCCGACAAACTTGAGCAAATCCGTCAGCGTCATTTCCGGATTTTCCCCACGCGGGTTGAAGAAAGGCACTTGCACGCGCTTGTAGCCGCGCAATTGCTCTTGCGGAATCACCATATCGATGGGCGGCGAGTCGTTCACCTTGCGGCGCAACTGAGCGATGTACCAGTCCACAGCAATGAGCGAAAGATTGACTACGCGCACATCGGTGCGGATGCCCTCTACTTCCTGACAATACCACAGCGGATAGGTATCGTTGTCGCCGTAGGTGAAGATGATGGCATTGGGGGCACAAGAATTGAGAAAGTTGCTGGCATAATCTCGAGCTGCATAATGCTTAGCGCGGCTGTGGTCATCCCAGTTTTGAGTAACCATCAACAAGGGCGCCGACAGCGATAAGCCAAAAGCAAGCACTGCCGCAGGCGCACCAGGCAGCCTTAGTCCTTCCGTCAGGCGATCGTATAGGGCAACCACAGCTAGCCCAATCCAGATGGCGAAGGTGAAGATGGAGCCTACCAGCACGTAATCGCGCTCGCGCGGCTCGTTGGGCGGCTGGTTGGAGTAAATGATGATACCTACCCCGGTAATGAGGAACAACACCATAAGCGCTGCAAAATCGCGCGGGCGACGCTTGTAGTGAAAAGCTAGCCCGATAAGCCCCAGAAGGAGCGGAATAAAGTAATAGGTATTTCGGGCTGGATTGTTTTTCATGTGGTCAGGCATGTCGCGCACACTGCCGATACGGTTTTTATCCAAAAAGTCAATGCCGCTAATCCAGTTGCCTGAGGTAGGGTCCCACGAATACAGGCCTTGCTCGCCGTTTTGACGCCCAGCAAAATTCCACATGAAGTACCGCAGGTACATCCAATTGAGCTGGTAGCGGAAGAAGAACTTTAGGTTATCTACAAAGTTGGGTTCACCGGTGGGCTTGTTGATCCACTGGCGATAGAGCTGCGGGCGGCCTTGCGAGTAGTCGCCCATTCGTGGAAATAAGGACTGACTTCCCGGTGCATACTCGTAGTCCATTTTCTCATCCACGATTTCGTAGCGCTTGCCTACACGCCCATAGCGAGGCACACTCTTGATGCCAACAGGTCGGGCATCGAAGTGCGGCCCTCGCAGTAGGGGTCGCTCGCCATACTGTTCGCGGTTGAGGTAAGGCAGCAACCGCATGGCATCGGAGGGATCATTCATGTTGATGGGCGGGTTGGCATTAGCGCGCAGGACAACCATCCCATAAGCCGTGTAGGCAATGACCACCACACCAATCATGACTGTAACTCGTTGCAGTAAACTGTTCTCAGTCTTGTGTGCATAGCGCAAAAGCACGTAGAGAAGGCCTCCAAATATCAGTGCCACAGCAATTAATCCGGTGTGGAACGGCAAGCCAAAAACATTGACAAAAAGAAGATCTAAATTCGCCCAGAGCGCAGGAATGCCCGCGATGATGGCTTTCTGAATGAAGTAGATAAAGACAACACCTATAAAAGACGCAGCGACGGCGCCCCAAAACGTCGGGCGAGACACCTTCTTAAAATAATAAAACAAGGCCAGCGCCGGAAGGGTCAGCAGGCTAAGCAAGTGTACTCCGATAGAAAGCGCGATGCTGTAAAAAGCAAACACCAGCCAACGATCCGCCTCTGCCGTATCAGGCAACTGGTACCACTTTAGCGTGGCCCACAGGGTTAGGCAGGTAAAGAACGTAGACATGGCATATACCTCGCCTTCAACCGCTGAAAACCACACCGACGTGGCAAAAGCTGTGCATAAGCCTGCGACGACACCCGAACCGAGAATAACTATTGTTTGAGCGCTATTAGGAGCCTCCTCTCGGCCAATTAGCGCTAAACGCGCCAGGATAGTCGTGCTCCAGGCGATAAACATGGCGGCAAAGGCCGTGCACAGGGCCGACAAGAGGTTAATGGCATAGGCGATATCCGACGGATTATCCGACAACATTTCGGCTGACCAAGCAAACAGGCGCCCGACCAATAAGAAAATTGGCGCTCCTGGCGGGTGGACCACCTGTAGTTTGTAAGCGCCCGCGATAAACTCGCCACAATCCCAAAGACTACCGGTCGGCTCTACCGAAGCCCCTAAAACCAGAGCAGTAACAGCAAAAACCAACCAACCCGTTAGGTTATTCAGCGTTTGAAACGATGTATTCATACCAAAAAGGAAGATTATCTCGGCTTGTTCGAAGCCTCCACTGGCACCCTTCGCGCCATGTGTGATTTGTTGTTGTGAAGTGTACTAATCTCGGAAAAAGCGCTCACTGTAAGCCCAGTTCTTTGCGCACCAACGCCGTAACATCGATGGTCTCAAGCGCAAACAATAAGGCACCCGAGCCGATATCAAAAATCATAGCGTAGCCTTCGCGTTTGGCCACGGCCTGAATAGCGTCATTAACTCGCCTGACGATGGGTTCCAATAATTCGGCCCGTTTGGCCTCCAGCAGGCGTTGCGCTCCTTCCTCAAAGTTCTGAATATTATCGCGCTGTTTTTCCAGTTCAACCTGGCGTTGCTGCACCTGGATGGGGGTGAGCATCCCTTCGTCGTATTCCTTTTTCAACTTTAGGTAAGCCGCCTGAAACTCCGCGGTCATGAGGCTATCTACGCGGTTAAGACTGTCGGCGACAACGCGCAGTTTAGCCTCTGCTTCAGCCGTTTGGGGCAATTCCTCCAACAGGTTTCCTAAGTTGAGATGGCCGTACTTGTACGTTTGAGCCTCAACGGCAGCTGCTGTAAAAAGCGAGAAAAAAAGGAGCAAAAACGTGAAACGGTACATGTGTGCTGTTGCTTATAAGGGAATGATGAAGACCAGTTCGAGACTCTCTCCAACGAAGATTGAGCAGCTTTTGGCGCGGCAAAGGTAAAAAAATGCCGTTGCGGCAATTCTATACGTCTCAAGAATAGATAGTCACTTTTGCTTGATGACTTCCGGGTCAAGTTCTAAGGCGCGCTTCCGATACGCTTCTCCCTTCGCTTTATCGCCAGCAAGGTAATAGGCCGTGCCCAGGTCGAAGAGGTAACTGGCATTTTCTGGCGACATCTCCACCGCTTTCTGAAACCACTCGAGTGCTTTTTGCGCCTGCCCTTGCACGCCGTATGCAACCCCCAGCAGGCGCACGGTTTCTGGATCGGCAGGATTGACCTGGTGCGACTCGTGTAAGTACTGTAGGGCCTTGGCCAAATCGCCGCGTTTTTCGCCGTAATACTTGCCCGTTTCGCGAAGAGCCAGCGCCAAATAGACGCGCATGCGCTCATCCTGATTGGAAAGTAACACGGCCAGGCGATAGTCCTCTACGGCACCGTCGTAATCTTTGAGGTAAAACCGACAGCCCGCTCGTGTAACCACAGCATCTTTGTAATTGGGGTAAATGCTCAGCGCTCGATTGGCGTACTCCAAGGATTGCCGGAACAGAGCCTCCCGTTTGAGCGAGTCCTGTTCGGTCTGGGCTTTTTCAAACAACGCACCACCGCAGGCGTTGTTGATTTTAGCACTGTTCACCGAAGTTTTCACATCGGTAAAAAAGAGCCGCTCATTGCTCGCCCACGCCGGGTTGCGCAACAGCGTAAGCGCGGAAAACAGCGCGGTAATACCCAGTGTGGTACCCACGGACACTTTCCAGCCGGGGAGGCGCGCCAATAACACTGCAGCGGCCAAACAAAAGCCCACCGACGGCATAAAGGCAAAGCGCTCGCCCATGTTGGTGCCGATGGGGAATACTAAGTTCGATACAATACTAATAGTCAGCAGGTAAAACCACACACCAAAACTCGCTGGTTCGCGTTTGGGCAAACCCCGAATCGCCAGCCACAGCAGAAGTATATACAATAGCCCGCTGCCTATAACGCTCCAATCCGAAAACGTTTTGATGCCGATAAAGCGCGGATAATAATCGTGCGTCAGCGGATGCGGCCATACCAACAACTGCACGTACTTACCCAAAGTAAACAGAATGGTCGCCAACTTCTCCGCCGCCGAGAACGGCACCCATCGGTCGCCCTCAATTTTGAGGAACGGATTGTTCATCAACTCCAGTGGCGCACTGCCAAACTTCCAGTTCAAAATAGCGCCGCGAAGCACGAAGAACACCGCAAAACCCACCCACACGGGCAGCGTTGCCCGTACAACAGCCGCGCCCTTCATAGCGCGGAAATACCACAGCGCCAGCGGAATGACAGCAATAAACGTAGCAGCGTTCTCCTTCGAAAGGCAAGCGAGGAAAAACACGACCCCCGCCAACACGGCCCAAGCAAAACGCCCTGAGTCTGCGTAGCGCAGCGTAAGCCATAGCGCTCCCAGACTACCCAATAGCGCCCCAATCTCGTCGCAACCTTTGATATTAGCCACTACCTCCGTGTGAATAGGGTGTGCCACAAATAACAGCGCTGCCATCCAAGCCACTAAAAATGCTTGCGAGCGCCTCGCCTCATCCCTGCGCAACAGCAACAGCAATACTCGGTACAGCAGCACACACGTGGCGGCGTACAGCAGCACCGCCAGCAAGTGATAAGGAAAAGGCGTTGCACCAAAGACCTCATACACCAAGGCAAACACCACTAACGTTAGAGGACGGTAACGACCACCCGAAACCAGTGTTTCCTTGCCCTCTACCTTAAAAAAGCCAAAAAAAGTATCCTTCGTCAAAATACCCGGAATGCCTCGAACACCCTGCGTGGTGAACATGTTGTCTGTGATAACGATAGCATCGTCCTGAACAAAACCATGAGTTAGGGTATTGGCATACAACAGCAAGGCAAAGACAAAAAGCAGGGCAGTTTGCAAAGCCGCATTGCGGAAAAAGGGCGGAACAGACGCGCCCTCGCTCAACGACGACGCCTGCTGCGGAACTGCCAAAACGGCCCTCGAACGGCCCTTAGGTTTGCGCACTGGTTTTGCCATAGCGGGCGCTAAAGTACAATGCTGCAGCAGCTTTGCCAATGAAACGCAAGGAAGCGCTCGATGTAAATACTGTATCTCAATAGCGATGCGTTATAAGACCCGAACGTTGCGCTCTTAACTTTAATCATCTCTTATCCAATTCCACACGCTAAACAACAAGCAACAAACCGGTTCCTTATGTCAGACGTGAAGTACAAAATCCTGCTCGTAGAGGACGACCTGAACTTTGGCGACGTCCTTCGGTCTTACCTCGAGATGAACGGCTACGAAGTCCACTTAGCGGTAGACGGCGTGGCCGGATGGGAACATTTCAAAAAAAACGACTACGACCTGTGCGTCTTAGACGTAATGATGCCGCGCAAAGACGGCTTCACGTTGGCCCAAGAAATACGGCAGCGCAACTGCGAAACTCCAATCATTTTCTTGACGGCTAAAACTCTTAAAGAGGATGTACTGCACGGCTTCAAGATTGGCGCCGACGACTACATTGTTAAGCCTTTTAACTCTGAAGAGCTGCTTCTGCGCATCCAAGCGGTGCTCAAACGCACGCGCAAAGCCCCCGACCCGCGCGACGAACAAAAAGAATTCATCATCGGCAAATACCACTTCAACTATCCGCTGCGCCTGCTGACCTATACCGACGCGCTCCCGGGCGAAGAAAATCAGTGGAAACTTAGCCCAAAAGAGTCAGAGTTGCTGCGCATGTTTTGCAAGTATATCAACGACGTCATGCCGCGTTCTGAGGCCCTCATCAAAATCTGGCGTGAAGACAACTACTTCACGGCGCGCTCCATGGACGTATTTATCACCAAATTGCGCAAATACTTGTCGAAAGATCCGGCTATCGAGATCGTGAACATCCACGGCAACGGATTCCGACTGCTGGTGCGGGATATGGCCCAATAAAAAATGCGGATATACTGGCTTGTGCCGGAATGTAAAGGATACCCATACCTTTACATTCCGGCTTTGTTTTAAGGCTTGAGATCAACCCTCGTACTACTTTTTATGCTTCAACGACTTTTCGAGCGATATCGCGGTTTTTTGCGCCAGCTGAAAGCGGTTTACGTATTGAATAATGCCCTAAACTACCGCTATTTGAAGCATAACCGCCAATACTATCGGCGCTTCGGCGTGCGCAAGAGCGTGCTACTGCCCATTGGCAGTGCCGATTTCAAGAACGCATCGAAAACCGAACTGCCCTGGTTAGATCAACCCGACGCCCTCGAGCGCTTAGAAAATCACCCTAATTTTAGCAGCTTGCCTCTTGCCTGGCAAGAGCAGGCGCGTCAATTCGTGCGCGAGGGCTATTGTGTTTTGGAGGCCTTTTACACACTAGAAGAAACCGAGGCGCTCAATGCCGAAGTAGATCGTCTCTTGAACAGCCGTCAGGTGGGCTTCAACTATACGGGTCGTAAAATCTTCAACATTCACGAGCGGAGTGCGCTGGCCAACGAGCGCTTCTTCCGAAACCCACAGCTGTTGCAGCTGCTGTCCTTCTTGCTGGGCAAACCCGCCCTACCCTTCCAGTCGCTTAGCTTCATACAAGGCAGCGAACAACGCGCCCATTCCGACTCCATCCACATGACAACCATGCCACCGGGCTACCTCATTGCCACCTGGACAGCGCTGGAGGACTGTACCGAAGACAGTGGTCCGCTTTTTTACTACCCTGGCAGTCACCGCCTCCCTTACGTTACTACCGCCGATTACCCCTCTGGCAATACGCGCTTCACTATAGGACGCCACAGCAATCGCCGTTACGAAGACCACATCGAAGCCCTCGTCCGAAAACACAACTTGTCTCAAAAATTGCATTTGGCTCGGCGTGGCGATGTGCTCATTTGGCATGCTAATCTTCTGCACGGCGGTAAACCCATCACTCGAGCCGACGCCACTCGTCGCAGCATTGTTTGCCATTATTACGCTGAGGGTGTCTTCTGCTATCACGAGATCTCACAGCGCCCGGCAATCGTCAAAACCTGACTTTTTAAACTGCTATATGTCGCACCAAAAACTCATTTTGGGGGCTTTTTGTCTGTGGCTCCTAGCCACCTCTCGAGGAGATGCCCAGTATGGCTATACTTTAGTGGGCGACCATAAAAGTGTGGAAATTCCCTTTGAATACGCCAATAACTTTATCATTTTGTCGGTGCGCTTTGGTGGAGTCTTGCCGCTCAAGTTTATTTTTGACACCGGTGCCGAACACACCATCATCACTAAACGCGAGGTAACAGACCTGCTCGGCGTGCGCTACGAGCGGGAGTTCAAGGTAGCCGGTTCCGACTTAAAATCCGTGCTCACTGCTTATCTGGTGCGACGCGTTCCATTCGAAATTCCCGGCAAAGTTTACTCTGAGGGCGAGGACATCCTCGTGTTGCAAGAAGATTATCTGCGCTTCGAAGAATTCACAGGAATCCTCGTACACGGCATTCTTTCAGCCAATGCTTTCTCGCGCTTCATCATCCAGATCAATTACGACCGGCAAATCATCACCCTGCACGACCGCAAATGGTTTCAACTCAAGGAACGCGGCTACACCTCCATACCCGTAGAGATTGCTCGAAACAAAATGTACGTACGCACTACGCTGCACCCCACAGCAGAAGTAGCCACTTCAGTAAAGCTCCTCATAGACACGGGTGCAGGCATGCCCCTGCTCATGTACAGCAATTCGCATCCTTTCGTACGCCCACCCGAAAGAGTCATTCCCACCAGCATCGGCCTTGGATTAGGCGGCTTTTTGCAAGGTTTCACCGGACGAGTCCATCAGCTCGAATTGGGCGAACTCACCCAAACCGGCGTTATCACGTATTTCCAAGAATTGGACACCGCCCAAAATTTAGAATATCTCAACCAGCGAGATGGCCTTATTGGCAACGCCATTCTCCATCGCTTTCACGTCATCTTAGACTATTATAACAGCCAAATTTGGCTCAAACCCGCACGCCATTTTCATGAAAAGTTCACTTACGACCGCAGTGGTATAGTCGTATTGGCTCATGGCCCACGCCTAAACGACTTCATCGTGCAACATGTGCTCGACAACTCTCCAGCCGCCGAAGCGGATATACGGCCAGGTGACCAAATCGTGCGCATTGGGAACACACCAGCGCACTTTTACACGCTGACCGACGTGATGAATATTCTGCAACGAAAACCCGGTAAAAAAATCCGCCTAACCATACAACGCGGTGAAGAGCGCTTAAAAAAAGCGATAGTCTTGCGCGACTTAATTTGAGCTCAGCCTCCGGCTTTGATGAGTAATACCCAACCTTTTAGAGAACAAGCGGCTCAAAACTATGCGCCGGCTTATTGACCTAAAACAAGAGAAGATGAAGCAAGCCCAATGAGCTTCGCTACCTTTGCGGCGCTTTTGAGCATACCTCAACTTTAACGTTCCATGGTTACCGCAGAGCCGCTACCTACCGTAGAAACCGCTAAAAGTCTTGGTCTTCTTCCTGAGGAGTTCGAAAAGATTATCGAAATTTTAGGTCGAACACCCAATTTTACAGAGTTGTCGCTTTACTCAGTGATGTGGAGTGAACACTGTTCTTACAAAAATTCCATCCTACAAATCAAGACCTTGCCCCGCAGCGGCGGGCGCTTATTGGTTAGCGCAGGTGAAGAAAACGCTGGCTTAGTGGATATTGGTGAAGGTTGGGCTTGCGCTTTCAAGATTGAAAGCCACAACCACCCCTCCGCTATCGAGCCTTATCAGGGAGCGGCTACTGGTGTAGGCGGTATCCACCGCGATATTTTTACCATGGGTGCGCGCCCAATTGCTGCACTCAACAGCCTGCGCTTCGGCAAGCCCGACAATGTGCGCATGAAGCGGCTCATTGCGGGTGTCGTCAAAGGCATAGGCGACTACGGCAATTGCTTTGGTGTGCCTACTGTGGGCGGCGAGGTCTACTTCTACGACTGCTACCATCACGACATACTGGTTAATGCCATGTCGGTAGGTATCGTGCGCATAGGGGAGACCGTAAGCGCCACTGCCGGCGGACCGGGTAATCCAGTCTTTATTGTAGGCTCTGCTACAGGCAAAGACGGCATCCACGGCGCTACTTTTGCTTCTGCTGATCTAACTGAAAACAGCCACGAAGACCTGCCCGCCGTACAAGTGGGCGACCCGTTTCAGGAAAAACTGCTGTTGGAAGCTGCTTTAGAAGCCATAAAAACCGGCGCCATCGTCGGTATGCAGGACATGGGTGCAGCTGGCATCGCCTGCTCTACCTCGGAGATGAGTGCCCGCGCCCACTGCGGCATGCGCATAGATTTAGATAAGGTTCCACAGCGCCAAGCCAACATGAAGGCGTGGGAAATCCTTCTCTCGGAAAGCCAGGAGCGCATGCTCATCGTTTGTAAGCCCGGCCAGGAAGACGTCCTGAAGGCTATTTTCGACAAATGGGATCTGCCCTGCGAGCGCATTGGTGAAACGACCGAGGGCAGCCTATTAGAATACTATTGGCACGGCGAGAAGGTCGCCGAAGTGCCGGCCCAGTCCCTAGTGCTAGGAGGAGGTGCTCCTGTGTACGTGCGCGAACAGCGCGAGCCTGCCTACCTGGCCGATATCGCGCGCTTCCGCTTGGAAGACATCCCGGAGCCAACCGACCTACGCAAGGCCGCCCAGCAGCTGTGGGCTTCGCCCAACATTGCCTCAAAGCGCTGGATCACACGCCAATACGATTCGATGGTGCGCACAAGCACCGTAACGACCAATCGCCCGGCCGATGCAGCGGTAGTCTATGTCAAGGGCACGCGTAAAGCACTGGCCATGACAACGGATTGCAACTCAGCCTATGTGTATGCCGACCCATACCGCGGAGCTATGATCGCCGTTTGCGAGGCCGCGCGAAACATCACTTGCGCGGGAGGCACTCCCGTAGCCATTACCAACTGCCTCAACTTTGGCAACCCCTACCATCCAGAAGTCTATTACCAGTTCGCTCAGGCTATTCGAGGTATGGGCGATGCCTGCCGAAAACTCAATACTCCTGTTACGGGCGGCAATGTCAGCTTCTACAACCAATACACGGAAAACGGCAAAGTAATACCCGTATACCCCACGCCGACCATCGGTATGCTGGGCATCCTCGACGACTGGGAGCAGTTGATGACGCTCGACTTCAAGGCCGAAGGCGATCAAATCTACTTGTTGGGCCACTCCCGCAATGACTTGGGCAGCAGCGAATACCTGCGTGAAGTGCACCAAGTAGAGCACAGCCCTTGCCCGTATTTCGACTTGGAGGAGGAATACCACCTGCTAACAACACTGCGCCAACTCATCGCTGAACGATTGGTGCGCAGCGCACACGACGTATCGGATGGCGGTTTGTTCGTAACACTTATGGAATGCGCAATGCCGCGAACACTGGGCTTTACCGTCAGCAGCCCGGCCGGCCTCCGCAAAGATGCCTGGCTCTTTGGCGAAGCACAAAGCCGCGTCGTGGTAAGCGTAGCGCCCGAACGAATAGAGGCATTTGAGCGTTTCCTATGCGAATGTCAACAACCCTTCACTCGCATAGGTGAAGTGCGAGGCGACCGCGTGTACATCGACAACACTGACTGGGGACCAGTGCGTGAATGGGCCGACACCTACGAACATCGGTTGGAGGAAATTATGCACTAACTCGCACTGCTGTTCGGGCGGGCAAACGCAGCCTAATGGCAGTCAATACTCTTGACGAAAAAACTTTATCGTAAGCAATGAAAAAGCTGTTCAAAATTGCTGTTTGGCTTCTGATTCCAACCTTTGTCTTTAGCTTTTGCTCGAACGACAAAACCTACACTTTTAAAGGCTCTATTGCAAAGGCCGGCAACATGCAGGTGCTGCTGGAACAGGTCTTCTTCGACCAAAATACGCCGCCCATCGCGCTGGGGCGAGTCTCATGCGATGGCGAAGGGAATTTTACTATTGAGCAAAAACAGGCGTTTTCGGCAGGCATTTACCGCCTGACGATAGGCGCCCGGAGAATGTTCTTTGTATTGGACGGCAAAGAAGAAAAAGTATCGTTCAAGGGCGACTTAGAAACCATAGACCGCCTGGAAATACTGGTAGAAGGCTCAGATGCCATGGCCTGCTATGCTCGCTTAGTGCAGGATATGATACGGGCTGGGCAAATTTCGCCGACGATGGCAAAAGACTTTGTGCAACGCGCCTGCTCGCCGCTGATGCGGGCATTCTTCACCCTGCAACTCATGGGGCGCAATGCGGGCGAGCACCTGGACGACTTCAAAACAGCCAGTGCAGCACTTTCGAGCGCCATGCCCAGCAATGTGTATGCGGAGCAATTTGCCCAAATCACGACCAATGTTGAGCAGCAAATCCAACAGATGCAGCAAGCACAAGCTGCCGGGCCTATTCGCATCGGCCAACCCGCTCCTGAAATCAGCCTACCCGGCCCAGACGGCAAAGTTCGCTCCCTCTCGTCGCTGCGCGGAAAGGTGGTGCTTATCGATTTTTGGGCCAGCTGGTGTCGCCCCTGCCGCATGGCTAACCCACACGTAGTGGAGATTTACCACAAATACAAGGACAGAGGCTTCGAGGTGTACAGCGTATCCCTCGACCGCCCAGGCCAAAAAGACGCCTGGGTGGCCGCCATCAAGCAAGATGGTTTGGTGTGGGATAACCACGTGAGCGACCTGCAATTCTGGAATTCTGCGCCCGCGCGTTTGTACGGCGTCAACGCTATCCCTGCCACATTCCTGGTAGACCGCAACGGCAACATCGCCGCCATCAACCCGCGAGCCAACCTCGAGGAGGAACTGCTCAAACTGCTCTGAAGCGCCGATGAACTACTGGAAATACAGCCTTCAAACGGATGGCACTACGGCAGAAATCCTGCTGGCCTACCTGTCGGAGGCTCCCTTTACCTGTTTTGAACAAACCGAGGAAGGCCTCGAGGCCTATTTGCCGGATGTACCGGGCCACCAGTGCAACGCGGAGGCCCTTTTAGCAAACCTTCAGCTGCTGTTTCCCTTTGCATGGAAGGCGCATTTTCTGCCTGCGCAAAACTGGAACGTCATCTGGGAAGCGAACTTTTCACCCGTCGTTGTGGAAGACTTCTGCGCCGTGCGCGCGCCCTTTCACGCTCCCGTGAAGGGAGTAACACACGAACTAGTTATCGAGCCTAAAATGGCCTTTGGCACAGGTCACCACGAGACGACGTGGATGTGCTTGCGCGCCTTGCGCGATTTACCTTGTGCGCAGGCCCGTCTGCTGGATTTTGGCTCCGGCTCAGGCGTGCTGGCTCTTTTGGCCGCTCGGTTGGGCGCTTCCCAGGTCACCGCAGTAGATATTGAGGAGGAGGCCTTCCGAAGCACTCAGGAGAACAGCCTTCTCAACGGCGTTGCCGACCGCGTGCAAGCCTTGTGGGGTGGACTGGAGGCCGTGCCCGACGGCCTTTTCGACGGCATCATGGCCAACATCAACCGCAACGTCCTTGTGGCATCAATGCCCGATTTGGGCAGGCGCTTGTGCGCCGGTGGATGGCTGCTCGTGTCGGGCATTCTCCTTTCAGACGCCGATACGGTAGAGGCCGCCGCTGAGCAAGCCGGTTTGACCCTTCAAAAACGCAACGAACGAGGGCAATGGCTTTGCCTAACTTTTGCCAAGGAGTGAGGTGCATCCAAAAAGTTGACTATTTGTGCCTTTTGCCGTCGCAGGCACCGCTTTCGCCGTCGTTGCCCCATCAACCTACGGCAATATGCGTACTTTCAGCCGCGGGATTTCCGTTTCCCATGCCATCTTGGTTCACCTTTACGATTTGTTTTTGGCCATGAAAGAATCCATACTAACTGTCCTTGTGGTGCTCGTCTGGTTTGGTTTGCGCTTACACGCGCAGGTAACGGCATTCCCCGAAACCCCCAATGAGTTCGTAGAGAAGTTAGACCAATTCATGAACGCCTCAAAACGACCCGACATGGCAGAGGCATTTGCGGTGTTTAAAAAACAATACCGCAGTGGCTTGTACTCAGCCGACGACATGGCCGGCGTCATTCGCCTCTGCAACCTGCTGGCCGAACAACGCCTGAGCGCTTTCCCCTATTACAAAACTTACCTCAACGCCCTAACGACCGCCAAAGAAAAGGGCGACTCTACCCTGTTTCGGCAATGGCATACGTATTTGGAAACGGCCATTGCGGCCATTGAGAAAGGACGCACCAAACCCATTGCTCAGATTTTAGACTTTTCGGCCGACTTTCTGAGCCAGCGCGCCTTTTGGGCGCGTGAAGCAGGTCTTATTGTTTGGAAAGTGCGAGGAGGGCAAATAGACTTTGCTTTTGAAAATCAAACTCCCATCTTGCGCTGTCAGAACGTCGATTTAGTGGGTGTGCGCAAAAACGACTCTACGCTTATCCAGAACACGTCGGGCATCTATTATCCTTACGAGGAAACCTGGCGCGGCGTGGGCGGCAAATTGGGCTGGACACGCACGGGCTTGGACTCTACCGTTTATGCTCGGCTAACGAACTATACTGTAGAAGCCAAAAAGCCTATGTTTACTTGCGACTCGGCGGAGTTTTTCTACCCAGTGCTTTTTCCTCATCGCAGCCTGTGGGGCAAGGTGGAGGAAAACGTGGTTGTCTTGACGAAGGGCATGACGGTAGAATATCCGAAATTCGAGTCTTTCGAGCGCACGCTTAAAATTACGCGCATCGGAGAGGGCATTGAGTATGAAGGGGGCTTCCGCATAGAGGGCCGCTCGGTATATGGGTACGGGTCGGGAGGACAACCTGCACGCCTAACGGTGTACAACCACAAGCGCGAGCGAATTTTTTATGGTGTGGGCGACTTGTTCATCATCCGCCGCGAGGAGAGCGTCATCGCCGAAGGCATTACGGCCCGTCTTTTCATGGATAAAGACAGCATCTATCACCCAGCGGTCAATTTTCGCTTAGATATCCCTAAGCAGATCATTACTCTGACCCGCGGGCAAAAAGGGCCTGAGCGAAATCCGTTCTTTTCTTCGTTTTACAACATGAACCTCAACGCGGAGAAAGTCGCTTGGCATGTGCTCAAGGACTCTTTGGAGATTTCCTCTAGCATTGCGGGCATCAAAGGCGGCGCACAAAAGGTGGAATTTGAAAGCAGCAATCGCTTCGACCCCGCCGAATACGTGCGCATGCAAAACATTACCAGCGTCAACCCTATCGCCGTGCTCCACCGCTTGGTAGAAGAAACGCCCTGGGACAGCACGCGCATGACCAAGATCGTTTCAGACGACGTCTTTGCTCGCGCACTCGATCCTAAATTCGACTACTCGAGCATCCAAACCCTACTGGCCGAAATGGTGGCCAAGGGCTTCATCAACTACAACTTTCAGCGCCACGAAATTGAGCCGCGCCCCAAATTAGCCCTATATGCGCTCGCCAGCCAAGGCAAACGCGACTACGATGCCATCAAAATTCAGGCAAACGAAAGCAGTGGGCCAGGTGCTACACTGGATCTAAAGACGAAAGAGACGGCGGTCAGAGGCGTCTCCAGTGTGGAACTAAGCGAACGCCAACGCGTCGGTATCGTACCCAACGAAAAGATTACTCTGCTCGAAAACCGTGACATGCGCATGGGGGGGCGCCTCTTCGCGGGCTTTGCTGTCTTCTTAGGCGATAGTATGTATTTCAATTATGAACGGTTCCACGTGCAATTCGATTCCGTGCGGCGCCTGCATTTCTACCTGCCCACCGGCAAAACCAATGAAAAGGGCAACCCCATTGCCGATGCTATGAATTCTTACATCGAAAAGGTGTCGGGCTTCTTGCTGGTCGATGCTCCCAACAACAAGTCGGGCAAGGTGGACATCGATATCTTCCCATCGCTCGAGTCTAAGAAACACTCGTTTGTGTTTTACGATGACTCGACCATCCAAGGCGGTGTATACCGACGCGATTCGTTCTATTTCAAGTTAGACCCCTTCACCTTCAACGGTTTAGACAGCTATACTGCCGACCGCTTGCGCTTTAAAGGCGAGATGACCTCGGCCGAGATTTTCGCCCCCTTCCGCGAGACTATCCTCGTACGCGAACACGACCGCTCTTTTGGCTTCATTCACCAAACACCGCCTAAGGGCTATCCGGTCTATCAGCAGCGCGGCAACTACACGGGAAAAATTGACCTAAGTAACAGAGGCTTTTTGGGCATCGGAACCGTACAGTACCTCACGGCCAACATCGAGTCGGAAGACATCATCTTTCGCCCTAAACAGATGACCTGCACCGCACGGCGCTTTTTCATGGAGGAAGACCGCAAGAGCGAGGTCAAAGTGCCCCAGGCAAAAGGCGAAGATGTCAAGGTCAACTGGCTGCCCTACCGCGACTCGATGTACGTAGAAAGCCGAGCCAAAGCTTTTGAACTCTTCCGCCAACCGGGCTACTACCACAAAGGAGTGCTGGTGCTCACCCCTTCTGGCCTTAAAGGCCGCGGTGAGTTCGACTGGTTTGGTGGGCGGCTTACCGCACGCGTAATTTCCTACGGACCGTTCCAGGCCAGCTCCGATACGGCAGACCTACAGATCAAAGCATTGGACGGTCAAGGGATCGTCTTCGACTCGCGCAATGTGCGCGGTGAACTGGACTTCGACCGCCAACTGGGCGACTTCAAAGCCAACACGGCCGACGCCAATACCGATCTGCCGCTTAACCGGTACCGCACCTCCATGAACGAATTCACCTGGGACATGAAGGAACAAACGGTAACGTTCAAAAGCGATGAACGCGAACTGGGCTACTTCGTCTCTACTGACCCTAAACAAGACACCCTCAGCTTTCGCGGTAAAACAGCCCTATACGATATGCGCAACAGCCGCTTAAAAGTGGGCGGCGTGGAAGTCATCAAATCTGCGGATGCCTTTATCTATCCCTCCGACGGCAATGTGGATGTGGACCCAGGCGGCGTCATGCGACCGCTCCTCGAGGCGCGCATCTTGGCCGACACCTCTAACCGATACCACACCATCAACCGCGCCACGGTCAACATCTTGGGCCGAAAAGAGTATAAAGCTTCCGGTTATTACGAATACAACCTGCCCGGCCGCCAACAAGAGGTGTTCTTCAACAACATCGTAGGTGAACGCTACGGTCCGGGCACACCCGCTACCAAAAAAGTGCTGACCACAGCCCAAGGCGAAGTGCGCGCTAGGGATAGCTTCTTCATCGACATTAAAACGCGTTTCGCCGGCACCGTTATCCTCAAAGCCAACCAGCAAAACCTGCGCTTCGAAGGGCTGGCGCAAATCCAAACCAACTTTACAAAAGTCCCCTGGTTTTCCATCTATTCAGAAGTAGACAAGAATAACCCTATCATCCGAATTACCAAACCTAAAGATAGTCAAGGAGAGCCTCTGTGCATAGGCTTCTTCCAGTCGCGCGAAACAGGCCAACTGTATCCCTCTCTACTACAACCGCCGACCTCTGCGCTCGACCGAGTGATCTTCAACGGAGAGGGTTACTTCCGCTATGAGCCTAACACAGACCGCTTCATCTTCGGCGACTCCGCGCGCATCTTTTCAGCGGCTCAACTGCGCGGCCCTAAACTCACCTACGACAACCGAACCGGAACTTTCTCTGCAGAAGGCCCTATCCAACTAGGACACGGCTTAGAGTTCATGAAAGTTAAAGGGGCCGGTCGCATGAAAACAGAGCTCAACATCCCAGACACAGCCGCATACGTTATTACAGGTGAACTGATGAGCGGCATCGAAGTAACTATTCCTAAAGTGCTCATAGAGCTGATGCTCAACGACATCCGGGCCTCCAGCTTCGATGCTCCAGTGCCGCCGTTCAATTCACAGCAGGCATTTTACCGTCAAGCGCTTAGTGAATTCGTCGCAGACTCCACCGACTTAGTCGAAGCATTCAGTAACCTCAACAGCAACTTCCTGCAACTACCGCGCAAAGACAACAAGTATACCTTCCTCTTGGGCCGACACCCCGTTATCTGGAACCCTGAGTATCAGTCGTTCCTCAGCTTAGAAGACCGCATTCCCGTCATCTCCATTGCCGGCGAACCCATACAAAAAATGTTGACGGCTTACGTAGAGTATAAAATGCCCGGCAATCGCGACGACCGCTTCTACCTGTACATTAAGGCATCGGCTGACTTGTGGTATTTTTTCGGCTATCAAGCCGGTGCATTAAACGTAATATCGAGCAGCGTTCGCTTCAACGAGGCGCTGTTAGCGCTGAAACCTAAAGACACGCAGCTGAAAATGCCTAATGGCGAGGTGTACGAAATTATCGCCGCGAACCCCGCACTGGCAGATGCATTCGTCAACCGCGTGCGCAATGGCCGCAAGTTTTAAATGAAATATCCTGCCGCTCGTCCGAGAACTGAACGACACGCAATTCTCTCTCTTGGTTTTCACCCAAGGTATACCCAAAAAACGACAGGACGAGTAGCGCCTGTCTTTTGGCGTTGTGCCCGCTCTGGCTTATAGATGCCCATTGCAAAAAGTGCCGCCAGCCTAAACTGCCTGGCGACACCCTGCCTCTTCAACCTCTAAAAAACAAACAGACATAGCTCCTTGCCTTTCTCGATTAGGCGGTCCCTTTCAGAATCTTGTTCCAATATAACCAAGGAAGTACACGGCGCTTGAGCTGATACATCGTCCAGCGCTCCTTCGACTGGTCAAAGGGGAAAGTCTCTACCGGATTATTGTTGTAGTCAAACTCGGCAAGCACCAGTTTTCCGTAGCCCGTAACGAGCGGACAGGAGCCGTAACCATTGTACTGGGCCGAGGCGGCTCTACCGGAGCCAATTTGCGCGAGAAGTTGCTCAACCAGCACCGGCACCTGTTTGCGAATAGCTGCTCCCGTCTTAGCATTAGGAGTGCTGGAAGCGTCGCCGATGGAATACACGTTTGCATAGCGCACGTGCTGGAAGGTGTGCTTATCCACATCTACCCATCCTAATGGATTGCCCGGCACCGCCAGCGGGCTATTCTTAATCACATCGGGAGCGCTCTGCGGCGGTGTTACGTGAATCATATCATAGGTGTCGGTAACGCGGTCCACGACCTGGCCGTCTTTGTACACCTCGAAGGTAGCTTGTTTTTTGTCTGCATCAATCTCGACCAGATTATGGAGGTAGTGGGTCTTGATGCCGTAGCGGTTGATCACCTGCTGCAGGGTCTCTGCGTACTTCTTCACCCCAAAGATGACGCCACCGCCCGAGTAGAAGTGCACTTCGATGTTTTTCAACACTCCATGTTTGCGCCAGTAGTCGGATGCTAGATACATAATCTTCTGCGGAGCGCCACCGCACTTGATAGGCGTATTCGGATTGGTAAACAGGGCTTTACCTCCTTTGAGATTTCTGATGCACTCAAACGTGTAAGGTGCCGTGTCAAAGGTGTAGTTGGAAGTGATACCGTTTTTACCCAAATTGCCTTCCAAACCCTTGATCTTGTGCCAGTCTAGCTGAATACCGGGGCAGACGACTAGGTAGTCGTAAGTGTAGCGCGTACCTCCACTACTGACGACGGCGTTCTGATCGGGTTCAAACTTCACGGCGGCCTCTTTAATCCACGTTGCTTGGCGTGGCATGACCTCAGCTTCGGATCGGACAGTATCTCGAATATCGAAATCTCCTCCCCCCACCAACGTCCATGCGGGCTGGTAATAGTGCTTGTCTGCCGGATCCATGATGGCAATGTCTAACTTCTTATCCTTTCGAAAAAGTTGAGCAGCCAGGGAAATACCGGCATTACCGCCACCGACAATTAAAATTTGATAGTGTTGTTTCATACGCTCTCCTTATTTTTGTTTAAAGCAAAAATGCAAGGCGAGTATGTGTGGCATATTGGCTTTTTTAGAGCATTTATAGGACGAAACAACGGCTTTACTACATCCAGCCCGACGGCAATCCTGCTGCTCTCCCGTATTAGCCAATGCATTCGTCTACCTTTGCCTCCAAAACATCCGCTATGGAGTACCTCCAGCCCTCTGCTCTTCCCATCCCTAAAGGTCACTATTCCCCCGCCGTCGTGCATGAAGGACTGGTCTATGTCTCTGGTCAATTGCCCATAGATGCGCAGGGGCAGGTGCAACTGGGCAGTGTGGAAGAGCAGGTGCAACTGTGCTTACAGAATGTAGAAACCATCCTGAAGGCGGCAGGAAGTCACCGCAGCCTGATCCTCAGAGTAAACGTTTATGTGAGCGATATAGCACTGTGGCCGCGCATCAATGCCGCCTATGCCGCGTTCATGGGCGAACATCGGCCTGCCCGAGCAGTAATTCCTTGCGGCACTTTGCACTATGGCAGTGCGGTGGAGATAGACTGCATTGCTGCGGTGGGAGCTGCCCATTCACAAGATTGACTATGTGTGCCATTCTAAAACTTCTTTTTTCTTTTTCCTAACCCGATCTTGCTCTATGCCCGCACGAACAGACGCCAAATACATCAATGCTTATTTAGCCCTTGGCAGCAACATGGGCGA